>NZ_JBKETB010000002.1:0-471263 GCF_056355835.1 Bifidobacterium sp. LH_730
CGAGCGGTTCAAGACCGAGCTGGACGCGTACATCGTCCACTGGAACACCAAACGACGCCAGATACGACTCGAGGGACACACCCCGGAGGAATACCGGAACATGTCCCTCGCAGCCCGACCCCCGTATCCTAATAAACAACGTCCAACAAACAGGGCGCAGTTCAGAAAGGGAGGCCTTGATTGTTTCCGCGGACTTATGTATTACTCGCGGTCGAGACACATAAGATGCATTCGACACGCCGGAACGCGACACGCCGAAGAAGTCCCGCATATGAGAAAAGGCCCCTCCTCCAAGACGCACATGCCGACAGTCGTCGGAATCTGCGTGTCTTAGAAGAGGGGCGTGGCTCAGGATGCCGTGGCTATCTCCCGAATCTTCTGTCGCACTTCAGTGTTTGACAAGACGATCTTCAGCATGACCTCACTGATGAACAACTGCGCCGAGAGATCGCTGGACATCAGTCCTTGGATTATGTTCAGCGCGGCATTTTCGCCTTTGTCGTAGGACAAGGAGCTCACGATGTCCTCGGATCGGATGAATCCAAGGCCGTCCTTGTATCCGCCGTTAACCGCATACAGCGTGGTCTGGTTGTTGACGTACTCATCATAAGCCGCATTGAAAGCCTTGACCCCGCCGAGCGTGGTCTCAGTGGCTATCGGAAGCTCATAGTCGGAAGCCCCCCCCCGATACGGGACTGGTGTTCAGCACGCTCATCGATTGTCTCCGATCTTGGCGGCCACCCTGTCGGCGATGGCATCCAACTGCGCGTTCGTCAGTTCGATGCGCGCGACCGGGTTGAGGGGCACGGTGGTGTCGTTGTCCTTCATCCCGACGAGGCGTTTGAGCATGAGCATGGTGCGGTAGGTGCGGCTGTTGTTCCAGTCGCGCTCCGTCTTCTCGTTGTTCAGGATCGCCAGCGTCTTGTTGGCGGCCGCGTCGGTTCCCTGAACGCGGTCGCGCATGAGGGTCCCGTTTTGGTTGAAGTTCCAGACCGCTTGCGCGATCTCCTGTGCAGAGGGCATGTCCTCTCCTTCCAATAGTTCGTTCGCCCGTGCGATGACGCGGTCCACGGGCAGGCCGTTGATGGTGTTGTCGGGGCAGCCGTAGTGGTCGGTCCCGGGGATCTCCCTGTGCAGATAGATGTTGCCGTTCAATCCGTCGTGCCACAGGCGGCCGAGGTTGTGGCGGCGGCTGATGTCCGCGCACAGGCGTGCGGAGGCCTCGACCTCCTCGTCGGTGACGGGGATCGACGCGAGGCCTCCGGCGTGTTCGATGGTCACGCCGGAGCAGTCGGACGCCATGTTCGCGTCGGCCCACGAGCCGTTGTCCTCGTCGACCCATTGCAGGACGGTGCCGTCCGTGCCTACCCCGTAGTGGCTGGCGGCGCGGAACGACGCCTGTTGGAAACACGAGTCGGTGCCCCACAGGCTGCCGACCATGATGTGCAGGGTGATGTGGTCCACCGTGTACCCGTTGCGCCCCTGGTAGTGGTTGGGGCTGCCCCTCCAGATGGCCTGCGCGTATCCGCTCATAGGGCCTCACCCGCCTGCGGGGCCGGCTCCTCGCCCTCGATGGGGGCGGCGACCGGCTCGGGTTCGCCCTCCGACGCGATGCTTTCGTGGACGGCGCCGCTGGCGGTGGCGACGATCTGCCGCTTTCCGGCGGTCATGCCCAACGGCAGCGCGCCGGTCTCGCGCAACGCGGCCGTGAGCTGCTGGCCGGCGAGGGCAGCGTCGTCGGTGCTGCGCACGAGGCTGGCCGCGCCCATGGTGTCCGTCTTGCCGCTCGACGCGATGGACGTGAGCACGGATAGGATCATCGCCATCAGGGTGACGGACAGCAGGTTGAGCCAGTCGACCTGTAGGATGCCGACTGCCCCGGTGCCGATGGTGGCGACCGCGACCTGCGCTCCCGTCTTGACGGCACGCTCCAAAGCGTCCTTCCAGAAATCGGCGGATGCGAGCGCCCAACTGGTGGTTTCCTTATGATCGGCCATATTGGCTTCCTTTCTCCGGGTATGCGAAGACCCCGCCGGCTGTCGCCGTGCGGGACCTTGATGTCTCGGAATGTTCGGTTAGTTTTCTTGGTTTGGTTTGATGTGGGCTTCGCGGATGTCCTCGATCATCGAGGTGCCGACCCCGTTGCCGCCGAGCGCGTGGTAGGACGTGTAGATGGCCTCCGCGTCGCGTTTGCGCGCGGTCGGGCACACGCCGTCGTCGCGCACCATGTCCTCGTGGATCGCCTGCAATTTGAGGAAGAGAAGCAGGCGGAGGCCGGCGCGTTCGGGGTTGGCTTTGTCGAGCCTGTTGAGCAGCCAGGGGACGAGGGCTCCGAAGCCGCCGGAGCCGATGACCGCGACCACGAGGAAAGCCCACACGGGCATGTTTCCGCTCATCAACTCGCCTCCCCGGTCCCCAGTCGGACGATCATCCAACGGCTTCCGCTGAACGTGCCGCCCTCCTTCGTGGTCTGCCATGCCCATTCGATCGTGTTGCCTTTCTTGAGGCTGACGGTCATGAAGCCGGTGCAGGATTGGGCGCCGCCGCTGGTGCTTCCGTCGCCGCCCACGGCGATGGTGCATTGGGAGCCCATCGTCTTGCCTCCGGCCGTGCATAGCACGGAGCAGGATGTGGTGCCGTTGCCGGGCGCTCCTCCCAGTCGTCCTTCCCATAGGATCAGGTAGTAGCCATCCTCGGGCACGTTCGTGGATGCCATGATCGCTTTGTCGGTCAGCGTGTTGTTGAAATCAAGCGACCCGGATTTGAACACGAGGTCGTTCTTCTCCGTGGATGGCGTTTCCTCCCCGCCACCGCCGCCTCCAGTGCCGCCGGAGTCCTTCTTCTGGAACGTGGCGTCTGCGAGTTCCTTCGTGTAATAGCTCGTGAGCTTCTGATCGACCTGCGTGCGCGTGTAATAGTCCGACATGTCGGGGGCGTCCGGCTGGATGCTGGACAGGGCGCCGTTCTCGTCGAACACCATGTTGTCGCCCAAGCGCACGTTCATGGTACCGTCGGCGGAAACGCTCACGCCCTTGCCGGGCTTGACCACACCGGTCTTGTCCGCCGTGGCGACCGGGATCTCCTGTTTGAGGACGCTGAGCACGCCGTCGGCAGTCACGGACAAACCGTCCCCAACGATCACACCACCCAATGTGCTGGTGGTGGCGGGCGGCAGCACGTATCCGTCCGCGCCGGCCTGCACGATGCCGGCGCCGTCAAAGTAGATGATGCCGCGGGATTGCATCTGCTGCCATGAGTCCATGTCGAACAGGCCGACCTTGAGCACCGTCAACGGCTTTCCGTCGGCCGGCACATGCAGGCGCGCCTGCTCGGGCTTGTCCATGCGCACGACCATCGCGTGCGCATACCCGGTCTTGCCTCCGCGCAGCCACACGAGCCGACTGTTGTCGGCCATGCCAATGCTGGAACCACCCACGGGATCGAGCCCGTCGGCCGGCTGGGTGAGCACCACGCCAACGCAATCCATGTCAGGCTGCCCGTACCACGGATTCACGTATCCGTCTGTCTGCCCGGTGTTCAATGTGAGCACCAGGCCTGTGCCCGTGGAGCGTTTCTGCTGGTCGACTCCGGTCGCGGACGCGAACACGTCGGTCAGCCGTGGGTCCGTGACGAGATTCGTGGCGATGACCTTCTCTTCGATGTCTTCTGCCATATGCGCGTTCCTCCCTTAAGCGACCTTGACGATCCCGTAGCGGCCGTTGGTGATGCTTCCGCCGCTTTTGGTCGTCTCGTATTTGAAACTGATCGAAGCGCCGCTCGACAATGTGGTCATGGCGAATCCGGAGCATGTCTGCGCGCCGCCGCTGGTGCTGCCGTCACCGCCCACGGCGACCGCACACTGAGCCTGATACGTGCCGCTGCCGGCATGGCAGATGATGGAGCATGACGTGCTGCCGTTGCCTGGCAGGCTTCCCAACCGGGCGTTCCAGAAAATCAGATAGGTGCCGGCGCCGCCGCCTGCGCTGGCGCTGCCAAGCGTGGAGCCGTTGCTCAGCGAGCCGGACAGCGAGCCGCTTCGCGTCCACAGAGTCATCTCCGGCGTCTCCTGTTTCGGCACGTTGATCGTCAGCGTGCCCGAGTCCGCGTCGAACGAACCGTATCCGCTGCCGCTAGAACTGGTGTTGACGACGACGCTGGTGATGTTCGCTCCCGGATCGCCTTTCTCACCGGTCTCGCCCTTCGGGCCGATGGCGGGAATGCCGATGGTGAGCACGCCGTCGGTCAGGTCGGCGGTCGCGTTCTGGCCTCCGCCGATGGTCTTGGCGACGACCCGTTGCACGCCCGCGGGACCTGTCTCGCCTCGTTCGCCGTCCTTGCCGGCGGCGCCAGTGTCGCCTTTGGGTCCCTGCGGGCCCTTGAGGTTGACGTTGCTGATTTGCGTGACGTTCACGCTGTTCGACGCGACGCCGGTCACGCGCCAGATGTCGCCCTGCGAGTCCAATAGGAAGTCTCCGACGTTTTTGGCGAGGTCGGTGGGGTACATGTGGTCCAATGCGACGGTCGAACCGGCGTTCACGTCAAGGTCGGTGACGAACCATCCGTTGCCTCGCACGCCTTGCGCGCCTCTGATGGTCGCCAATAGGGTTCCGACGGTGACGTTCGACTCGGTGACCGTGGTGACCTTGTAGCATCGTCCGTCCACGCCCATGAGCGTGTCGCCCACGGTGATGCCTTCCGGCGCGGAGATGTCGGTCAGGTTCACGCTGGCGTTCGGTTCTATCGCCTTGAGTCCCGTGTAGAAGCCGCGTCCCTGTGGGCCGACGAGTTCGCCCGCGTCATCCCACTGCTTGCTGGTGTTGTTCCACACCCAGAAATGCTTGGTGTCGGCGGTGATGTACGCGTAGTTCGTCAGACCCATCGCGGGTAGGTTCGCTTGGGATGCGACGACTCCCTGCAACTGGTATCCCTGCCCGGCGTCTCCCTTGGCTCCCTTGTCTCCGCGCGGCACGCCCAATGCGAGCGTCCCGTCGATCAGGGTGATGGTCGCGTCAGCGCCGGCCGCCAGCGTGCTGACGGAAACGTGCTCCACGCCTGCGGGTCCGCGTTCGCCGGTCGGGCCGGCGGGCCCTAGCGGGATGCCGAGAATCAGCGTGGTCCCGTCGATGGTGGACGTGGCCGGCAGACCGGTGTCCAACGTGTGGGATTCGACCTTGGTGATTCCCGGTGTTCCCGGATCGCCCTTCGGGCCGGCGACGCCCACGTCAACCCGGTCATGCATTTCGATTTCCATAAGAAAGCTCCTTGGATATGCGAACGCCCACCGGCAAACCGCCGGTGGGCGTTCATGGGGAGATGAAGAATTATCGAGTGATTTGGGTCAGCCTGCGCGCCAGTAACCCCATGCGACTTCCTGCACTTCGCCGCTTGATAGGTCGGGCATGGTGGAAAGCAGGCTTGTTGACGCATCCTGCGCGCCGCTCCATCTGACGGTCAACGCGTCGCCATCGGGCTGGCTGGCGACGATCCGCCACACGCCGCTGCGCCGAGCCTTCCATTCGACGCCGCTCGTATCCGACGGCTTCAATTCGGGGAACGCGACGCCCTGCGCACTGCGATCCGTCACGTCCTTGTCGAGCCACAACTGGCCTTGCGCTCCATACACTTGCAGGCGCATGGTCCACGCGGTCAGGTCGACCGGTTCGCTCACCCCGTTGGCCTGGCGCGTCCAGCGGATGCGCCAACGGAAGCTCGTTCCCAACGCGAAGCTGATGTCGCCGCGTCCCACGGCGTTCGTTATCACAGCCATGTCACAACTCCTTGATCGGTTGATTGGGCGCGCAATTGGCGTATCTTGCCGACGGTCTGGTAGGCGGCGCTGGCCGACGGGCTGCTGGCCTTGCGGGTCATGCGCGCCCACGAGGCCATGCGCCGTTTCATCGCCAGCACCGGGTCGGCCGTGCCTGCCCTGACGCCTTGCACGCCCTCCCCGCACACGCGGGCCTGTAGGTCGAGCCATTGCGAATCGGTGGAGCCTGATATGTCGGTGATGATCAGGCCGAGCATCGTGTCGTCCCACGAGCCGTCGGACTTATATCCGTGCACGTACTGGTCCTTGACGCGCAGATGCACGCGGTCTCCCACCATCGGATTGAACGAGGGCGGGCATTGCAGCTTGTATGTGCGGTCGTCCCTCGACGCGGCGAGTGTGTCCTTGGCGAACGAATGCAACGCGGCCAACGACCCGTCCGTGGATTGGGATGCGTCGCCGTATTGGGCGAGGGGGAAGCCGTTGGACTCAAGGTCGATGCTGTCCGCGCGGGTCAAGAGCACCTTGTCGTCGTTCTTGCCGCCCGACGCCCACACCTGCGTGTAGGTCGCGCCTCCGCCTGAGATGCCCGTGAATCTGACCGGCTGGTCGGGCAATAGGGTGTTCCAGTCGAACGTGTGCGTGGACACGCCGTCCAACGCCCATCGTTGGCGCCAACGGAAACGTCCGTCCACGATCTCCGGGTCGAATCTGAGCTGCCCGCCCTTGTCTCGCTCCAACAGGTCCGCGAATGCGTCGGACAGTCGGGTCAGGTCCCAGCCGGTCCATTCCGCGTATTCGCCCCCGTACAGGTTCTGGGCGGGCATGGCGACGATGGGCAGGCTCCCCCATTTCTGCGTCTCCAATATGAGGCCGCGGATGATATCGCCCACTGTGCCTTGGAAACCCAATGACCATTCGGGGCCGGGATTGTCGTCGTCCACGACAATCTCGCCATCCACCTGACGGTCACGCAGACGTGCATCCAAGGCAAGCCGCCAGTCGAACATGCTCCACCCATCCCCGCACGACACCGATAGAGTGCCCGTCTGCGGGTCCCAGTCGGGCGGGCTCAGCACGGGGCCGGCGTGGATGATCCGCTCACCGTCCATCAGACAGATAAGTGCCTTGGTCTCCACTATCAGGCCATCCGGGTCGAGCGTGGAGTACTCGCTGTTCAACGGTATCGTCACGCTCATTGACCCGGCCGCGTTCCACGTCTCCTGCCAGCTGGCCTGCGACAACGGGAGGCGCGCAAGCCATGTGCCGTGGCGCATGTCGTAGAGCTCGCATCTCACAACCATGCCGGCCTCGCCTCCACCCACATAGTGCTGTTCAACGTGGCGGTCGCGTACACGTCCATGCCTTTCGGCGGTATGGGGAACGCATTGTCCGACGTGACCGTGCCCGTCGGGGGCATGAGCTTGCGGAAGTCCAGTTCCACGCTGGTGGCCGTGGCATCCGGGTCCTGCCAGTTGACGTCATGCCCCTGCCCGTCGGACACGTTCACGAAGCCGACGCCGTTCGGGTTCTCCACGACGACGACGGGCCATGTGGGCGCGTTGCCCTCGTTCTCCACGTACACGCTGTTGCCCGACATCATGTAGGCAACCGGGTCCCCGTACTTATAAGGGTCCGGGCAGGTGATCGTCAACGTGAACCTGACCGTCTGATCGTCCCGGGTGACCTGCGTCTGCGGGTCATCCGACAGGAAGCCCGTCACCGCGCGCTTGCCCGAAGACGCGATCCGATTGACCGTCAACGGCACGCCCATCAATGCGTTCACACGGTCCACGGTCTCCTCGACCTCAAGCGTGGAACGGCCGGCCCACCCGCATTCCAACGTGAGCACCCTCGTGCCCTGGTTGAATTGTGCTGGCATGTACGCGCCGGCCATGTTCACCCGGCTCACGGTCTCGTCCCGTGGCGCCGGGGTTCCGCTCCACCCCTGGTACGAGTAGAGACGGAACCCCAATGTGGCCCAACCCCAGTTCTCCTCGCGCAGCACGATGCTGTCCGACGGGCTGATGACCTCGAATCTCATGTCACACTCCTTCGAACACGCGGCGCATACGCGTCTCCACCATGCGCGCCACCAACTCGGGATCGTTCGCGTTCACCTGGAAGTTCTGCGTCACGTTCGGCGCACTGACCGTCCTGCTTGCGTAGGAGCGTTGCGTGTTCAACGTCTGTCGCGTCGAACGCGCTATCTCCTGCATGCTGGTTGCCGACATGCGTGCGCTGGCTGCCAATGCCTGCGATTCGGCACGGAACTTCGAATCCGTGGACACGGGTATGTCGCCATAGGCGTTCAGATGATCGAGGAATCCCCTGCCGTACTTCGCGTCGAGCCGCGCCACGCTTGCCGCGCGGATCACGTGCTCGCCGTTGGAAAGCATCGTGGGGATGGAGTCGCTTGTCCATGTTCCTGGTCCAGAGATCCGGCCTCCGGAAGCCTTGTAGCCGTCTTTGAATGGACCGTGTTGTTCCTGCGTTTTCATGATGTGGGTCTCGATGAAATTGCGGTAGAACGTGGCGGTGACGGACACCGACTTAGACTGAACGCTGTCAATGGCCGCCTTCAACGCCTGCACGGCCGGCAGGCCCGACGTGCTAGCCGAGATCGCGGACTTCCATTTCTGCGGGATGGCCTTGACGGCCTTCTCGGCTTCATTGGCGGTGACGATTCCATTGCCGTCCGCGTCGATGGAAGTGAACCATTTCGGCGGCACCGCGTTGACGGCGATGCTAGCTTCGTCTGCGAACGCATTGGTGTTGCCGGTCGCGTTCAGGAACGACAGCCATTCGGTCGGGATGGCGTACACGGCGTTCTTGGAATCGTTCGCCAAATACACGGTGTTGCCGTCCGCGCTCAACTTGGTCGTCCAACCGGTGGGCACGTTCCTCACGGCCTGCATCGCGGAATTGGCTTGGCCGGTCACGTTGTCGATGCAGTCGAGGACCCACTGGATCTGCTTGTCAGACAGGTTCAGCTCCGACAAGGATTCGCGCACTGTCTGCATGCGTTCCTCGGCGGTGCCGTTGCCGTTGAGCAGCCATTCGAACGTCTTCGGCTCCATGCCCAGTTTCTCTAGGTTCTTAGCGACGTTCTTCGTCTTCCATTCGGCGTCGCCATCCGCGTTCAACAGGAGCTTGACCATGCGCGTGTCCGCGCCATGAGTGAGCAGGTCGAACACGGTCTGCAATTGCGTGATGCTGGTTATGGCGCCGCTGGTCACGGCGTCGAACACCATCTTGCGTTGCGCTGAACCTTTCTTACCAGCCGGAAACTTGTCCTCGATAAGCGTGAAGTACTGCAACGTGTCGAGCTTGGCCTGCTCGGTGTCTGCTTGGAACATCGTCTTGATGCTCTCCGGCGTCGTCAGATACGTGTCGGCCAACTGTTCGACCTGACCCTGCAAGCCGGGTATCTGGCTCGCGGTCTGCTCGAACTGTCCGCGCAACTCCTTCTGCTTGGCGATGACCTCCTCCTGCGGCTTGCCGGCATCGATCATCGCATCGATGTACGAGTTCGCGCTGGAAGCCAACTGGGTGAGGGTGCTCGCCGCGGCGGCGCCGGCGGTGCTGGTGTAGTCGAAGTCGTCGGCCTGCTCATCCCACACGGGGGCGCCCTGGTCGATGAGCTGCTGGATGTTCTGGATCTGGTCGGCCATGCCCGAATACATGGAGTTGTATTGGATCGCCGCTTGAGCGTATTGGATGCTCGCGGCGCTGGCATTGTTCTGCTCGCGTGTAAGCATTTGCAACGCCTGCGCGTGGTTCTGCTCCAACTGGGTCTTCGACTGGATCTTCGCGGCGATCAGATCGGTCGCCGTGCCCTCATCCCACAGGGATTGCACGTAGCCATCCCTGATGCCGTTCTCGTCGGCGGTGGCTTTGAGCTCGTCCAGCGTGGCGTTCTTGGCGTCCTCCAACGCCTGACGCTGTTTGACCAGCGCGCTGGTGTTGGTTTGGATGCCGATGACTCCGTTCATGGCCTGACCGGTCAGTTCGGCCATTGCCTCGCTGGTGGGGGTCAGCTTCTTGAGCATCTTCTCATACGAGTCTTTGCCGCCGGCGACGGCCTTGCTCATAGCGTTGATGGACACGCCGGTCTTGGCTGACGCGTCCTTCACGCTGTCGAAGCCGGTGGTCAGGTCGCTCATCCAATTCCAGCCGGTCTCGCCGAACCTGGAATCAGACAACGCGGATTTGACCGCCGAGCCAACCGCGCCCAGCGAGGACGCCGTTTCCTTGGATACGGAGGCGATGCCCTCGATGCTTGATCTGATGTTGTTGGATGCGACCTGTGTGGCCTGGGCTTTCGACTGGTAGTCGCTGATGGCCGACGAGATGGCCGTGAACCCGGCCATGATCGCTACTCCCCAGCCGCCGCCGAACGCGCCAAGGATGCCGGAGCCGACCGTCTTGGCGACGCCCCCGACCTTCGACAATGCGCCACTGGTCTTGCCGGCCTTGGCCGCTACCTCATCCCAACTTCCCGCGGCCTTCGTGTTCACGGCCACGAGACCTGACATGGCGCTCTTCGTCTGCGCGACGTTACGCGCGGTCACGCCCATGCCACCGGACAAGGCGCCGCCGATCTGACCGTTCTTGACGGCCATCATCGCCTGTGCCAACTCGCGGAAGCTCATCGACGTGGCTTCGGCCTGCACGCCCAACTGGGCCAGCATCGACTTGTATTGCAAGGTCTGTTGGATGTTTGCCACCATGCCCTGCTTCAAGCTAGTGATGCCACTGGTCCATGTCTTGCCGAACGTGGCCCACAAGCCAACCATCGCCTGAACCGGCGCCGGCAACGCGTTGAACGCGTCGGCGACGGCCTTGGTGGCCGTGGCGATGGCCTGGATCGTCGGCGAGGCGGCGCGCAGCGTGCTGCCGAACACCGAGCCGAACGTGCTCGACAAGCTACCGGCCATGCTCAACAGGCTGCTGAACATGGGGCCGGCCTCGCCGATCGCGTCGAACGCGCTTTGGAAGCCCTCGCGCAAACCGGTGCTGAACCGGCTGATACCCGGCTCCGCCCCAGCCAACGCCTGACTGATGTTCGACACGACCGAAGCTGCGATCTCGCCGCCGTCACCCAACGCTTGGCTGATGGTGTCGCGCATGTTGTACGCGTCATCCCCAAGCTGGTCGAATATGCCACGGAACGAGGATTGTGCCGACTGGGCGCCCTCACGCCAAGTCCGTAATGTTTCCTGGAACTTGAACGAGTTGACCGCGCGATCAGCCCGATCCAGCGCTTCGGAGAAGCCTTGCAGGCCGTTCTCGCCTTCGGCGAACGCGCCGAACACGCCGGTCGTGATGCCGATCAGCGAGCCGAGCGAGTCCTTCAGGTATCCGCCTTGCTCGGCGGCCTCCCGCAGACCCTCCTGAATCTGACCGGTGTCGGCCATCTCGCGCACCCAGTCGGCCCACGAGTCCGCGTTCCGGCTGAACCATTCGGCCATGTCCGGCAGAACGTCACTGCCCGCGTCACCCAAGTCGAGGAACGCACGCATCAACGACTGCATGCCGGGCACCATGCGCATCATGGCCTCATCGGTGTCGTCGAAGATGCGTTTGATCTTGCCGGCCTCGTTGGCCTGCTCGACCATCTCCATCATCCCGGCGACGACACGGCCCTCGGCGTAAGCCATGCCGGTCATGCCGGGCACCAGTTGGCCGGCTATCGCGTCGGCCATGCTGCGGAACGTCGGAGTCACATCCGTATAGAACGCGCCGATCAGTTGGTCGTACAGTTCACCGAGCTTTGTAGTGGCTAGGTCCACTGCGGTATAGAACGTGCCGCCCTTTTGACCCCATGCCTGTTTGAGGATGTAGAACGCGCTTCCCAGTCCGATGATCGCCGCCGGGGCGGCCGCGGCGGCCTTGCTCATCGTCAGGATGGAGGAGCCGATGCCGCCGATGGTTCCCGCGATGTTGACCGCGCCAGAGCCGAGCGAGCCAAGCACGCCCGAAAGGATGCCGATCCTCGGGATGAACTTGTCCAAGGAGTCCATCGTGTTGACGAGCTTCTGGAACTGGTTCTGCACCACTCCGATGCCCGACGAGCCGGACACCATGCCATTGACGATTCGGCCCAGATCTGAGCCCTTGAAGTTCGCGATGATGTCGACCGTGCGCGGCCTGGTGAACCACGCCAAATGCGCGGACGCCAGCGCGGTCTCGAGATCAAGGTCCATCTTGAACTCGTCGTTCTCACGCTTCCACTCGTCCAACTTGTCGTTGAGCTTCGTGAAATCGCCATCAACGTCAAGCTCGTACACGGCATCCAGGTCGCCGCGTTCCACACGGTCCTTGATCTTCGCGATCTCATCGCGGATGGACTCGCTCTGCAACCTGAACTCGACCGGCACGTCGACGCGCTGATGTTCCAGCATGTCGATGCGGCGCATGACCGCTTCCATGTTCGCGTCGAGGAAATCGACGATGACCTTCTTGCGGTTCGTCTCGTCGATGTTCTCCTGCAACGCGTCGATGTCGCCCAGCAGCTCCCCGTACCCGTGTTCGATGAAATCGATGTCGATGTTCTTGAGGCTTTCGCCCCGCTCCGCCATCCTGTCGATCTGGTCGAGGTATTTGCGCATCTGGTTGATGCGACGGTTCAGACTGGCGTCGGAGCCCAACGGCTGGGCTTTGCTGATGATCCGCTGCTGTTCGGTCAGCTGCTCGTTGATGGCTTGGATCTGCTTGAGGCTTTCCGCCCACGTCTGGCGTTGACGTTCCATCGCGCTGTTCGCGTCGTTGACGACGCCCGACAGCTCCTCCTGGACATCGAAGTAATCCTTGGCGCCGGCGACGAGACGCTTATAGCGTTCGCCGCTGATCCGGTACGTTTTGTTGATCTTGTTGACGTAGGCGTTGGTCGTGTTCAACGCCTTCGACAGCATGTCGTGCGCCTTCGCGTTGTCGCTCGCCGCGTCGAGCGAACGCCGTTGAGCGGCTTCCTCGACGCCGAGCCGACGGTTCAGATCGTTTGCGAACGAACCGGTCTGGCGCAATGTCTCGGCGAACGACTCGTAGGAGGAGCCGTCGCCCTCCATCTTGGCGATGCTTTTGTTCGTCTCGTCGATTGACTTTTTGATCTGATCCAGTTGCTTTGCGACGCCGGTGAACTCGATACGGCTGTACGCGTTCCTGAGCTGGTTGAGCCTGCCCTGGTTTTTGGCGAGGCTCGCCTGCGTCGAGTCAAGGCTTTCGCCCAATTCCTCGACCCGAGCGGAAAGACGATGGTACGTGTCCCAGTCCTCGGCTTCGCCGGCGTCGGCCATGGCCTTCGACAGGTCGTCGTAAGAGGCGCCGAGCTCATCGACCTTCCGTTGAAGATCGGTGACGGTCTTGGCACGTTCGCCGATGTTGTCGCGGATGCTCAGCAGCGTGCGTTGACGATAGGAAAGGTTCTCGTATTCCTCGCCGAGGTCGTTCAGCTTGTCCTTCAACGAGGCGAACTGCCGGTCCCAGTCGGCCACGGCAAGCTGTGGCATCTTGATCCTGCCGTCGCTGAAATGATCGAGCTTGCCTTTGCCTTCGTTGATTTTCTGGTTTAGGTCGCGGAGGAACCCGGCGTCATCGACCTTGAGGCGGACCTTCATGTCCTTGAGCGCGTCGCGGGCCTCTCGTTTCGCGTTGGCGATGCTTTTCTGCAGCGGGGACACGTCGCCTTTGACGTTGATGCTGATGCTCGACCCGTCGAGCCGTTCCAGCGTGGAATCGACCTTGCGGAAATCGGGGTCGCCGTTCACGTTGACCTTGAGGTCGTCGTTGGCGATGCGCGCGAGCTTGCGTTTGAGCTCATCCCATTTCTTCAATACAGGAACGACGTCGACTCCGACTTCTCCGGCGGAATACAGTTCGGCCATAGTCAACCTCCAGAAACGGGTGGGATGATCGCGGGGAAAAAGAGCGGGTATACGAAAACCCCGGCAACCGTTGTGATTGCCGGGGTTTTCGTGTCCCTGGAAGAGGGCCCACTTGTATGGCGCGGGCCCTATGGCGCGCCGCTTTAATGGCCTCCCGAGTTGAGGAAGGCCAGCATCTCCGCATACGACGGGTCATGCCCGTCGGCCCCATGCGGAGAAGAATCGATGATCGTGTTGGGCGGAGCGAACAGTATGGGCGTGTCCTTGTCCTTGGCGCCGTGCGCTTGTCGCCACGACTGGTAGAACAGGGTGATCGTGTTCGCCATCGTCATCCACAGCATGGAGTCCTGGCTGAACCCATGCCAGCCGAGCACGCGCAGACGCTCCCTGTCCGACTCGTCAGTGCTATCGGGGTCGATGGGATGATGTTCGAGCATGTACGCCCGGTACAAGCCGTCGTACCCTTCCAAGCCCAGCAGCAACCGGTACAGGCTCAACGGGTCGATGGCATGCTTGCATGCCGGCCATGTGAGCCTGTAATAGCGTTGGAAATCAGCGGTCAGTTCGATCGGGCATTCTTTGAACCGATCCTCGACCGCGTGTATTTTCCCAACCGGTCCGAATACCAGCGCAGCAGGAGCAGGTAGGCGCCGAACGCGCCCATCGGCGGCAGGCCGCGACGCCACTCGTCGAACTCGGCCGGGTTGACGGCGATGTCCATGAGCCAGTCGTCCGCCATGGTGACGATGGCCTGCATGCGCACGCCAACCTCATACTCGTCCTTGCCTTGCATCTCGTCGCGCTGCTGGTCGCAGAACTGGCCCACGTTCATCAAACCGATGGACTGCGCCGGCA
Organism: Bifidobacterium sp. LH_730; assembly: GCF_056355835.1. Classification (NCBI taxonomy): domain Bacteria; kingdom Bacillati; phylum Actinomycetota; class Actinomycetes; order Bifidobacteriales; family Bifidobacteriaceae; genus Bifidobacterium; species Bifidobacterium sp. LH_730. Next base: position 14,509 of record NZ_JBKETB010000002.1, read on the forward strand.
ATAGGCGTTCCGGCGTGGTCAGGTCGGGGATCGTCTTCAACAGTTCGTCCGACTGCTTCAACTCATCCCAGGTCTCCGGCATCGGCGGAACCTCTTTCCCATCCTCCTCCGTCTTGACGTTCAACGTGTTCGACGCGGGCACGGGCGACGGCTGCGCGGCCTGCACGGCGACGGGCATGGTGCTGATGTTTTCTACCATGATGTTTTCTCCTGTGTTGGTTCCTGTGTGGATAAAAGGCATTCCCCGTCGGCCACAGGAAACCGGCGGGGAATGAGTTGAAATCTTCGATGGCTCAGGCTTCGTCGTCCGGAGCCTTGGGAAGCATCTTGTAGAGGGCGTCCATGTTGCGCAGCGTGCGCCCGGAGTTCAGGCGTTTCAATCCGCCTCGCCATGACTGGTAGGCGGTACGCATGTTCTCCTCGCTGATGATTCCGTTGACGGCGAGCCGGGACAGGTGCTTGAGTTTGCGTCGTTCCCTGACGATGCTTTTCCGGCATGGGCGCACTACGATGCGCCCGGTGTCGGTGATGCTCCACTTCTTCTTCAGCCATGTGAACCCGTGCGATAGTTTGACGATCTTCGTTTTCCTCGGGTTCAACGTGAGGCCGAGCTCGTAGGCCATCCATGTGATGTTGCCGAGCGCGTTCCACAAAAGGGCTTTGTCGGCGGATATGGCGTAGGTGTCGTCCATGTAGCGTCCGCTGGCTTCGACGCCGCTGCGTTCCTCAAGCCAATGGTCGATGCGGCTGGGATAGTTGACCGCGAACAACTGGTTCGGCTCCGAGCCGAGGCCAAGACCTTTGTCGCCTTGTTCTGCGTCCAACAGCATGCGTATCGCCCGCAACGCGGCCGGGTCGTCGATCCGTTCGCATGCCTGCCGATACACGATGCTCCGGTCGATCGAATTGAAATAGTCGTGGAAGTCCATGAGCAGTATCCATCCGTCGCGCCCATGCCTCCGGTAGTGCCGGACGAGCTGCTGTTTCAGCCGGTCCATCGCGTACTTGGTGCCGCGTCCCTGCATGTTCGCCGAGTTACCGGTGGTGAACGATGGCTGGTAGGAGGGTTTGACTATCGTGCGGGCGATGGCCTTCTGGATGACTCGTTCCGAGAATCTTGCTGCCTGTATGTCTCTGAGTTTGCCGCGTTCCATGATGGTGAACCGGGTGCGCGGCTGTGTGAAGTCACGTTCGGACAGGAGCAGACTATGGGCTTTGATGGCGTTGGGCAGCAATCGGAGCATGTAGCGTTGCGTGCCGGTCTTCCATGCGACGTTGCGCGCCGCCAACCGGGCGGACTGTTCGAGGATCGTGAGGCTGGCCGCATGCTCCAACGTGGCCGATCGCAGGCGTTTTCGCTTGTTTCCAGCCCTATGCCGGTCGCGTCTGAGACGACGCGCCTGTCTGCGTGAGCCCATGCTGCGCCTCCGTGTTCAGTAAAGTGTGGGGTGTCCGGCGCATCCTTGCGAAGCCGGCCTAGGTCTATGTTTTGCTAGTCCGGGTGCCGCCATGGCATGGAAAATCGGGATGCTGGGAGTGGGCGGCATGGAACGGTTTTCCACGGCCATGATGGGTTGCCGTCATGCACGTTCGCCTTGGGGATGCTACGGCGTCCGCCGCCACCCGCCGGACACATGTTCACGTCCCGTTGTGCGGGACGATGGTCTTGGACCCCTTCTGAAAAGAATGCCCGCTGCGTTCGCCCGATGATGGGGCTACTTGGTCTGGGGCATGCCGGCATATCGCCGGCGGTTTTCGGAATCAGGAAAGCGCGCCGTTGTTGTTGTTGACGTTGTTGTTGTTCGCCGTACCGTCGGTGTTGACAATGCACGCATTGTTGCTGTTCGACGCATTGGCGGCGCGGATCGGTCCAAGACCAAGACTTGTGTTAGGTCGGCCTATTTCTTGGCGTGGCCGACGAGATGCGCGTTGGTGAGCGCGCGTTCGATCTTGCGTTTCTCCTCGTCGACGGTCTCGCACAGTCCGGCCACCTGTTTGATCTGGCCTATGTTGAGCGTGCGGATCAGTTGGAGGTCGTTGATGAGGTCGTCGCAGCATGCGTTCGCTTCGATCAGATGCCGTTTGCGCTCCCATAGCCGTTGTTCGTCGGACGGATAGAACGCCATCGCATGGGTCAGATGCCGGCTCATCTCGCGCGCATGGTTGACGGTCGGCAAGCCGATGGTGAACCTGTATGACTTGGGTACGATGTGTTCGTTGCCCATCGCTTTGATGACCGACGTTTCCAATTGGCGTGCGAGCATTACGTGTCCAAGCGGCGATTCCTTGCGTTTGCGCGCTAATACTTGGCTCATTGTGCTTCTGTTGTTCTCTCTTCGCTAATTTTGATTCATGGAGTTATATCCGGAGGGAATTCTCCGCTGTAAGTCGTGAGAATGCAGTGGAACGGCTCATCGTAATCAAGGCGCGTGGGGGTTATCGAAACGTGGATCTCATCGCCAGCCTCGGCGGCGATATCCATGCTGAACGAATTCGCTATGGCGGTTATCGAGGCATAGTTCGCGGTGACGATGTTCAACCGCGATGTATATTTCACCGCGCAGACGAAATACGCACCCACTTCAAGAACGCTGTCCGGGTTGTCGGCGTAGGCGACCTGCCATCGATCGCTTGTGCTTGGGACATTATTGAGGATGCATGTTTCCCCATTGTCTATCTGCCCATAAATGCTTGTAAGCACGAGTTGCCGTTTGGAAGCCCCCCCCGATGTGGATGGGCTCAGCGCGTTCAATACACTCATATCATTCCCTTGTCTCATTTGCATCGTGTTTAAGTCGTGCCGGGCGCGCAAAGGCGCCCGGCAGAATACTCGGCGAGGCCCTGCGGGCCTAGCCGAGACAGAAGCAGGAAAGCGCGCCGTAGCTGTAGCCGACGCTGCTGTAGTCCGACGTACCGTCGGTGTTGACAAAGCACGCACGGCTGCCGTTCGACGCAGTGGCGGCGCGGCTCCAGTGGTAGTAGTTGTCGCCGTTCTCGCCGAGTTTGCGGATGCGTTTGGCGTTTGTGTCGAACCGTTCGATGTGGTGGTTCGGGATGGCGCTGGTGCCCGGGTTGACGATCTTCTCGGTGGAATACATTTTCTTTCCGAACCATTCGATCTCGCCCAGGCTGAACACCTTGCATTCGATGCCGCTGGCACGGACATCCGCGTACTCGGTCTGATTGAGTTCACGCACGATCTGGTCATACCTTTGTTCGGCGGTCGGAGCGTCCGGGTCGAGCGTGAGCATCGCATCCTCCGTGTAGGAGAACGCGCGAATCCCATCCTCTCCCGTGGCCTCTACGATGCCGGCGGTCGTCAACGCCTCAGCCAACGCCTGCTGCTCCGTGCCGCTCGAGCTCCAGCACATGACCGACACAGGTTTGATCGCATCCCTGGTCGCCTTCGGAAGAGCATTGTAGAACGTCCCCTCTTCCCACACATGCAGGTCGGACGGCTTGTACGTGTTCGAGCCGCCGCTGTCGAACTGCATGTAATTCGGCCAGCACCATGCGGACACCATGAGAGCGTGATGATCCGGGTTCGGACCGCCGCCCGTGGTCAGCCACTGGTCCATGCACGTGTACTCGTAGCGCATTTTGCTCGTCGTCCCATTGACGGTCATGTTGAACTCGTAGTAGTCGCCGGGAATGAGCGCCAGATAGTCGCCCGAATCCCAGTCCTTGACCACGCCCTGGATCATGGTCGCCGGGTCCGTGCCGCGATTCTTGAACGGCGTCCAATCGGTTCCGTTCAATGCCACGGTGAAACCGGCGGCGATGGCCTTCGGCTTGTAGGTGCCCGCGTCCACTTCCTTCATGCGCGCGTCATGCCATGCCTGCTTGTCGGCCAGCGACGCGCCGCTCTTGACCGTCACCGTGACGCTCACGCTCACACTTGGGGTGGAAACGCTCGACGCTGTGACGGTCACGTTGCCGTCCTTGACGAACGACACCGTGTACGTGGTCCCGTTCTTGAGGGCGACTGTGGCGACGCCTGTGTCGGAGCTTACGACCTTCAGGGTCTTGTTCGACGCGTCGGCGGGCATGACCGTGAACGTCACGTCCATGCTCGCGCCCGGCTTGCCCTACAGCACGGCCGGACTGGCAGTGATCGATTCCACTGGCGTTTTGGGCGTTGCGTTGACGATGATTGGATTCAAAACACTCAACTTGTTTTCTCCTTACACATAGGTGACGGTCAGGTTCACTTCGGGCATCGTGTAGCCGTTGTATTTGAGGTTGCCGAGTCTCAACGTGCCGTTGTCGGCCGAAGTCCCATACGACTTGAACGCCACACCGGTAGTGCTGACGTGGTTGTATCCTGCGGTGCCCCACTTCAACGGCGACTCGTCCAACGTGGCACGTTCATGGCTCTCATACCATTTGCCGTCATGCACCTCTTCGATGCGCCACTTCCAGTTCACCTTGACGCTGTTGGCATGGACCTTAACCGTGTCGCCGTCCTTGACCTGCGCTTGGCTGCCGACTCCGGTCGCCGAATCCTCCGGCTCCAACGTGGCATAGTAGGTGACGGTCGGCTCCGGTTCGGCCACGCTCACGCGAACCGTGTCATATGCGGACGAGTTCGCCACACTACGCACCGTGATCGTCGCCGTACCCGCTGCCCTGCATGACACCGTCCCGCTGTAATCGTTGCCGGACACTCGCGCCACACTCGTATTCGACGAACGCCAGGTGAGCGACTTGTCGGTCGCATCATCCGGATACACGGTCGGATACAAGGTCAGGGAATCGCCGACGTTCTGGCTCAACGTGCCGGACTGGTCAAGCACGACACTCGTGACATCGATGGTCGCCTCAGCAACCTCCACGTCCACGCTGTCGGATGCGGATGGGTTCGACACGCTGCGCACCGTGATAGTCGTCAAGCCGGCGGCCCTGCAGGATATCTGTCCTCTGGTCCCGTTGCCGGACACGCGCGCCACGCTCGTATTCGACGACTCCCAATCCAATGATTTGTCGTCGGCGTCGTTGGGGCGCACGGTAGCGTTCAATGTCAACGAATCGCCGATCTGCTGGTCGAGCGTGCCGGATCGGTCCAATGTGACGCTCGTGACCGGCTTGGTTTTCGCCGTGACGATGACGTTGACCGTCACCGACGGGAACTCCTGCCCGTCGTATCTCAGACCGGAGAGTGTGACCACATGGGTCCCCGTGCCAAGGGTCACAGTGCAGCCGGAGGTGGTGTTCACGCTCGTCGCAATGTTCACCGTTGCTGGATTGTCTAGCACGCTGACCGTTGACCCATCCGAGCCAGTCAGCCGGTATTCGAACGACAGGTCCGCGTTCCCATCTCCCTCAAGTTGGATGGAGCCGCCGTCTGACACCAATCCGCCGTTCGCATACACGTTCAACGTGTATGCGATCTTCGTGGTGACGACGCTGACAGTCCGATTGTTCAACTTGACACCTTGATATACGACGTCGGACACACCGTACAGGACCGTGCTGCCACCGGTGTTGATGCCGGAGAAGCCCGATGTTGTGACGGTCTCCGGAGCGGGCATGACCGTCGGCGTTTCGTCCAACGTGGTGGAGGTGGAACCGTCCGTGCCGGTCACGCGATACGTGAACGCGAACCTACGGTCCGCCCCGGCATTGACGCTACCCCCGTCCGGAACAACATTGCCAGCGGAGTCGACGAGATCAAACGTGTACGAGACCTTCGGCGGCACCACCGACCTTGACCCGCATAGGATGAGATTCGTCACACTCATTGCGGATCACCAAGTCAGCAGAATGCCCGTGAGATCCGAAGCAGGTTTCGTGGAGCAAACGCATTTCAGGCTGCCCTCGGCCACCGTCGCGTCATCCATGTGATCCACGACATACGCGCCGGCCTCGGTCCACGCGGTCATGTTGTCCGATGTCGCCTTCGGGCTGATGATCGAATCAGCGCCCAATCCATCGACCGTCACCGTGCACGAATACGGCGCAGCGGCGCCGGTGAACGAGGCAGCCGCGAACGTGACCTCCTTCTTCACGATCATCGGGTTGAACACGTTCGGCTTCACGTTCACGCCCGTGGCGTTGACCTCGATGTTCGTACCGGCCTTCACGCTCAGCGTGCCATCGCTCGCCTTGGCAAGGCCATTGCCGGTCTTCACGTCGGCGGCGTCGCCCGGATCTCCCTTCGGCCCCTTCAGAGTCAGACCGGTGTCCTGCCATTTGCCGTCGACCACCTGATACACGCCCGCGTTCACCAGCACGAGTCGCATGCTGTTGTCGACCGGCACATGCTCATCGTCAGTCGGAGGGTTCATGCTGGACGACCAGCCGGCACCGGCCGGACCGGTCTGGCCGGCCGGACCCTGCTCGCCCTGCTGGCCCCGGTCACCTTGCGGACCTTGGATTCCTGCGGCGCCGGACAGGTCCGTGATGTACGTGTATTCAGTGGCGCCCTTCACATACAGTTTCGCGTTATCGTCATCCTGCACGTTGCCGGTATCGATGAGCACGAAGCCGCCCTCAGCGACCCCATCCGTCGCATAGCCTTCATTCATCGCCGCGACAGATACGTAAGTCTTCGCGATGCTGAACGGCGCTCCCGCGTCACCCTTCTCGCCCTGGATGCCCTGGATACCCTGCTCGCCGCGAGGCCCCTGGCTTCCGGTGTCGCCCTTCGGCCCCTGAGCTCCGCGAAGATTGCCGACCTTCGTATATTGCACAGCCATAGAAGCTCCCTAAGTTCATATGGAAAAGGGAGCCACCATCTCCGGTGGCTCCCTTTCGAATCGGTTTGCGTCAGGCGACGTCCTGGCCGATGTACAGTTCGACCGCGTTGCCCTGTCCGTCGGTCTTGATCCACAGCTTTCCGGCGGTCTTGTCCTCCGGCTCTGTCGGGGAGGCGACCGGCAGAGGAGCGTCCTTGCCGGCGGCGCCCGCAGCGCCATCCTGGCCAGCCGCACCGGGCTCGCCCTGGATGCCCTGCTCGCCCTGCGCGCCCTTGAGGCTCACACCGTTGGCGACGTCGAGCTTGTAGTTGTCGTTGCCGACGGTGATGACCGGATAGGCCTTCGCGTCGCCGGCAATGATCGTGTCGCCCACCACCGGTGTGCCGGACACGGTGTTCTTCGGCACGAGGCCGTCGCCGTTCGGCGTAGCGGTGCTCGTGAAAGTGGAATGTCCGGCCACGCCGGTGTCGCCCTTCTCGCCCTGGATGCCCTGCTCGCCCTGCGCGCCCTTGATGCTGGCGACGTCTTCCACGGTCACATTGGTGGCGTCCTTGGCGGTGACGCGTAGCAGCGCGCCCGTCGTGCTGACCAGCAGATCACCCACGTTCGCCGTGGCGTCGGTCAGATCGGCGAGCGGGATCTTATGCTCGTCGGTCGGTTCGGACGTCGAGAAGCGGATGGACTTACCGTCGGCTCCGTTGGCGCCGTTCGTGCCGTCCTTGCCGGCGGCACCGGGCTCGCCCTGGGCTCCGGCGGGTCCTTCGGGTCCCTGGATGCCTGCGGCGCCGGAAAGGTCGGTCACGAAGTCGTACTTCTTCGTGCCCTTCACGTAGAGCTTCGCGTTGTCCTCGTCCTGGACGTTGCCAGTGTTGATGAGCACGAACGCGCCCTGCGCGATGTCAGCGTTGCCATAGTCGGCGTTCATCTCGTTAACGGAGGCGTACAGCTTGGCGATCTGGAACGGCTTGCCCTGCGCGCCCTGCTCGCCCTGCGGACCGGCCGCGCCGGTCTCTCCCTGCGGGCCCTTGAAGCTCACGCCCGCGATGGCGTTGGACACATGCACCGTGGTGCCGTCCTCCGCGACGGAAGTGATCGTGTACAGGTCGCCGTTCACGTCGGACACGAGGTCGTTGACGTTCAGCGGGGCGGCCGGGCTGAGGGCGCTGACCGCCACGTCGCTGTTCGACATGACGTCGACGTTGGCGATGTGCAGGCTGGCGCCGGCGAGACCGGTGTCGCCCTTCTCGCCTTGGATGCCCTGCTCGCCCTGGGGTCCGCGCAGGTTGCCGATCTTCACATACTGCAAAGCCATGTTTGCTCCTTATTTACTTGTTGTTGGTTGTTGTGTCCGAGACCACGTAGAGGTCGCCCGTGGTGGAATCGACCACGCTGTCTTCGGAGGTTTCGATGGGCACCCCGGTGGGAACGCCTTCATGCACGCGCATCGACGCGCCCTTGAATCCCTTGACCGACGGAATGAACGCGTAATTGGGTTTGGTGCGCCACCCCGGCTCCTGCAACGCCGTGTAATCCGCGGACGCCGCGTCGGGGACGATCACGTTGCGCACATTGACCTGACCCGTCTTCGGGTCCTGTTCGCTGGCGCAATACGCCCAATCCACGCCCGAGGCGGGCAGTTCGGTGGATCCGACGCCGTTCGCGTCGAGCTGCACGGTGACTGGCTGGGGAAGGATGTCGGGGATCTCGTCGTCCAACAGTCGTTTCACCGGAGTGAAATGCACGGTCCAGTTCGCGGCAGAATCACCGTAGGGGGTCTTCAGATTGATGTTGATAATGGTCACTGTTCATGCCTCCCTGAAATGAGGAAGCCGCCGACTTCGTGGGGTCGACGGCTTCCTACGGATCGGTCCAAGGTCAGGCGTTGTTGACGGTCGCCTTGCACACGACGGTCTTGGCGCCGTCGGTGCTGGTGAACGTGATGTCGACGGTTTTGCCCGAATCTGTGGCGGCGACGCCATGCACGGTGGCCTGCAGCGGGTTGCCCGTCTTCGGGGTGACGGTCGCCTTCTTCGTGTCGGCGCTGGTCCACGTGCCGGTCTTGTCGCTGGCGTTGGCCGGCTGGATCGTGACGGTAAGGTCGTCGTCGGCGCCGACGGCCACGGTGAGGGTTGGCTTGTCGATCGTCACACCAGTGACCGGAACGGTCTCCGTGGTCTTGAACGATTCCGGCGGCAGGAGGCCGAACGCGCCGGACACGCCGTTGGGTCCCTTGGGCAGCACGGTCGAGGACTTGACGGTGCCGGAGAAACCGAACTCGGCGAAGTTGTCGTCCGACGTGAAGTTAGGCATGTCGTTGAACGTGAAACTCACGTTCGGCAGGTACAGGCCGAAGCTCACGTTGTTGCCGGAATCATGCGCGAGGATGAAGAACGCCTTGTCGACGGCGCGCTTCTCCAGGGTGGCGACGATCATCTTCTGGTCGGAGGAGAGCCAGCCGTTGTAGATCAGCTGGAGGTTGTCCTTGTCGCCCTGCACGGAATTACCCGTGAACGTCAGCGTCGAAGTGCTGTACGTGGTCTGCACGCCGGCCTCGAGCCACGTGTCGTAGGTAGTGGGCTCGCCGCCGTCGAAGCTGAATTCGATGCGGTTGTCGTTGGACGTGTGGCCCATGTTCTCCCATTCGCCGACCTTCTCGGTGGTGAGGGTGAACTGGCTGGGATCGTCCGGCAGGGGCGTTTCCGCCGGAGCCATGAAGATGGTTCCGCGGACCGCCTTGAAAATGTCCTGCTTGTTGATTGCCATGATGGCTTCCTTTCAGGAATTTGGGTATGAGAAAGCCCCGCAGGCGGTTGCCATGCGGGGCCATGTAGAAATGAAGAGGAATAGAGGATGCCGTGTCAGTTGGGCGAATAGGCTTCGATGAGCTTGTCGCTGACGCGCACGTGCACGCTTTTCGCTGCGCTCATGCTCGCCTCGACGCGATGCCCGGTCGTGTTCGACAGGACGCGCGCCACCTTGCCCACGCCGGGAACCCCCGGCTGCCAGGGCCATGAGGCGACGAGCCGGTCAAGACGCCGGCTTATCTGCGAGCATTCCACCGAGTCATGCGACATGACGGTGAAGCTGACGGGCACGCGCCACGACCAAGCCTTCAAATTCGCGTCTGGCTGGTAGGTCTCCCCCACCGAATAGACGACGACCGTCTTGGTGAACGTGGTCGCGTCGGTGCTGGGGTCGATTCCTCCGCGCACGGCCACTTCCGACGTGTCGTCGTCGGGCCATTCGCGTTCCAAAAGGTTTTTGACCAGTATCTCGGCGTCGATGCCGTCCCTGATGCTCAGGTCGACGTCTTCGATGGGAACATATGTGGCTTGTTGCATATCAGCCTCCGAACGCCGCGTCGCGGATGATGTGCAGGCCGTCCATCCACCGTTGCGCCCACACATTGAAATAGCCGAACTCCAAGTGGGCGGCTATCTGGTCGTGGCGTTGCGGTCCCACGGTCTGCGTGCCGATCACGCTCAATATGACCGCATGGTGGATGCCGTGCGCATGAGTGCTGATGTCGATGTCGCGGGCGACGCTCTTGTGCTTGGCGCGAGCGTCGGCCAACGCCCTCGCCCTCAACGCGATCTTCTCGGCTATCATGCGCGTCGCACCAGGACCGTATTTACGGGCGATATCAAGTTTCAACGATGGTTTGAGCCTCACGTACCCCACGGTCTGCTGCCTTCCGGCACCTTGGGCTCCGGCACAAGGACTGGGCTGAAGTCCTTGTTGAGGACTCGCCTCGCCTGCACCTCCCAATGCTTCACGTATTTGGAGCCGTGCTCGAGGTAGGAGGGCGAGCCGTCGACCTCGTAGCAGTCGCCCTTCCACCAGACCAACGTGTTGATGTCGCCATGCCATTCCGGCGCGGCGATCGTCAACGTGAAGATCTCCGTCAGACCACCCTGCGACTGCGGCGAAGTGTCCTGCGCCCAGTTGTCGGAGAACACGGCCTGCTTGCGCGTGCGCGGCTCCACCGAACACAGGCAGTATGCGGGATCGCCCTTGTCGCGATAGTCGACGCCGTAGGGCGTCTGATACTGTTCGCGCAATTGGACGGTGATCCGGTCATGCCACAGCATCGTGTCCGGCACGCTCGCGTTCACGTTGGTGCCGTCGTACAGGTATCCGCTGGCCGCCGGATCAATGCCGTCGTACAGGTATCCAAGATCGAATGCTTCGACCATGACGGCCTCACATTCCATACAACCGGTCGAGTCCCATGTGGACCGTGCCGATGGGACCGCCCGACGACGAGGAGCCTTCGAGAAGACTCTTCTCGCGTTTGCTCAGATATAGGCTGGGACTGGCATCATAGCCGGGCGGCAGCGACTGCGGGTCATGCTCGGTGTACGAGTAGACGCCGTTCGACTCGGTCTTGAACCGTTGCCAGCGGGCCACCCGAAGGACCATGCCGCAGATGATGCCCGCGAACGTCGCCTCCGAGATCCAACCCTTCCTCGCCCGGTAGGAGAGGAACGGGCATTCGGTCAACGCGATGTCCACGGCCATCTCGCATTCCGCGACGATCCACTCGTTCGGCAACCGTTGGTCGAACAGGCCAGGATCGTTCAACGCGTAGACGCGCATCCAATGCAGCCAGTCGATTCCCTTGAAAACCGGTGCGGCCATGATGCGCTCCCTATGTTCAGAGCACGCTTGCCTTGGCGGTGCTGACGGCCTCCTGGAGAATCGGCATCATCGTGCCGTTGGCCCACAAGTCGTACTTGACCGGAGCGCCGTCGGCGAACATGGCGCCGACGAAACCGTCATTGACGCTCTTGTTGATGCCGTACTCGGGGTTCTGTCCCTCGGCGGTCGGGCCGGACGCGGTGAAGCCGAGGCCGGTGTCGTTGAACGCGGGGAACATGAGGAACGTGGAATCCGGGATCAGCGTGTTCACGTCATACGGGAGCTTGACGCCGGAGTCGAGTTCGAGGTTCAGATACAGGTCGTCGATCATGCGGATCTCGGTGAAGTCGCCCACGGCCATGAGCACGTTGATGACCTCTGTGCGTTCGAGGCGCTTGGGCGAATCGGCGAGGCTGCGGCCATAGAACTTCTGGATGAAGTATTCGTTGGTGCGGAGCGCGTCGATGACCTTGGTGGTGGTGAGCACGGCGCGCGGGGCGCGGCCCTTCTGTCTGCGGATCGTCTCACGCCAGTCAGTGATGTCCTGGCCGGGGTCAGCGGTCGGATCGGACCACAGCTTGGCCGGAGTCATGTTCGAAAGGGCGGTGGGGCGTTGGAACGTGTACGTGTTCTTCATGCCGTTGTCCTCGATGACGATCTTCGCGTCGATCATCGCGGTGATGCGCGCCAGCTCGATGCGGGCGGCGGCCTCCTGGCCGAGACGGGTGAACGTCTCCTCGGCCTTGTCGTGCAGGAACTGGTTGTCCCCCACGTGGCCGATGAGGTCGCGTTCCGTTATGTGACCCATCTTCGACAGAGGGATGAGGCCCGTGTACGATTCGGCGGTCGCCTCGCTGGTCTTGCCATAGTCTGCTTCGGCGTCCCAAGCGCGGAACTTCATCATGTCGGTAGTCTTGCCGGGGATGACCGGGGTCCACGCGACCGTGGTCAGACCGTCGTTGGACTTGACGGGGAACACCTGACTGAACGGCAGCAAGTTGTTGAGATAGTCGAATCCGGCCTGAACGTCTCCGGACGCTTCGGCCGGGCTGATGATGTTCTTCTCAAGAGCCATCATTCATTCCTTCCTGAATATGAAAAAACCCACCTCGATGGGTGGGTTTTCATTGATGCTGTGAGTGTTCGGCTACTTGGCGCTGCCGGACTTCTTCAATGCCTTGACGGTTTCGGCAACGGTCGCGTCATCCTCGATGGCGGCCTGCTTGACCAGTCCGGCCTTGCCGGTGGTGGCCTCGCCGGGAATAACTCCGTCGGCGATCTTCTCGGCGGTCACGGCCTTATCGGCGATCTTGTCGCTGGTGACGGCGTTGTTGGCGAGCTTCTCGGCGGTGATGGAACCATTGGCGATGACCGTGCCGCCGGGAGTAGTGGAGCCTGCGGCCGGGCTCAACGCGGTGACCACGTTGTCCTCAATGTCGTAGAACACGCCTCCCCATACCGCGTCGTCCGGCGGGATGACCGGCAGCTTCGACTTGACGATGTTGCCGCGCCAACGCATTCCCGCGTCCTCGCTGTCGACAATCTCCCAACCATCGAAGTTGATGTCCACGGCAAGTTCGCTTTCGAGCAGGCCCTCGATCTTGAGCTGACGGCCGTCGGTCGCATCGGAGTCATACGGGCCGAACAGGCCGGTGTCGGTGATACGGGCCAGCGGGATGCCGCTCTTGATCCACACACGCTGGGCCTTCGGACCGACGCCAGTGATGTACTGGTTCCGCTTGGCGGTGTCCGCGACGTTGAACGTGTTCACGTCAAGGGTGACGGACACCCAGTTGCCGTCGTTGTGCGGTGTGATGCGCCACTCGTCGCTCGACACATGTTCGACGACGCCGGTGGTGCGAACCATTTCGACTGCCATTGCAGTCTCCTTTCTATGAGTTACTTGTTCCTCGCGTTGCGGGCCTCGCGCTGCGCGTTAAGCTCTTGCAGCTTGCGGTCGCGCTGCTCCTGAAGGTCGACTCGCCCGCCGGCGGGATGGCCTTGGGCGACGGTGCTCAACGTCGCGCCACGGCTCGCCATCGCCAACGGGGACGGAATCTCCTTCGGCTGCGGCGCCGCGATCGGATTGAGCTGCGCGTACCTGTCGGCCCAGTCGGCAATCTTGTCCGGATCGGTTTCGGAGCACAGGGCGAGCACCTGGTCGGTGACCTGCGGGTAGGCTTGCATCGCCTTCATGCGCGCCATCTCCGTGCGCATCGAGGCAAGCTCGGCGTTGGACTGGTCAAGCTCGGCCTTGGTTTTCTGCCAAGCCGCGTAGTTGTCCTTCTCCCGGCGCTCGTGCTTGCGGCTCAGTTCCTTCCAGTCGGGGTCCTGATGCTCCGATTGGGCGGGCTGTTCCTCCGCGACGTTGTTCTGGGCGGCCGTGGCGGCCGGCTCCTGGTTGGAACCGTCCATGACGGCGGTCTGGTTCTCTTCGTTGGGCATGTGCCCTCTCCTTATGGTTCAGGCAGCCAGTTGCGACTGCACTTGATCGAGCAGGGCACGTTGGTATGCCCATGCCTGTCTCAGATGCTTGGACGGCGCGAACCGATAGCTCCGCCCGTCGTATCTGAAAGAAACTTCCTCTCCGCTGTCCGCCACCTGCTTGTAGCGTTTGGAGAATTCGATGGCCCGGTCCCTCATGCGCGCGAACTGTTCGAGCGTGCTCCTGCGGTCCGGGGTATGCCATTGCTCGCTGTCCCTGCCGGGCACTGGGTTCGGTTTCTCACGCGCGTCGTTGGCGGTGAGGATCGGCCCGAGTTCGCCGTGCGTGATGGTCCGCACGCGGATGTTCGACAGGTCGCTGGCCTTGTTGCCGCCCGCGGCCCGGTAGAGTTTGCTCAGGTCGGAGGCGTTGAGGTCGAGTCCGGGATCGTAGTCGCTGCCGGCCGGCGCCACACCGCACTTGCAATTGTTGTGCAAGGGCATCAGGCTGTCCGTGGAATACCATCGGTCGGCGGCGACGACGCATAGGCCGCACGATCCGCTCTTCGATAGTTCCGGATGCAGTACGCGCCTGTATTGCAGGACCTTGCTTCCCCGGTATCGTTCTATCGTGCTGGACGTGGACGCGGCCTGCATGTCGGTGTCGGCTATCGCCTGCATCCGGGACAACGCCGCGTCGATCCACTTGCCGACGGTCTCGTAGTATTCGTCGCCTTGCTTCGGCCATGACGTGGGACGGATGCCCGGGGTGAGCACCGCTTCGCCACGGTATGATTCCGCCGGACGCGCGTTCACCAGCCACGGGTCGGTGTTGAGCCTCGGATAGACAAGCTGCGGAACGTTGCCCCGCGGGGTCACGCCAATCATGCGCAGCGTCTGGTCGGCGTAGCTTATGCCGGCCCTGCGCGCAGCCGCGACGGCCTGTAGTTCGATGAGCGTGAGCTTGGCCGCGGCGCCATGCGTGATGGCGTCGTTCCACCAGTCAGACGGCGTCAGACTGTTCCACATGACGCGCGCCTGACGCACATACGCCTCGACGATGCTTCTGCGCAGCCGTTCGGTGGTGTCGCTCAACGTCGCCAACGTGTCGGCCATGTGCTGCTCCTAACCCGTGGCGGAACCCTTCACAACGTCACATCGGAACCGGCGCCGGCATTGGTCTCGCCGGTCGTGTCCGACTGCTCTGTCGTGTCCGGGTCGAACGATGCGGCGGTGGTGTCAACGATGGTCTGGTTCGAACCCATGCCGGTCTCGTCAGGCAGCACCGCCGGCGACTGCTCGACGGCCTTGCCGTCCAACAATGCGTTCTCCGTGGCCATCGCCTGCTGGAACTGGGAGTCCATGAGGTCCTGCATGGCCTCGGCTATCTCGATCTCGGTCATGCCATAGTTACGGCGCATGTTCGTCTTGACCGGCAGGATGCCCTTGCTGTAGTTCGCCGCCTGCGCCTGTTCCAACGCGCTCGGCGGGTTGATGGGCTTCCACACCGTCTCGAACCTGTCGTCGGCGGCGTCCTTGTGCTTGTCGGCCACCAGCGCCATGCGCATCAAACGCACGAACGCGTCGTTGGCGCGCGCGTTCGCATCTTCGACCTTGAACACAAGGCCCTCGCGCTTCAGGCTCGCGCCCTCCGCGCTGCCAGCCACGTCTGGGCTGAGGATGTCCAACGGGGTGCCGGACGACGCGGCCAACTGCTTGACATCCGCGGCGACAGCGTTGACAAGGCTTGACACGTCCACGGGGCTTGACTCCCAGAACTTCGCGTCACCGGGCACAAGCCACAAGGCGTCGGGCCCTTGTTCGAACATCTGGCTGAAGTCCACCGGGTCGCCCGCGTTGGCCTGCCCGTACATGACCTGCGGGTCGGTTTCCTTGTAGGTCATCTGAAGATTGTCGATGCTGACCGCACGCTGTTTGAACGCCTGCAATTCCTGGATGCAGAAACGTTGGAACCGCTGCTGGTCGATGCCGGACAGGGCGCGCACATGCGGCTCGAACTGTCCCTTGCCCCCTGGAGCGCCCATGCGCACGACAGGCAGGCACCCGCATTCCGCCGCGAACTCAAGGCCCTTAGAATTGGGGTGATCCTCGACCCATTCGAACACGGGCTGCAACGACGGCGGCTGCTTCGAATCATCGTTCGCCAGCTCGTAGATGTCCTCGGCGTCCTCCTCGAAATAGAGCGTGCGTTTCTGCACTTCGCGCCTGGCGTTGCGACAGTAGACGGTCTTGACGCTCCCATCGGGATTACGGATCAGACGGTACAACGTCAGGCATTCCATGGAATCGGCTTCGCTATACCAGTAGTAGACGGCGGAATCGTCATCGTCGGAGACGGCGCATGTCCACGGAGACAGCACCTTGATCCTGTTGTGCTCGTCGGCACCGTCGATCATCGCGTAGGCGGCGCCGTACACGGAGTAATCGTGGAACATCTGGCGCGACTTCAACTCCATGCGGTTCAGGTCCCACTCGTCGTCGGCCGCCGTGGAACGCATGGTCCTGTCGGCTATCAGCCTGAAGCCGGTGGGACGCTGACGGTGAATCACCGCGTCCGCGATGGCCTTCGCGAAGTCCATGCTGCACACGTCGAGGAACCGCTGATAGACCGCGTACCCCTTCATGTTGACGCTCTTGGGAATCGACTTCGAGGGGATGACCTCCTGCCCGTCGTAGAACGTCTTCAACGTGCACAGCATGGGGATGCGCTTGACCATCCGATCGACCAGCAAGGTCAACGCCATGCCGTCACCGCCCGGCTCATCATCGCCGACGACGATGCTCTGCAAACCGGCCATACGGTCCTCCTCTCACCAGATTCGTTGCGGCAGGACACTCGACTGTTCCTCGACGTTGCCGCCCAAATACTTCTGACGCGCCGCATAGGCGAGCACGCCCGCCATGGTCGCGTCGATCTTGTGCGGCGACTTCGGGGTCTCCTTGAAGATCAGGTAGCCGAAGCTCTTCTCCCTGCGTTTCGCGTTCCTGAAATGCTCGACCAACCTCGGGTCGGCCATGAGCAGAATGTTCTCCGGGTCAGGCGTCTCGCAATCATCGGGTTGGACCGGATCGTATTCGAACGCGCTGTGCGCGTTCTGCAACGCCCGGTACATGTCATGCGACCAGTTGTTCGTGTAGAAGCGCATCATGTACGCGCTGCCACGCGCATACGCCCGCATGTCGCGCCCATAGTCCGTCTCCCAGCCTTGGATGATGTTCTCGAAATACGCGGCGTCCGCGAAGCAGCCGACCACGTTGTAGCGTTCGAACACGCGGCGGGCGGCCGCGTCGAACCCATCCCTGTCGACCTTCCAATCGGGCACCGGCATGTCGGGCTTCTGCTGGAGCTTGATGACGAACAACAATCCGTCCCTGACACGGCAACCGACCAACGCGGTCGAATCGTTCCTGATGGAACCATCGAAGCCAAGCGTGATCTCCTCGTCCTTGCCAACGACCTGAGTCCACATGGAGTCCAAATCGCCATGCGCGTCGATGGTTTTGTCGACCAATGGCTTGTAGGCGAGATGGCTGATGATGGCAGGCTCGGTCAGCCACGCGTCCTCGCTGGACGCGCGACCGTTGAGGAAGTACCGGATGCTGTCGTTAGGATCGGAGTCGGGCTGGTAGATCTGCCCCATCAACCCCTCGACGTCAACCCACCCGTCCTTCGACGGGCCCGGTTCCACGCCGGGGTCGCGCAACGACCAGCCGTCCACGGTGCGCCCATCCTCGTCGACCGGTTCCAGGATCCCGTCGGGCAGGATCACATAATCCTTCCCATCGTCGGAATGCGCGGCGGAGCCATACGACTCGTACAAGGCGTGCCTCAGCTTCCTCTCGTCGGAGAACTCCTCGATGGGAAGCTGCGCGTACCGGTAGTCGAAGTACAGGCCCTTGTAATGCTTCATGCGCCCGGACCGCAGGTCCTCGGCGATCTTGAACGTGTTCTCCGCGACCGAGTTCAAACCCGGTTTGAAGAACGTCGTCATCTCCAATATCCACGGGTCCGCCTCGAGGCTGCGCTTCGGCAGGTTCCTCTGCACCGTCTTATACGTCTTGTGATGCTTCGGCAGGATCATCTCGTGGATCTCGTCGGCGGCGGCGAACGATTCGAGGTTGCCGTCGCGGGACGCGCCGCCAGACGTGGCCGGTGAAATCTCCCCGCCGTCCGGCAAGCTCACGCCTGTCTTCGTGACGACCATGCCCAAGCCCTGGAACTCGGCCAACGGGCCGGAGGTCAGGTTGTAGTAGATGCTGTCGAAGATGTTGCCGGTCTGGTCCTCGGCGGTCGCGATCAACGTGATCTTCGGATGCTGCACCGGACGGCCCACTGGCTCGCCCGGCATGTAATGATAGGTGCGGCCGAACAGCGTGTACGACTCGCCCTCTCCGGCCCAATGGTCGAAACGGCACGGACCCAACGCCTCGAACAAGCTGAGGTCATTGCCCAGGCCGCTCTTGTTGCAACCCTTCGGCCTCCACAAGGAAACACGGTTGAACCTGCGACGCCCGTTCGCCTTCAACGCGTAGGCGTTCAAATAGAACTGGATGTACTCGGGAGAATGCGTCACCGGCCTGCCGGCGGCGTCGCCACGCCCATACACGCAGAACGTCTCGACCCACCACAACGCCAGACCGCCAAGACTGCGCCTGCGATCCTCGTAGGTCAGGTTGGGGATCATCACGTGCATGGCATCACATGGCGGCGTTCAGCTTGCGCCGCCACTCCTCCATGTTGATGACCTTGCCCGTCCCGCCCTCCGGGGCAGCGGCGTGATCGTTGGCCTCCGGCACATCGAACTTCAACGCGCGCAAACTCATCGGAGTCCAACCATACTGGTCGAACAATTGACGCACCACAGGCCCTAGGGTCGCGTACCTGCCCGAGACCAGCATCTCGTCCAATTGGGCGAACGCCAATATCACGCCCATCCACATCGGATCGGTGCGGCACAGCATGGCGTTCGGACTGGAACGAAACTCGTCATACCATTTCAGGATGATCGGCTTCCACTCACGCCCCTTGGGAAGAATCTGACTGCCTGGAGGCAACTCGGGACCCAATTTCACGTCAGGGCATCTGAGCACCTGATTCGACTGCTTCTGCTTCGCGACCATCAGCACCTCGCTTGCAACCATGACGGTTGTCCCTCATGCGCGCCTCGTGACGAGCCACGCACCTGCGATGAACCACAACACGATTCGAAAGCGAATTGGCGCCACCCATGTCGAGCGGAAGCATCCAAGTCCCCTCCGGATAATCGTCTGAAAGAATGTCAACGCTCCTATCGAGCGGCTGCCCGCACTCAGGGCACACATGCGACGAACGAGACCACTCGTCCTCGCGGGTCCAGAAACCATCGGGCTCAGGCAGCATGGTCTCCACATGCCTGCGCTTGTTCGCCCGAGGCTCCCACAACACAGTGCGCAAAGGGTTCGGCTTCGAACTCACCCGTGTCCCACGGTATTTACGCGACCAAGCCATACGACATCGGGTCGAACAAAACTTACTGTCCTTGCGACTCGTCTCGAAAAACCGGCCGCACATAATGCACGCGCGCGACATACGACGACGCCGCGCCTCACCGTGATAACGCCAATGATCGTAATGACGCCGGCACATGCCCCTCGCACGCGCAGGCTCACCGCAACCATTGACCGAACACATGCCTACCCGAACGCCGGATGCCGATACCACTTCTCCTCCTCGCGCCTCCGGGCATTCAAACGACGCTGCTCGGCAGCCTCACGGCACGTCTTCTGCTCATGGTGATACGAGCACAACGACTGCAGATTCGACAAACTGTCGTCATCGCACACAGGATTACGGACGATGTGATCCACCTCCGTGGCAAGATGCCCGCATTTGCACGGACGCCCATACTCGTCATCCACAATCCACTGGCATTGATGAAGGTCACGATCCAACGCCGCGCGCCTGATACGATCCCAATCCTTGTTGAACCGGTACTTGCGGCGCGAAGTGGACCAAACCATCACCCACCCCCAGACAAATGAAAGTGACTCGCCGGCGTCAGAGCGATAGCAATGCGTGAAAGGAGGATCAACGCCAGCGAGTCACAAGCACATCGGGAGGGAATCGAACCCCCGTCAACGGTTTTGGAGACCGCCGCTCTACCACTGAGCTACCGACATACACAGCGCGCACACGGCGCACTGCGGGCAGGACCTTTTAACGTCAGGCCCAACACGACAAACGCACGACCAACACCACACAACACGACGCCGGTCAATGCGCCGGGGCCAGCCAGAATGCAATTCAACCAACAAATACTCATAGCAATTGTTTCAAATGCAGAAAAACGAACACGCAAGCAATCGTCTCAGCCAACCCCATTGACATGCCGATCCGGTTTCCACACCATCAACAACACGCCCGTTGACGAACCGTTGTTTAACGTCCCACGGCACGACCATAAGGACGGTGAAGGCCCAACACATTATGGGTGGAAGAGCCAAACCACGAGCATCGAACCGGAGTCGAACCGGCACCATCAGCTTGGAAGGCTGAGACGCTACCATTACGCCACCGATGCAAAACCGCAGCGAGAGAAGGGGAAGAGGTAAGAAACTCACTGCGGCAAGCGGATGATGCAGGATTCGAACCTGCGGGCCATCCAAGGCCACTCGTTTTCGGAACGAGCGCATTAATCCACTCTGCCAATCATCCAATATGTGTTGCAGCTGCCTTGGTTT
Organism: Bifidobacterium sp. LH_730; assembly: GCF_056355835.1. Taxonomy (NCBI): domain Bacteria; kingdom Bacillati; phylum Actinomycetota; class Actinomycetes; order Bifidobacteriales; family Bifidobacteriaceae; genus Bifidobacterium; species Bifidobacterium sp. LH_730. Next base: position 35,013 of record NZ_JBKETB010000002.1, read on the forward strand.
AACGTCGCTGACTGCTGCCGGAACGACATGCCGACTCTAGAAGCGGCATGCCCGAAACATGGCGTTCCATGCAAAGGGTCTTCGCAATCTATCTCAAATCCCTACCGCCATAAAGCTAGCCTGACGTTCAGGACGAGGGCTACAAGACTGCCGAACTGCCTTCCCCGCGGATGATGCAGGATTCGAACCTGCGATGCCCCGATATATGAGCATGGCGCATTAGCACTGCGCTGCCTTAAACCACTCAGCCAATCATCCAAAGTGGTTGCGACTGGACTCGAACCAGCGAAACCCGAAGGTAGTGGATTTACAGTCCACCGCAATTGCCGCTATGCGACGCAACCAAGGGAGCTGCCTGATGGACTCGAACCATCGACCTGAACATTACGAGTATCCCGCTCTACCATCTGAGCTAAGACAGCACCGACGTGACCATTGATACCGAGTCTACGCGGCCCCGATCAACAATCCGCACAAACGACAGTGTACTCAGAAACCACGTGACAGGCAGCGTGACAGCCTGGGAATGGCAGAACCCCAATGAAAAATTCTCTTTCTGTTACGGCTTTTCCAACAAAAGCTCCCAGATGGCGCGCACTATTTTTACCAGAGGGCCAGCGGCCAAATCGCTTGCATGCCGGGTACCCTCCCCCGCCCCGGGTTTGGGTTTTCTTCGGCGTGTCGTGTGGTATTTGCGCGCGTGCGCCTAGGCATAGGCGTAGGCAGTGGCCTAGGCGTGGGTGTGCGCGCCGCGCTGTATGGGTGTGTGGCGTGCGTCGTATGGGCCATGCGCCGCGTGCAGTGCGTGCGCCGCGTGGGCCATGCGTGTGTGCCGCGTGCTGTGGGTGTGGCCGTGTGCCGCCGTGGCCGCGTGGGTGCCGCCTGGGCACTGTGTGTGGGTGCCGCGTGGGTAGGTGCTGTGGTGTGACTGTCGTGATCGTGTGACGTCGCTGTGGCGTGCGTCGTGCCGCATGGCTGTGGCTGTGGTCGGGCTGGGGCTGTGGCGTGGGCCGCGCTGCTGCCGGGGCCGGGGCCGTGCCGCGTGGCTGGGGTGCTGTGGGTGGCGTGATATGGGGTGTGCGACACGCCGATGAATGCTAGTGTTTGCAAGGGTTTGCAGTACCCGACTTGCGTCTCACTAATGAGGCGCGTATAGTCATAACTACCGCAAGGCAGACAGCCAAGAAGCCAAGGCCAAGCGGTTCGGGCCCCGGGTCAGGGGCGGATACCAATAGCAAGGCCCGCACGGGTGACAGACGCGCGGCGCGATGGCAGCTTGATAACTCAACAGTGGACGCGACTCTGTCGCTAAGGTGCGGCCCCATGTCCGCCATGGAATTGGCTGGGGTCATTGAGTCGATGTAATCGGCCCGCCGACGTGTGATAAGGCGGGTTACGATATGAATATGAGTCTTAAGGGATTGAGGCAGAAACGCGGGCTTAGCCAAGAACAGCTAGCCGGCCGCGTCGGTATTACACGCGGGCGCGTCGCCGATTACGAATCGGGGTACCGTCCAGTGGAAAACATGACGCTTGGCACGGCTATTAAGCTGTGCGACGCTTTGCGTGTGGCTAATCCGCGTAAGCTGCTTGAGCCGGATGAACCGGCGAAAGAAAACACTGCCGATTAGGTAGGTGTGTGCCCTTGGCGCCTAGCAAGGTTTTAGCTTGTTTCCGCGTGCGAGTCGCGGCTAGGCACTGCCGCTTTGCGGCTTCTTACTGAAATGCCCCGGGTAGTTGGCGCTGCTCGGGGCTGTGCTTAACGAATTGCATTGTCCATTTGTCAAGCCCCGCCATTCTAGCGTTGGGGCTGGAAAGGTGTTGTCATGGCTGTTATGGCTGAGTTGGATGCGAGGTTATCCCAGGAGTGGGATACGCTCATCGACCTTGGTGTGAGTGAGCAGACTTTGCAGATTGTCACGGATATCAATGGTTATAGCGAGGATACTTTGCGTGACGTGTTGTATGCGCACACCGGGTATCGTGAGTTTGGTCAGCTCGAAGAGGACTGACGTGGTTTCGGCGGCAGCCGTTTGAGTGCCGCCATTCTGCCCATTCGGGCGCTTAATCCAAGTTTTTCAATATTCAATCGATCTATCTAGGGAGAAGTATATTCAAATGCGTAATTTGAAGGTTGAGTTTTTTGCTGTCATGGCTGCTGTCGCGTTGACGTTGGGTGTGGGTGCTTGCACGTCCCCGGCTCAATCGGGCGGGCCGGAGTCTGAGCCGGTGAGTGTGAGCCGTGAGGCCGCGCCCGAACCGGAGCCGGTGAGTGAGCCGGAGCCTGAGCCGACGCCGGTGAGTGTGGCCGCGCCCGAACCGGAGCCGTCCGCCCAGGAGTTGGCCGATGCTGTTATGCGTGGCGAGTATGGGGATGGGGATACCAGGCGTGCGCTGCTTGGGGATAGGTTCGATGAGGTTCAGGAGATTGTGAATGGCATGATGCCACAGCCGGAACCGGAGCCGGAGGCTGAGCCGCAGACTGTGAGTGAGCCTGAGACCATGCAGGTTCCCCAGCCTGTGCAGCAGGTGCAGGTGTCTCAGTCCTGGACTGCCGAGCAGCAGGCCGACAACCAGGAGTATCAGCAGTGGAAGCATTCGATGTCGTATCTGCCTGACTGTGGTGTGGGCGGAGGCGCGTCGTGCAAGTGGTTTGCCGATGAGCATAATGAGGCTGATCCGAACAGCGTTGACAACGGTTCCCTGTGGTCGTATGCGACTGATTCCGATGGGTATTGGATTGGCGCATATTGGCGTGCGGACATCAACGATTCGTTTGGTGCGAGTTTCTGACGCTTCCGCGTGGCGGTTGGCGGGGCCGCCTTGTTTCCCCGCCGTTTCCGGTTCTTTCAATGTTGATTGTGGGGGTTTGCCATGTTTGATATGAGTGGTTTCAAGGATGCCGTTAGCGATGCGTTGGATGCGTGCGACACCGAAGCCAGCGAGGATTATTGGACTGTTGACGATTGCGGCCGGTTGGCGTCTTCCATTGTGTGGCACTTGTATTTGAATGCGTTGAACGCTTTGGAGAACGGGACTGGTGATGAGGACCAGTTGTCGCATGACTTGGCGGTGGCGCGTTCCTTGCGTCCCGTGGCTGACTCGGAGGGCAATGAGTGGCCGGAGTGTGTGCCATGGTGAGGCGTCGTGTGCTGGTGTCGCTGCTGGTGCTGGTTGTGTTGGTGGCTGGCGTGTTGGCTGGTTTTATTCGGCCGGCTGATTATTGCGCTGCCAGTGTTGCGGATGGCAGTGGCCCGTTTACTTCTGTGGCCCAGTGTAGGGCCGCCTTGGATTGATTGGAAGGTGATTGTTATGATGCGTATCATCGCTGTCGGCCTATGGTCGGCTAGTCCTGAGAATGGCCGGGAGACTTGGCGTTACCTGACTGTCTCCGGCATGGTGTGGCAGTGGTCCCGCAAGTCTGACGCGGTTGTGTGGGAACATCTGATGGTCCCCGCGGCCGCGAAGAGTGGCGTCGCCTATTTGATGCAGGCACAGGGTGGCGGGCGGCTCGATCCCGCCACGTCTGACTATGCGTCTGCTTTGGAGCATTTGGGTGGCGTGCCCGACATGGTGCGCAATGGCCTGACCGAGCTCAGTGAAGATGATGTGTCGGATGGCTGGCATGGCGACTTGCGGCGCGTGTGGCGTCCTATCCCCCAGGGTTTCGAGCCGGACGACTTCCAGGACACCGGGGAGTTCATGGACTCCGGTGTGGTGTGTGAGCCGGAGCCGGTGACGGCTGAGATTCCGGAGATACCGCCCGAGCCTGATGGTGAGGCGCGTAGTTCCTCGGTCCGTGTGTTGACGATTCCGGCCATGGTGCCGGTGCGTGAGCTCGAAGCGTTCCGCGGGTTTAGGCGTCCCAAGCATTTCAGGGACGCCAAGGGTCGCAAGTTGGCTTATGTCGCCACGGATGGCGTGCGCGTGCTTGTCGCGTACCGTGCCACTTATGAGGGTGGCGACAGTGATTTGGAGCAGCGCGTGAGCGATTACGCGCATGGATTGGAGGGAATGAAATGATACCGGATGATGATAACGAAATGTCGCGCGAAATATCACGCCTCGGCTTTTGGCTTGCGGCCAACACCGGACGACCGGGCCGACTCTTGAGGAGCGGAAACAGATAAAGCGTGAGGCGGTCCAATGGTTGTGCGCGCCCGAACACGGCGTGTCCCATGATGCGGTGCGGTTCGACACGCTCACGTTGCGAGTCAATCGCGGCGCGTTCTGAATTTTTCGGCCTTTGCGAGGCGGGCGATAATGCGCCTCGCTTGATTTGCCGCATTGTCGCGGAGAGAGAAAGGTTTGAAATGTCTTACTTCTATGCTTATTGCACGCCTAGTGGCGAGCCTTATGTGAAGTGCCCGGTTTCCGGCGAGTTCGCGTTCTCCGAACGTCCATCTGCCCGTGTTGTGCCCGAGATTTACGTGTTCGATTCTCGGCATGCGCGCGACGTGTTTGTTGCCGAACGCGATGATATGCGTGCCATGCCGGCGCGTGACGCCTATCCGTGGATGCGTTGGCATATGACTGGCTTGTGGGAGTCTTATGACAATGAGGCGTATCAGGAGCGTCGTTGGGGTAATCGCGTGCCCGACGATCGTGTTGTTTCGCATTACTTGGATTATGTGGACAATGATGATTATGGGGTCGGTGAGACGCGTTTCCTTATGGGTGAATCGTTGACTTTCGATAGGCGTAACAACACTGTTTCTGCCGCGCATTTCGTTTATAGGGAGGCGTGACCATGCGTGTTGTTTCGGACGCTGTGTTGTGCGAGGCGTTGCGGCGTGCCGGTTATGCTGGCACGCCTGGCAATGTTCGCGCCATGCGTGAATTGTTGGCTGATTTGCCTAGGTTGCTTCAGGTTGTGGCGGATAACGCGAGCCTGACTTGCAAGGCGCAATGCGCGCACTTGTTTTGATTCCATGTTCTTTGGCGGCGTATGGGTATGCGCCGCCCATGGAACATTAATGTTCGGCCGATATAATCGGCGTTGAGTGATAGGAGGTGGCGTTATGACTGCTGTTGAGTCTTTGCCGGTCTACAAGGCGGCCGCGTTGGTTGCCGAGAAGCGCGGCGACAATCTTGTGTCTCTGATCAGTGCGTATCTTTCTGGCTATGCGGCCGGTGGCGCGGATGGTGGCGCCGGTATGGATGCGTCGTATATGAGCGAGTCGGTGCTTCCGGGTGAGGTTGTGTGCCATACGCCCGAGGAGGCGCGTGCCCACATGGATAGGATCATTGCGGAGGCGTCGCGTGGTTGAGGTCAGGTTCACCGCTGACTATAACGCCGATTTGGCTCGTTTGACGCGTCATAGTGTGGATTTGGCGTGTCAGGTGCGTGATGTCGTCGATGAGTTTTTGGCGGTTGATGGTTCGGTGCCCGAGTCGTATCGTCCGCATGTGCTTGATTTGCCGGGTGGTTGTTACAACGGGTGTATCGAGTTTCATGCGTGCGATGATGACGATGTGTTGGTGTTGTATCATCGCGGGCGTGATTTTGTGCGTATGGTGCGTGTTTGCACTCATGCGGAGTTGTCCGCGTGTCGGTTCGGGCGAGAGTGGCCGCGCGGCTGACTGCTTGGAACCCCGGTTGCCTTTGGGTGGCCGGGGTTTTGTTTACCTGTTTGTGGGCGTGCGCTGTTTGGCGCGCGCCCTTTTGTTTGAAAGGTTTTCATTATGTCTGATGTCAAGTGCGATCGTTGCGGCAGGGAATTCTCCGAGCGCGACAAGATGAGCTGGGATTGCTGCGGTGGCTGTGCTAATTGCAAACGTTTCTGCTGCGGCAAGTGCATGGATTACGTCGAGGTCAAGGATGTCGGGAGCATGAGGTTTTGCAAGGACTGCCGGTCGAAAAGGCTGGTGTATGAGACCGATGTGTATTGCTTGTACAAGTGGGGCGATGGGTATCGTGCCGAGTCGGATGAATGTTTTGCGTGGCTTGATTATCCGACTGTTGCTTTCGACGAGGACGGGGAACCGCAGATAGATTTGCCGCCCGTTCATCTCGATGGCTTCATGGATATCGGCATGTATCAGAATTTCCTCGGGCGTCTCGATGATGCCGTCACTGATCTGAATGTTTTCATTGCGTCTCACCTGGAGGATTGACATGGACTTGTGCGAATACGTGGGTTTCGACCAGGCCAATAATGTCGAGCAGTGGCGTCGTGTGAGCGGTTTCGAGCTCAAGTGCATGTGGTTGTTGGATCGTGTGCGTGGCGAAAAACCGGCGCGTATCGGCTATGAGGCGTGGCTGTACGCGCAGGTGGCCGATGGCGTGCTACTGCCGGTGGAAATGCTGGACTGGCTTCAGCGGATCATCCAGGGATAGGAATACGAAAATGCCTATGCAGGTGGTATAGTCGGTTGCAGGGCTTGTGCCCGGTGTTACCGACGATAGCAGTTGGTTGTTTCCTCGCAGTGGCGGGGATGGTCCCGTAGATTATTCGGGATATATGGTGTTCCTCGCTTTTGCAGGGTTTTTACGCACGATGGTGGGACTTGTTGTTTCGGAAGTCCCACCGCTATTGGAGGTGTCGTCATGACTTTCGTAATAACCAATCTGAACGCGGCTGGTGTGCCGGTCGAGGCGGCGCGAGTGGAGTGCCTTCCGAAGCTGACATACGATCTGAGCGAATTGACCGAACCGTATGAGACGCGAGCGGCATATCCTACGATCACCGCCACAGACCCATACGGCAACGTCGTTTCCATTACGACGAACAGGGCCGGGGAGGGACGTTTCAAGCGTATCGAGACACCATTCGGTCCCGAATACCGTCAGACTGCTGGAACGTTGCGCGCGCTTCCAGGCAGCGACGCGGCGGTGAAGCGGATGCTGTGCGAGATCTACCGCGACACCTATGTCTGGGACGCGGACGATTGGGACAATCGTCCCACAGAGAGGTATTAGACCAAGTCAAAATGCGGGCTGATTGCATCGATAGCCTCTCTTTGAGTTTGTTTTGAAACTCATTGAGAGGCCATTTTAAAATAGCCGTATTGTCCATATTCCATTAAATGGAACATTGAAACTTACTTAATGCTATTTCTTGCGTTTGCGTGAGCTTGTTTTCTTCTTCTTGGTCTTGCAGGCCATGCGTTCACCTCCTTTCTTTATTTCCCGGTGCTGCCGAAGCCGCCGTCTCCCCTACTGGATGGGGGCAGTTCGTCAGCTTCCACGACTGTGATGCTCGGGATGGGAAGGATGACGAGCTGTAGGATGCGGTCTCCCTTGTGGATGTCTATCCGATCGTCGCCCTTGTTGTGGAGGAATGCGGTCACTTCGCCGCGATAACCGCTGTCGATCACGCCAATCGTGTTCACGACTTCCAGGCCTTTGATTCCCGTGGATGAACGGGGCGCGATGATGCCGACGTAGCCATCCGGGATCGCCATAGCGAACCCCAATGGAAGTAGACATGCGGTATGGGTCACATGGTGCGAATGATTGCACGCGTAGCTGCTCGTATATGCGCTGTCCGTCCTATCGCTTAGCAGTCTGATGTCTTCGGGCGCGTAGATATCGTATCCCGCGTCCGTCGGATGCGCCTTCGTAGGCAACGTCACGTCGTCGCGGAGCCTCTTGAAGATCAGCAGGTTGCCCATGCCGCGGCTCTCCTTCCCGGGTCGGTTTTGATTTCCTTGATTCTCTTGATTTGCGAAAGATTGAGTCGGAATTCCTTGTACATGTCGCTTCGCTTGTTGACGTCATTGAATATGAGTACTTCGTCAGGATGCTGACGGTCGACCTTCGCCGTGATGTCGGGCGGCATGCCCCATGAGAAGTTTGGGACACGCCGGTACCCGTCTTTCACCGCGTTGGTTACGCGCCAAGCGTTGGTGAACATTGGTTTGAAGCCGAGGCGTTTCAGCTCGATCTCGATGGGCCATGGCTGGTAGTCGCTCATGTCCAGCCAGCCGGCGCCGGTGTACGGATAGCCGGCGATGCCGTTGACCATTCGCAGTTCGTCCAGTCCGGCGCCTTCCCATATGACGCCGTTGTCTTCGTTCTTGAATTTGAAAAACGTGTTGCCGCCTCCGCCGCACCATTCGCTCCTGTAGGTGAAGACGATGTTGTCGTGGCCGTTCAAACGCCATTCGCCCAAGGATTGTTCGCCATCCATTCCCGAGCCGAGTCTCGGTTCTTCGTCCTTGGTTCGGTGGAAGCCCAGTAACTTCAGTTTCTCCGTCCATTTATCAACGGGCTTCATGGTCCGCATGTCGAGTATTTCGGTGGGTGTCTCACTCATATTGGCTGTCCTTTCCCGGGAGCGCTGGTTCGATGAAGTCTGGTGATTTGACGGCTGCGACTAGCTGCCGTCGCGTGGCATGCGTGATGACGTTTTGGATGTCGTCGAGACTGATGTCGTGCGGTCCCAACGCGTGCGCGATCTCTTCGGGCGTGTAGCCGTCACGGTAACGCCATTTGAGGATCATGTCACGAGTGATCTTGTTCACGCGCCGACCCTTTTCAACGTGGCAAGACGGTTGCCGTATTCCTTGACGATTTCCGACCATATGCCCGGGCGTCCGCTTATGCTCAACGCAGTCGGTTTCCCTGGCTGCTTGTCTGATAATGTCAGCCACAGCGCGTTTTCCCCTAGAACGCTGTCGGGGAAACGCATCAGCTCCAGCCCATCATCAGTGCTGTATTCGCCGTACTCTTTGGGTTCTTTGGCGCAATTGCGATCATCTATCGCTTCGAGGAATTCGATAGCATCGTCGTCATGCAAGTCGATCAAGTCTCTTTCGTCCAAAGCGATCAGATACTTCGTTGTTTTGCGCTTCCCGAACTCTAGGCAATCTTCTCGCATCATGTTCGACAATCTTCCGCGCAGAGTAACGCGGCCGTTTTGATAGGTCACTGCCACTATTTTGCCGATGTCCTCGAAAGTTAATTCGTTTGCTTTGATGCAATTCGAAGGACGGTATTTCACTTATGTTTCCCTCTCTTGGATAGTCCGTTGACCTGCATGGTCGGGTATTTGCGTTTCACGGCCTTGCGCACCCGTGCTTTCTCGGCCTGTGTGCCGTGCTGCGCCACGCGCGAGAGTGCCGCCCTAGCGTGGCTGCGGTCATTGATGGGATACGCGCGGCGCTCAGGAATGGCGAATTGGCTGGCCTTCATGCGTTTACGGTCTCTGCTGGTGAGTTTCGCCATCATTCCTCCTCTCTGTCTGCCGTGTATTGTCCGCAGATGAACGGTATGCGCACGATATGCTGGCCGTTACTGTCGATTGTCTGCGTGATCGGTTCTGCGCTGGATACGATGCCGCCCACGTCGATGCCGTTGATTTCGACGCTCTTGTCGAACATCATGCTTGAGTGGATGTCGATTCGTGGCAGCGGGTTGCCGTGGGCGAGCGTGAAGGCGTTCCTGAGTTTTTGCTTGGCCTCGTCCGCCAGCCGTTGCTGTTCGCGGAGATCTCCTGCCGTCTGGGCCAAGAGCGCCAGGCTGTCGGCTGTAGTGGAATAGAGGTCGGCCAAGGTGTTTTTGTTGATTGCCTCCCAGCCGTCCTCGTCCAGTATCGTGTCGACGTGTTTCGTCACCGGCGTGCGCCATCGGTGTTTCAAAGGCTTGTTCACATGCCCTGCCTGGCGTTTTGTGCGAAGGTTTCCCATAATCAATCCTCCGGTGTGGCGTATACGAATTCGGCGAGCCTGAGCAGTCCGTCGGACACGTATGTGGGTTGATTGCGCGCGGTGAGCGTTGCTATCGTCGTGCCCGCGTCGACGTCGAGCGAGTCCTCGAGGCTGGTGTCGTCGTAGACCAAGACCCATGGTCTGCCTGGTCCGAACAGTTCGTCTATCTTCCTGCTGATCCGGTCCTTTTCGTTGTCGTCCATTAGTTTTCCTTGGTTTTGAAGCCGTCGAGTTTCATAAGATCGATGATGTCGATGGTTTTCGCGGCGCCGTTCTTGCTGTTGGTGAATTTGAACGTCGGGAAGATTTCCTTTTCACGCTCGTCGTCGGTCTCGTATTTGACATCGCAGCCCACGTCGAGCGTGTTCTTGCCGACGGGCATCCATAATTCGCTCATGGTCTGGTATCCGTCGATGGAAACGCCGCTGTTCGTGGTGCTGATGTACGTGAAGCCGAGTTGCTTGAGTTTCGCGCGCCATGAGTCGCATGGCGTCGTCAGATCGAGTACATTTCCCATTTGTCGGTCATTTCACCGTTGTGTTCCCGCCCCATTCGTCCCAAGCCTGTTGCATCGCGTCGATCGCATGGCCGAAGCGCGCTGCTTGGTCACCTTCCATGAGACGATTGACGATCTCCTCGGCGTTGTTCTCCGTGCCTGCAGGCATGCTGATGATTCGTGTCCCGATGCAGACCGCTGGTTTTCCGTTGGTGTTGGCGATGAAGTCGATGTCCACCTGAACTTGACCTGTGCGCGTTTTCGTGTGGGTGTTCATTCGCTGTTTCCTTTCAAGCGGTGAGTTCCGTCGAATTGGCCGCGAGGAACTTGTTAACGAAATAGGTTTGTCCGCGCCCGGTCACCTTCGGTGTCTTGTTGATGGTGACGTGCCCGTCGGAATGCGTGATGGCCGTTTCCTTGATCTCGAACAGGCCGAGTTCCATGGATCGTTGGGTGGGCATGTTCCGGTCGGTGCCGTTCCGGCTGATCAGATACCCGTTGTCGCGTAGCCATTGGAACAGTCTGTTGGCGCCGATGTTGATTCCGTTGCCTTTGAGGATCTTCGCTAGGTCGCCGACGAGGATGCTGGTTTTGCTGGCCGACACCGCGTCGGCGAACAGTACCTTGGGTTTCTGTTCTTCGATGGTTTTCTCGGCTTCGTGGCGTCGTGCGCGTTCGTTCTTGAGATTGGTGAGCAGGCGGATGCCGAACTCGGGGTCGTTGAGGATGTTGTCGATGGTCGCGTCTGTAGCGTACATGCCATGCCGGCGGATCGAGGGCAGCACCTCGTGCGTGACCCAGCGTTTGAACTCCTTGGCCTCGGGTTTGCGGCTGCGGAGCACGAGACTGTAAAGTCCTGCTTCCGAGACGATGGTCTTGTTGGGGTTTCCTGGAATACCGTTGTTAATGGCGACGGTATTCTTTTCGTCTTCGTCGAGTCCTGATATGGCGTCACGGTTGTTTACGATGCCGAGGATGTCGCACACATCCTTGGCGACAAACCATGGGTCTCCGTTCTCGTCGACGAGGGTGCGCACTTGAGCGCCCTTGAAGTCGAAGATGGTGATTTCGCTGCTCATCGTTGTTCCTTTCACTTGACGTTGACCATGGGCACGCTGCCGTCGGGCACGACGGTCAGGTTCTTCGCGTTCCCCAGCGCATCGATGTACTTCTGCTTGAGCACGTTGTCGGTCAGGGAATCGTTGAGGACCTTGTTCGCGTCGGCCACGCCCTGCGCCTCGATCTTCTTGGTCTCGGCCTTGGTCTTGGCGACCTCCTGTTCGTTCAATGCCTTCTGCTTGTCGATCTCGGCGGCCTGCGCGTCCGCGTAACGGCTGGTGATCTCCTTGGGGTAGCGGATCTCCTGGATGCTGACCTGCGTGACCTGAAGCCCGAGGTTCTTCCACTTGGTTTTCAGAGCATGTTCGACGGCGTTGGTGTATTCGCCTCGGTTAGTGAGCAGGTCGATGGTGTCGAACTTGCCGGACACTTCGCGCGGGATGCTGCGCACGTCGACGGCGGCGACGGCCTTGACGAAGTTCTCCTGTTTGCCGTAGTCGCGGTAGAGGCTGATAGCGGTCCTCGGGTCGAGCGAATAGTTGACCTGGATGTCCAGGTCGGCGCTGGCGCCGCTCTTGTCGTTGACGGTGACCTGCGGGCCGCGCGCGGTGCCGCCGTCGTAGTCCTCCTTGCCGTCGGCGACGTAGCTGATGACGTTGTTGCGCGTGTCGTAGGTGACGGTGGACTGCCACGGGGCCTTCAGGTGGAAGCCGGCGTCCTCGCTGCTTCCGGCGATGCTGCCGCCCCAGTTCTTCAACACCTTGACTTCGCCCGCGTCCTGCGAGTAGAGGCAGAACGAGCCGATGGCGAGGACGAGGCCGACGATGGCGGTGACGCCGGCGAACAGTTTGCCGTCTTCCGCGATGAAGACTCCGACGATGCCGGCGATAACGAGCACGATTCCGATGATGGCGAGGATCCACATGATCTCTTGTTTCCCTTCTCTTATTTGGTTTGCTTGTGGTTGTCGGCGATGAGGTCCCATACGCTGTTGGTGCGGCGCGTGTCTCCAGTGGCGAGCAGGTAGGCGTCGGCCAGCAGGTAGGTTTTGTGTCCGTTCTTTTCTCCGGCGACGGGGAGTTTGCCGCGTTGCGCCCATTTGCGGATCGTGGGCTTGCGGGTGAGGATGCCTGCGCTGGCCAGAATCTGGTGGAGTTCGGTGGCGGTGAACGCCTGCTTGCTGTTGAGCAGGGCTTCCCTGCCGGCGGACATCATCTGGCCGATGGGCCATGTGGACCCGCATTTTTCGCAATGGACGGAAGTGTCTTCCTTGGCCGCGTAGAGTGGCGTGTCGCAGCGTGTGCGAGTGCCGAGTATGGCGGGGCAGTTGCCCATGAACACGCTCTTGTCCTGCGCCGGGTCGAGGTATTTCTGCGCCTTGCGTTGCAGTGGGATGAGGAACCGCATGTATTGGGGGGTGGCGCCGTTCCGTTCGAGCCGCGGGTTTGCTTGCAGCCATTCCGCGGCCTTTTTCACGGTCGTCAGGCGTGCGGGCTTGCCGTCGAGGCATTCGACGTATTCGTCCAGCGTGGGTTTGAGTTCGTCGGTGACGAACATGTAGATGCCGGCGCGCAATGGTTCCGGCGGCACCGCATGGGATGGAGTACCGCCGGCGCCGGTGGTTTCGTGCGCGTAGGCTTTGTTGACCTTGTAGGTCTCCAGGTCGTCGCCGTGGCGGATGAACCAGGCGAGCAGGTCATGGAGTCGTGCGACGCACTTGTCGCACAGGTTGCCGCCGTTGGTCTGCCGGTAGCAGTTGACGCATATCGTGTCTGAGAGCACAGAACACCCTTCCGTCTCCACGGGTTAAACGGGTTGTTTTGTGCGAGTCCCAATATACTCCGTCACGATATGCGTCGCAAGCCTGTCCTCCGGAATCTTCCCTACGGTTAGAATTCCGGACGTCCCGGATCGTATGGGGCAGGCGCGTCCCGCAACGCGCGGCGCACTTGTTCGATCAGGCTGGGCGGGTATCCGGTCAGGGTGACGATGCTGGCCGTCGGATACCCGTTGAGGATCAGTTTTTCCAATCGTTTGCGTCTGCCGTCGTCGCTCATTGGTCCGTCTCCCTGGAGAGGCTGTCGATGAACGCGCGCGTGGCACGCTCGATCGCTGAGGCAAGCGCCATTTCATCGACCACTTTGTAACGTTGCTTCCCAATCTCGATGTCAGTTTGCAACGGTGCGGGTGTCTTAGCTGTGAATGTGACGAGCGGATCGTAGTGGTTGTCGCCTTTGACACGAGCATTGATAGTGTATTCGACTTCAATGGTTCTCATGCTTCGGCTACTTTCTTGAGGGTTTCGAGGATGATTTGCTCGCATTCGGGCAGCGGGAGCGGCTGGAGTCCGGCGTCGAGGTAGTAGGGTATGAGTTCGGCGTTGCGTGGCATGGCGTTGGCGTCGTCCTCGTCGAAGGTGTATGGCGCTCCGCTGTCGGCGAGCTCGAGGTGCTCGGGGCAGAAGTAGCAGCGGTGGGATATGCCATCGAGGCCTAGCCATGTGGTGTCGTCGAAGATGTCGTCGTCCGCCATGCCGGTGTCGTACCACCATTCGTATTCTTCGTGGCCTTGATAGTGGTTGTCGCATCCGGGGTAATCGCAATGGATGCGGTAGAACATGTGGGTCTCGTAGCTCATTGTCTCGGCTCCTCGTTGATCTTGATGATGCGGTCGATTTCGTCACGCATCTCCTTGAGCGTGCCGAGATCGAGGCTGATGGTCGCCACGGGGTCGCCGTCCTCGTTGGTGATTTCGTCTTGGCAGTCAGCGTTGCCCACCACGGTGAGGAAAGCGTTTATCGAGGGGCCGTAGCCCATAGGCTTGACGCCTTGCAGGGCCAGGGTTCCATGCCATGCGCCCTCTTCATTCTGCAATTCGACACCGCAGCGTTCGCCCCTGCGGTTAATAAGCTCCCTCGTGATCATCTCATTTCTCCCGTCTGACGCCCGCCGTTCAACACGGCTTTGATCGCCATCCTCAACTGGTGTCGCAGCATGTTTGTGTCGTTCTCGTATCTGGTCCGGTAACCGCACTTGCACTCCTGCCAGTCCTCGTCGGGATTGATGCCGTGCAGATCGTGGTCGAGGTATGCGCACAACGCGTTTTCGACCATCTCGTCGGTGATCCCGACCGGATTGCCTACCTGCGAGAGCATGCCATCGACGAAGCCGATGCGCATGCTCTCTCGCAGCAGGAAGATCGTTTCGCGGTCATCATCGTCCCTGAACCGGGTCTTGTCCGGGATCGGATACCGTTTCGCGGCCTCGTCCCAGGCTTTCTCGTACATGTCGGTCATTTCGCCTCCAATCGTTTGAGTTGTTCGACGGCCTTGATGCAGCCGTCCAGATTGCAGTCCTTCAACGCGGTCCAGAACACCGCGGCGCCCGCATGATCCAATTGGGAGAGCGTGTCGAGCATGGACTTGGCGGGTTTGGCGCAGGCGTCGCCGCTGGTGGTCGCCTCGAATGGCAACGGAAGCTCGCCCGCGGCGCGCGCGTGTTTCAGATACCAGATCGCCTTGTTCAGGTCCTCTCGCGGATGCTGCTTCAACCGGTGGCGCCACACGTATTTGATCGCATTGCCCAAGCTGAATGAATAGAGTCCCGACAGGTCGATGCACTCGAACGGCCCCGACTCGTAGTGTTGAGGATGGTTCACGCTGTCACTCATCGCATCCCTCTTCCTCCGGGAAATGTTCCTTCATGAACTGGTCGATCTCACGGTCGCTTTGGTGTCTCAGCAAGCTCAGGAATTCCCTTGCTTCGAACATCCCGATCCTGTTGGCCTCATCCAATGCTCGTTTCCTTGAGAAATGCAGGTGTCCGAACCAGTACGGGACTTTCTCTCCCCAAGGTTCATCCTCGCACACGATCCCGCGATGCAAGAGTCCACCCAGATAGCTTCGGCATGAGGCCTTCAGATTGTCGTTATTCACGGCCGCGCCTCGTAATCCTCGACGGCTTCCGGCTCCTCGATGTGACGCACGTAGTCCACCGTGTAATGATTGCCGCCGTCATACGTGACCACGGCCTTGTCCCCTAAGTCGAGATGGCCGATGATGGGTCGCAGGCACATGGCGTTCAGCAATCACTCTTGGACTTGCTTCCGCTGCGCATGGAATGCCTCGCGCAAACGGTTGTTTTCGTCGATCAGAACGGCGCACAGGAACGCGTATCCGGCCATGATGAACGAACTGACGGCGTTCATCCAACTATGATCGGCCAACTGCGAGACGCCGCACCCCAATAGGATGCCAACAATGAGCAGCATGGGCCATTGAGCTTTCAGAAACCGTTTCATTCCATGGACTCCATCTTCTTGGAGAAATCGTCGATCGCATCGACTCGTTCCCTGAACTTGTGCAGCATGTCCGACGTGATAAGCGTGTACGCATTCGAATTCCTCAAGAAGCCTGCATCAGTCATAACGGATCCATACGGGATCTCGAATCGCACGCAATTGCTCGAATCGATGCTCACCGCCGGCATTTGACACTGCCAATCACTCATTTGATTTCCATCCATTTCGTATCGTCGTAAACGTTTCCTATGGCTATTGGCTTTTCCACCGCATTGGGGTATTTGACGATTATTGGTTTGCCTACCAATTCCGACATGTTGGTGCCGTCGTCGCCTACCTCGACGTCGGCTATCGTCAACAATTCCGGAAAACGCGCGGGCTTGATGGTCAGTAGGTTCCTGCTGTCCTTTCTCCGCACGTCCAACACGATGAAAGTCACGTTGAAATGCCCGATGTATTGAAGTTCGGCAGAGATGATCTTCATCGTCTCGCAGATTGGTTCGCTCATTCCTCAACCTCCGTCAGCGTGCCGTGCTTCGAGTCGTATATCCGGTCGGCGAGATTCCTGACCCCCTCGTTCGAGACGACGCCGGCTACCATCGCGTCCATGACCGCGCGCCGCAACCCTTCGCGAGTGAATATCTTCGCCTCATATGTTTTGACGTGGCTCATCCAAACTCCCTGAATGTTGTTGCTTGACTTGTTGAATGCCGGGCGCACAGAGGCGCCCGGCAGTATCCTCGGCGAGGCCCTACGGGCCTAGCCGAGGCAGAAGCAGGAAAGCGCGCCGCCGCTGCCGTCGACGCCGTAGTAGTTCGCCGTACCGTCGGTGTAGACAATGCACGCATAGTCGCTGAGCGACGCATAGGCGGCGCGGAGCAATCCGCTACGCTCGTCGCCGTCGGTGTCCTTGAAACAACGTGACTTCCTGTCGCCCCATAGGCGACATGCGTTCGTTGTCTCAACGTCATTCCCGTAGATGGCGGACCCGTACATCTCCTCCTCGCTGGGAGCCCACACGTCGCGAAGGATATGCTTGACTCCACCATTCCCGTCGGTCAACGCGATGCGCCTGGGAACGATCCGGTCGCGCACGGACTGCGGCAACCCGTTCTTGAACTCGTTGTTGAGCCACTTGTCGTAGGTGGAGTCCTCGTATTCGTTGTTCCCATCGGCGTTGAATTGAACGGAGCATGAGGGGATCGTGATCGGCGCCATGAACGCCACGGGCTTCACGCCATTGATGATCGAGAAGCGAGCGATGTACGAGGCGACGCGGTATTTGAGCGTCCCATACTCGGCGTGCTCGATCTCATACACGTCGCCGACCTTCATGGCAGAAGTTTCCGGCAGCGCCGGCTTCGGTTCGGCGTTCTCGTCCATCGGCATAACGGTCAATTGCACCACGCACGGCGTGCCCGCCAGGCCGCGCAACGCCTCGATGAGACCGTCCGGCGCATCGTTCTTGCCTAGCTTGAATGTTTTGCTCATTGTTTGGTTTCCTTTCCTTGGTTTTCCAACATTTCACGCTTCTTGCGCGCGCGGCTTTCCCGTTTGCGCTGGTTCTTGCGGTCGCACATGGCCTTGTAGCGTTCCGGGTCCTCGCGTCTGATGCGTTCCTTGCGCGCCCGTTCGAGACGGTTGCGGCGTTCCCGCATGGCCCGGTATTTCTCCGGGTCCTCCTCGCGCGATCGTCGGTCGCGTTCGCGCCGCTTCTCGTTCTGCTCGTCCTTGTGGGCCAGATACCAGGCGTGCATGTACGCTTTGGTCTCGGCCCTCTGCTCGACCGTCCGGCTGGCACGACGTTCGGCGTTCCTGGCCTTCGTCGTGAGCTTGTAGTCGAGATCATTCCGGTAGCGTTCGCGTTTCAACAGGTTCGCCCGCTCACGGTGCTCGGGATCTCGGTCGTACTCGCGCTGGTACGCCTTGCGACGGTCCTTGACTTCGGGTCGCTTTTGGTATTCGCGCTGGTACTCGGCCCGATGTCTGCGTTTGCGCAATGCGTTCAACGCCTTCTCGTCCGGCTCGCGGTCGGCTTCGATGATCGAGCGGAACTGCTCGTATTCGCCGAGGTCAGCCATCGCGCGCCTCCTTCAATGCCGACTGTTCGTCGAACCCTTGGAATCTGAGCCGCCGGTACTTCCACGTCTGATCCGCGTCGAGATTGTGCTTCTCGGCTTCGCGTCCCACGTCAGCCTCGCTGGGCTTGGCGGCTTCCTGTTTTCGCTTGGCCTTGGGATTACGGTCGACCCAGCCGCGCCACATCGCCGACCAGTCGGCTGACCTGTCCCCACGCCGCAGGTGGTAGTCGCGGAAACCGTTCGCCTCCGTCACGGCATCCAGACCATGGGAGACGGCGTAGTCGCGGTCCGTCTCACCGGGCATCCAGTCGGATGGGATCGTGGAATCCGATTGTTGTTGTTCGCCGTCGTCGTTTACGCCACTTACGTAAGCGGTAGAACAACAATCTTTATCTATATCTGTATCTGTATCTATATCTATATCTGCTTCGTTTTGCTTCGCGTTTGCTTCGATTTTGCTTCGCCCCGTTTGAAGCAATTGCTTCGATTTTGCTTCAGCATTTGCTTCAAGATTGCTTCGATTTTGCTTCGGGTTTGCTTCGTCGGCCCTGACCACGCCGGATCTGATGCCGCCACGTCGTCCTGCCTCGGCGCGCTTCTGGCTCAACCCATCCTGCTGTTCTACGGTCACCTGGGACTTCGAGAAATCGTGGATATACCAGCCTTTCTCGGTCTCCTCGATGAAACCGGCCTCGGCAAGAATGGTGATGTCCTTCGGCGTTCCGCCGAGGAAACTCCTCAAAGCGAAGTCATCGACCTCGCCGTTGGTCCTGCAATCTACCGAGTACGCTATGGCGAGCACCCATAGGAATGCGGCGCGAGGATTCTTCTTGGCAAGCTTGCGGACCTTTACGTTCAGGTAGATCTTCGAGGATAGTTTGGCGAATATCGTCATGTCGTTAGCCATCGTTCATCTCCCTGCCATGGTTGGCTGCGTATACGGCTCGGCTGAAGCCGAGCGGTGTTCTGCTTCTGAAGTTGGCGCGTTCTTCGCCGGGCGGCGCCATGTGTATGCGGTCGTCCGGCTCGCCCAATGTCGTGTCCCGTAATGGGGGGGGCTGGCGGTATCCGTTGCCTGTCCACAGGCATGTGCGTTTCCTGTAGTTGTCGTCTTTGCACCAGCCCGTGTATTCGTAGGGTTGGAACGTGTGGTCCGGCTTGCCGAAGATGTTTGCCAGGATGCTGACCGGGTTTTCGATGAAGTAGGGTGCGCCGGAAAGCTCGCCGATGACCCTGCATTGCTCGGCCACCGACACCGCCTTGGCTTGGAACAGGTGGTCCATGTCGTATTTCTTGGCGAACCATCTGGCGCCGCTCACCGCCATGTCGGTGCAGGGAGGGAATCCGGCGACGAACGCGATCCGCTTGTCGCGGATGAGTTCGCCGACCAGTCCGAACGCTTCCTCCACTGTGCGGCCGAGTTTCAGGTAGGCGCCGTCCTCGTGGTCGAGCCCGTGCTGCGGGTCGATGAGCACGGCCTTGTAGCCATGTTCGACCCATGGGCGGGCGAGGATGCCCGTGTAGTCGCACAGGCACAGCACCGTGTCACGCATCTGGGTTCCTTTCCTATAGTTCGGAGGATGTGAATATGGCGGCGCCGGTCAGGCCGATTGCCATCGGAGTGCCCAGCACGAAAGCGAGGATGATCGATGCTCCTTTGCCGACGTCGACGAGTCCGAACAAACAGCCGGCGAAGAAGGTCAGCAGAACAATGTCCACTAGTATCGCGAGTGCGTTGAGCGCGATCTTCCAGAACTTCATGTCGGATGACCTTTCTCATGATTCGACGTGGATGCGCATATGCGGGTGGCGCCACGCGTATTGCTGCATGTCGCGTATCGTCTGTTTGCCGGTGAGCATGTATTGGCCGTATTGGTCGCGGAGTTGCTGGTATGGGATGCGGTCGAGTTTCTGGAGGCAGCGGCGCAATAGTTCGCTGAATCGACGTGCGGTCATCCCGTTGATGCTGTCCCAGCCGTTGATGTGGAAGGATGGGGCTGATGTGTCTTCGATCATCTTGTAGACGCTGGCCCCGCATTGGAAGCGCAGGCCCTTGTCCCATCCGTCGGGCTCCTGGTCGCCGTCGAACCTGTAGTCGTAGCCGTAATAGTCGTGTTCACGGTCCTTGCACACGTAGTACAGGCAGTCCTCGGGTATGTCCTTGCGGTGGATGTACACGTCACTGCTCATCGTCAAGTTCCTCGATTCTCATGGTGATGCGGTGCCAGCCCTTGCGGGTTTTCTCCGGGTCGCGCCGGTAGTCGGGGCCGATCAGATGCCGGCTGTCGTCGTCGGGCCACCAGCCGGTCTCGGTCATCGCGTCCAATATGGCCTTGACCATGGGGGCCGCGTTCTCGGGGTCTGCCCGGTTGTTGGTCGGATAGGCGACATAGGCGGTCACATGGCAGCGGGTGAACGCGGGCCTGTCCATGCTGCGGCCTTCGGCCGTGCTGATGGCCTGTTTCGCGGAGCGGGCTATCAGCGTGGCGCGGGCTTTGACGGCGCTGGTGTGCGCGTATTTGACCCGCCAGTGGCCGCGTTTGTTCTGCGTCCACCATTCGTTGTCCGGGATCTCATAGCCGATGTTGATCACCATTGGTCCGCCTCCTTCTCTTCGGCTTCCTGTTCGCATTCGGGGCATGGGATGGGTCTCGCCGGGTAGAGTCTGCACCCATGCTTGGGGCAGACTGGCTCCACATCCCCTGGTTCTTCGCGCACCAGTGGGTTCACCATGCGCATCTGACCTCCACGTGGTATTCGCCGGGCTCCTCGCCCACGATGTCCCTGAACGCCTGATGCCGGTGTTGGAATGCCGCCGAGTCGACGCGGAACGATTCGATGCCGCCGTCGCGCGCCACTTCCATCTCACGTTCGGCCTCACTCCGGTCGCGGAACACGGTGGGCCAGTCCATCCATGTGCCGGGATGCTCGCTGATGGTCCGGGCGAGTTCGTACAGGCGTTCGTCCCACATGGCTAGAACTCCGGTTCGTTGATCGGCGGCTGTCCGAACGCGTTGCCGGCGCCTTGCGACGCGTCGGCCCACGGGTCCGCGACCGGCGGCTGAGCCTGCGACGCCTGCTGCTGCGCCCCGTAGTTCGGGGACGCCGCGAACGAGCCGGATACGCCAGGCACCTGCTGCGGCTGCTGGGGTTGCGCGCCTCCGAACGGGTTCGCGTCCGAGAAACCAGCGCCCTGGGCCTGACCGGGCTGGAAACCACCCTGCCCGGACTGTTGGCGCGCCACCTGAGCGGTCGCATATTTGAGGCTGGGGCCGATCTCGTCGACCTGCATCTCCATGACCGAACGGTTCGACCCGTCCTGCGCCTGATAGTTGCGCTGCTGCAAACGGCCCTGCGCGATCACACGCATGCCCTTCGTGAGACTGTTCGCGCAATGCGAGGCCATGTCACGCCATGCGGAGCAGCGCATGAACAACGCCTGCCCGTCCTCCCACTGGTTCGTGTTCCGGTTGAACGAGCGCGGCGTCGACGCGATCGTGAACGACGCGACCTGAGAGCCAGACTGGATCGTCCTAAATTCCGGGTCGGCAGTCAGATTACCCACGATCGTGATAACGGTGTCCCCTGCCATCACTTGTCTCCCTTCCTCTTGCGGTTCCATGTGACGTTGGCCCAACGCTGTTGGTCCTCTTTGCGGATGTCCTTCAACAGGTTGCTGGTCCTGTGGGCTTCGCGCGCCTTGCCCAGGCACATGAGCTCATGCGATTGCGCCTTGGGACAATCCCGCTTACGACAATCAGGGCATTCGCCGCCCATGATGCCTCCAATGCATCGCTGGCATGTGCAGCCGGCCCTACGGCTCCAGCTCATGCGACCGGCTCCAGACCATTCTTGAAATGCGATTTCATTTCCTGCTCGTTCATCGGATTGGAGACGGACTGCGCGCTGCCGACTATTCCGAAGGCCGTGAGCATCAGCCATTTGCCGTCGAGGGTCCGCAGGAACGTGCTGCCCGCATGGTTCCGGTACAGGTCCGGCTTGGTGGGAAGCTGAATCTCGTGTTCCTTCACGTCGAGGCGAATGAACGGGCCGAACGTGCGGACGCTGTGATGGTCGTCGTTCGGATAGTGCAGTGGAGTTCGCTTGACCCAAGTGCCGTTTAGGGCCTTAACGATGTACCATGCTCCGTCGGAGTTGACCCACACGCGGCCGCAACGATCCGTGTACAAGCCGGGCTCCGTGGGAACCTCGACATCGCTCTTCGGGATCGGCTTCGACTCGTAGACCATGACGTCTCTGACCTCCGGATCGCCCTTGGTGAGGTGCCCTTCGACGAACATCGTGATATTGTGTCCGTCCGGCATGGCAATGGAAAGAACGGAATCAATGTCGTGGATGTCGAACGCGACGGCTGTCAAATGCTTGACCAATGGGTCGAATTCATCTCCTAAAGAAGCTAGGCTTCCCGAGTAATGTCCTGGCTTGTTGCCATAGAATGATCCGAGCATGTCGAATTCGACCCACATGCCCGCCTTCGCATCCTTGAACGCCACTTGTTTGCCTGTCATTGCTGTTGCTCCTTGTGTTCGTCGGCCCTCTGCTGGGCCTGTTGTTGGATCTGCTTGTTGAGGTAGGCCATGACCTGTTCGGCCTGCACGTCGGTCAGGTCGCTGGCCTTGCCGATGGGACCGCACAAGGCAGTCAGGTACATGGCATGCGCGGTCTGCTGGTCGCCGACCCCCAGGGTCTTGAACATCGCGTTGATCGACTGCGCCTGCTGCGGCGTGCACGGCTGAGGTTGACGCGCCTGCTGCTGGGGCAGCCCGTCGGTGTCGTCGGCCGCCATGCACAACGCGCACTGCAACGAGTAGCGTCGCGCATAGCTGATGGCCGCACCCAACTGCTGCATCGGATTGCTGGCCTGCGAGGAACCGGAGAGGATGGGAACGGGGGCGAGCCAGTCGCTCCATTCGCCATCCTCCTTCGGCTTGTACCGGGTGACGACCTCGCGTCCGCCCTGCTCGTCGTGCTGGATGGTCTGTTCGATCAGGTATCCGTAGGCTTCGTCGACGGTCTTGATCGTGTCCGCGAGGCTCGCGTACTTATAGGAGTAGCGGCCCGCGTTCGCGGTCTTGGTTTTGCCTACTACCGGCGCCGCCATCAGAGTTCGCCCCCGTCCTCCAGGAGAAGGTTCGCCTCGGGCAGCGTGTTGCGCTGCCAGAGTTTCGATTCGGCCGTGCGGTCCATGACAATGCGCACCGTTGGCGCCGAACCCGTCGCAGGCTCCACACCGTCCGGCAGTTCGCCAGACTCCTTGACCAGCGAATCGAGGTACGTCTTCGACAATGCGGTCTCCTTGGGATAAGGGACCGGATACACGTCGTCGTCGCGCTTATGCTGGTACAGCCAGTTCGCGTAGGCGAGCTTGTCCTTGACCTTGTACCCGTTGCCGGCCGACCCTCGGGTCAGTTCCACGCGCCCCAACTGGGTCTCCACAGTCTCGCCCGGCTCCAGCTTCGATTCGAGCAGACGGTCGTACTGCTTCTCCAACATGCCGGCGCGGTTCTTGATGGCTCGCATCTGCGCCTTCTCCGACACCATCTCGCTGACGCTCTTATCAGAATCATCCAGTTCGATGATCTCGACCTGGCTCATAGTTCGCTCCTCCCCAAAAAATCCTCGATGGTCTTGTCGTTGTCCGGCCGCTCCCGCTGCGTCTCACGCAATCGGGCCAGCTCACGCCCCAATTCGGTCAACGTGACCTCCACCATGTCGAGCAGGTCATCGACCTCACCGGCCGCATACCATTCACGCCGGCCGAACAAGGCGGTCCGACCCGTGAACCTCACGGCCCGCACATCATTGGCCGTCAATAATCCAGTCATTTCAATTTCCCTTTGCTCACCCGTTCGAACCTTTCCGCCAACTCCGGGTCGCTCTCGGCGAGCGCGTCCCGGAACGACGGGTGCCGGCACCAGTTCACGTACAGCAGATCGAACTGTTCCGTCGTCACAGTTCCTCGTCCCACTTGGGGCAGATCACGTCCGCCCTCTCGTAGGCCTCGTTCGAAAACAGCACCTTGGTCTTGTTCTCCCTGCGGAACAGGTCGCCGTAGTCACGTCTCAACGTCTGCGCGCTGATGTTCAACCGGGCGCACGCGGTGCGGACCGGCCAGATCTCGAACGCGATTTTCGTGTCGCTCATCGGATGGCCTTCCCGTCGAACATGGCGTACAGCTCATACCTATCGTCGACCTTGCGGATCTCCGCATGGAAGCCGGACGCGCGTGGAATGCGTGACCCGTGCGAGACGGTCTCGTCTTTGAACGCGGTCCACACGCCGTGCGTGATCTGGTAGGCGTGTTGCTTGGCCTTCACGGGACTGTCCGTCCGTTCGACCAGCACCCATTTGCCAGGGTTGGCTCGGCATTGGTCGGCCTCGGCCTGATGCCGCAATTCCCGCACGGATTTCTGCTCGACCGGTTCGCCGGGCAGTTGCTCGTACTCGTACAACAATGAGGTTCCTCCCTCCATGACTTATGCCGTGTACACGGGTTCGTCGCCGTTCGCGTCCGTGACGGGCTTGTCCTTCAGCCCGGTGATGCGCGCGTACACTTCCCAGCCGTTGCCGGCCGGTTTCCTGCGCGTCGCCGTCTCGACCTTGAAGGACCTGAACGGCGAATTCCCGTTCTTCAGATAGTTCTGAAGGCTCTTTGCCTTCTTTTGGTCCGGTTTGAAGTCGACCAACGCCCACTGGTTCATGTGCGCCGGCTGGCTCATCAACTTCGCGGCCTCGGCCCATTTGCTTCCCTTTTTCCTGCTTGGCGTCAGATTCGGGGGAAGCTGGTCAACGAAGCGAATCTTCATCATCGACATCGAAGCCCCCCCCCCAATCAGTTGCCGTCCGTCAGACGAAAGCCGGTCCACACGCTTTCCATGAGCGGCCGATCCGACTCCCGGTACACGCACATCCTGTCGTTGACCATGGGCTCGCAGCCGTGGGCCTCCACATACGCCTTGCGCACCGCCACGCCGAACCTGAGCGCCGTCTTGCGCATCGGCTCCACGCCCTTGGAACGCATGAAATCCGACAGTGTGAGCTTCGGGTTCACGCCCGCGGCGGGCTTCGGCTCGAACTCGTCGGCGATGATCCTGCGCGCCTTGGCCTGCAACTCGTTCAACGGGAGCAGGCCGACGGCGGCGCGCAACAGGCGCATGCTCTCGACCGGTGTTAGACTGTTCACGAAAGGTTTCCTTTCACTCAAAGCCCGCTTCGATTTGCTAGGTCCGCAAGCGGGCTGCTTGCTTATTGGGACGTGGACCGCACCCGAATCGAACGGGTGTGACGGCGAACGGTCCATTACGGAAGGCCGTTCGACGCCGGCATGCCATGCGTCGGCCCCAAGGACCAGTCCCACACAAAACAACCCGTCCAAGCCATAAGGAGTCAATGGCTTGACTGGTTTCATGGGATCGGCCCGGTTCAGTTATCACGAGGGTTTTCAAGCCTTTTCCTTGGCAATCCCACCGGTTCTCGGATATGAGTGACACAAGGGATAGAGGAAGTGGCTTTCCACCCGTTGTTGGGTTGGTTAGCCATCCGGGGACCCGTGGGATCTGCCCCTCCCGGACCGTCCGACGCTCGCACCACGGGGTGCGGGCCACCGGCCAGTCCAGGAGGGGAAGCATTGACATGGCTTTATGCCGCGGTCGTGGTTTCCATGACCGCATCGGTGCGCCGAACTTTGGCGACCTCGCCCGGCTGGAAGCCGAACGCCTTGCACAAGCCCACGAGCATCGTGGTCGTCGCCACGCCGGTGCGCCGCGCACGGGTCAGCACATCCTTGCTGACGCCGATGGCGCCGGCGAACGCGTCATCGGTCTTGAGTCCGCTCATCCGCTTCGCGCGGTCGAGGAACCCGTCGTTGAACATGAGCTGATAGTCAACGGCCATCAGAATCGGCCTCCATATAAAGTGTTCATTGCGTTTTTCTACCTATGGGAAGGAGGTGAATATGTGGGAAATCCATTACAACGGAGAGGTGTTCGGCCCTTTGAACGATGACGAGTACGACAAGCTGCGGACTGCCATGCGTGACATCGCCGTCAAAGGATCAGGATGCGTCTACTGGCCGCGTGAAAGCGTAGCCACCGCTCCCATCGTCAGCCCCAGCGGCGTAGTTGAACTGCTGTGGACTCCCGGCACTCCCATCAGTTTCAAGCGAGTCTGACCGGCTGGTCTTCTGCGAGGCGTCAGGTTTCTTCATAGGGTCTGACGCCTCTTGCTTGTCTTTCATCGATTCGGCTTTGTCGGCAAGCAACACGATTTTCTCCGCGATCTGTCTCGCCTGTTCCGGCGTCATCGCACTCGTGTAGATCTTTGCAAACACCGTGCAATCTTCGTTAACCCAGCCATGGAATATGGTCTCTGGTCTTGCCGGGATGTCTACGGAGACCTCTTCCGCCGTCTCATCGACACTCGTCATCTCTCCCCTCCTTTCGTTTTTTGCTACCCGCAAGATTTATCTTGCGTTCTGCAATACATTAAATAGCATCATGCGAGATTTGTCAACACGAATGCAAAACACGGCGTGTTGCATTCTTTGAAAAAATATTGCATAATGCAAAACATGAATATTGAAACTTGGTATAAAGAGACAGTCGGCAACGACTCACAGAACATGGTAGCCGCCAACTCAGGCATAGTTCCATCTTCCTTATATAGGCAGTTGCCAGACAGGCTCTCCCCCCAAACGGTGGTGAAGATAGCCCACGCCTACGGCGTCTCGGCAATTAACGGACTTGTCGCATTGGGTTTGCTGTCCGATGAAGACATAAGTGAACTAGTGGCGTCCGACTCACTGCGTGACGCGACCGACCAGCAGTTGATCGACGAGCTGGCGCGCCGCATCGACGACTATCACGCGCACGACATCCGCAACAGCGTGTTCGACCAGCCAGTGCCGGGCAAGGACGAGGCCGCGAACGCCGCAGACCTGATGAGCGACGTGCGCGCCGACGACTTCGGCATACTCGCCGCGAACGACGACCCCAATAAGAACGTCGAGAAAACGGAGCCCGAGCTTGGAGCCTGAACGGGTTCTCCCCATCACCGGGGACATGACTTACGGAGACATGCGGCGCGCGGTCGACCACACGCCCGTCACCGTGTTCAGCACGCCACTGCCCGGCAACCTCATGGGTTTGTACAAAGAGTCCACGCAGACCATAGCCATCGACCTGAACCTCACGTACACGCAGAAACGCTGCACCCTCACGCACGAACTATGGCACTGGCATTACGGGGACCTAGGCTGCACCACCAAGGACCGCAAGACGGAAATGCGAGCGCGCAGGAAGACCGCGCTCCTGTTGATAGACCCCGTGGAATACGCGACCGTCGAACAAATGTTCGAAGGCGAGCCGACGCGCATGGCCCTGGAACTGAACGTGACCATGCAAGTGCTATCCGACTACCGGAACATGCTGCACGAGGGGGTAGTGGTCGCGGGATAATTGTTCCCATCTCACATCAGGGAAGAGGAGAATGATGACAGACCAATCGTCCCAGCCGGAGCCGATGCCCGGACAGCCGCAGGATCAGCAGGCCGCAACACCGCAACCACCATACACTCCGGCACCGCAGTATGGTGCGTTCGCCCCACAGGAGAACATGCCTGACGGCAGCGGGCAGCAACAATCATCCGAAGATCAGCAGGGACAACAACAGCCCGGACAAGAGCCGGCGAAGAGCAAGCCCGGTATCAAGCGCATCGCCATCGCGGCAATTGCCTTTGTTGCCGCACTGTGCGTCGGAGTGGCGTCTGGATATTATCTGCGCCAGCCAGAGGTGGATAATCTTGCGCAGAAGTTGAAGGACACCGAGAAAACATTGTCCGCCACCAGTGACGAATTGACCGAGAAAAGCAACGAGCTCCAGCAAAGCCAGGAAGAGAAGGCGCAGATCCAGCAAGATTCGAACAACGGAGGTTCCGACACGCTTGGCTCTGGTTCCGGTTCGAATGGTTCCAGCGATACCCAATCGCGTGCGACTGGCATGGAGACGACCACGATCAACGGAGGCCTCGCGATCACCTTGCACTCCATCGAGGAGCCGGCGTCCGTGCCGCAGGAATGGAACGGTCCCCAGACTCCGCTCACGCCACAGGCCAACGCGAAGTTCTTCGCCGCGCACGTGACCGTGAAGAACGACACCACCGGCCCCATAGACATCACATGCAGTTATCCGCTCGAAATCCGAGCCGTCAATTCGAAAGGCCAAACATATACGCCCATAGACGACCTGTTCAAGATCCCGGGCAATCCGATGTGCAACGACCAGTTGCAGCCGGGCATGACCTCGGAGGTCGACTACGTGTTCGAGATGCCGAACGACACCAAGGTCGTCGGCATCGTATGGCGTGACGTGACCGATCTGAGCGCGAACAACGAGTACTCAGCATTCAAATTCTGATGCGATTCGACCATCCGAGACCCCTCCCCGCGAGGGGTCTTTTATTATCCCCTATTATCCGAGTCCGGGGCAGTTGTCCCGTCTTTTCGAGCTAAGGCGTTTCCCATCCGATGCCTTGCATAGGCGCATCCACTTCTCATCGACCGCACTCCTCGGCACGCCATCGACCGGAGGAACGTACGGTCTCATCGGGCTCACGGCATCGCCCGTCCGCCTCGCGCGCAAGCATCCGGTCATGCGTTCACCAGACCAACGGCAGTCCGAGGCATTCACGCGCCCATTTCTCGACCTGACGGTTCTCCTCGTCGTCGCCGATCAGAAGCAGGTATCCGGCGTTCTTGCCCAATGAGGCGGGCGTGAGCTGCTTGATGAGGCCTTGTTCCTTGAGGAAACGCCATGCGTTGGATATGCGTTTCTTGGCGGTCGCCTCGCGCGATGCCATATACCGTTCCGCATCGTCGGACATGGCCTGTTCCGGAGTCAGAAGAATCATGGAATGATCCTCGGCGATACTGCGCCATCCGAGCGCATAGTAGCGGCACGGCTTGCCCAATCCTTTGAGCTTGGCCGTCGGAGGCCAGTCGTAGGTGGAGAAGCACATGTCGAGCAACACCATTGAGGCGGTCATGTCGAGGGCGATGTTGTCCCCGCGTTTCTTGGAGAGCCGCCCGGATGCCATGAGACGGTATGCCGCTTCGGCGTTCCTGTATCCCAATGCTTCCATCTCTTTCCCTCCATGCGCGTATGATTGTGCATGGAGATGTGTTTCGCGCATATTCCATTCAGCTCCGAACCCTGCCCGGTTCGGAGCTTTTTCTTACCGTCAATATACCACACCATAGAGGCATTGCAATACCACAACAGGAGGTATTTTGCTGCCAAATAGAGTGGCATCATAATACCCCGTATACAATATGTACAAGTTATACAGGCTAATACAAGCAGGTCTGGAGAATACGGCGGCTTCGCCTCGACTGATTTTCTCGGCTCACATAATCTTTGACCATGCCGACCACGTCCTCGTTGACCCGCATGATATGCGGGTCGGCCTCCATGCCGGCGATGGTCTTCCACCGGCAGTCCTTGCCGCCCACGGTGAACGAATCGTCATTCCACGCCTCGGGTTTCACGGTCACGTCGGCGACCCACAGCCTGTACACGTAGTCGCGCAGCGCCCCACCATGCGACAGCGACGGCTTCGCATGCTCCTTCTCGCCGACGTAGGCGAGCGAGAAGTCACATTCCGGGATGCAGAACGCATCGGACAGCCATGACTTCAGCACGGGCTGCTCCATGCGGACGGCGCCATTGCTATCGTGGTTCGGGAAGAAATCGCAGTCCCATCGCACGTCATGGTAGAGCAGGTAGCGCGACCGGTCCCCAGGATCGCGCACGGCGACGATGGAGCTATGCTTCGCGCTCCCGCCCATTGCATTCATGGTCTTCATCCTATTGCTCCTTCCAGCCGATGCCCTTGAGGTTCAACCCGGCCTCCAGCTTCTCCATCGCGGCCAATCGCTCCATGTCGCCGGCCTTGCGATAATGCTGGGTCATCGCCACGTTGGAGTGGCGCACTATCTCCTGTATCAACTGCATGTCAACGCCCTGCGCGGCCAGCAAGGTGACGACGCTGTTGCGCGTCTCGTGCCCCGTGTGCGTCTCCGGATCAATGCCAGATTCGCGCATCAGCCTGTTGAAGTCGTCGGTGTCCTCCTTGTTGAGGATGGGGGTGCCGTCGTCGTGTCGGAACAACAGTCCGTGCGGGTCGGGCACGCCGCGCATGTCCTTGATGTAGTCCTTGAGCACGGTGGCAAGCATGGGGATGATGGGCACCCGGTCGCCGGTGTGGGACTTGGGCGTCACGAGGCACATGCTGCCCTCGACGGGGATGAAGTCGGTTCCCTTCGGCATCCTCCATTTGGCTTTGGGACAGTTGCCGGGCTTGCGTTTGCCGCACGAAGGACGTCCCATTTCGGCACCCGTGCACCCATGTTCGCGTGGCACGGGCTGCAGCTGCCAGTTGACCGCGTATTCGCCGACCAGCACCTTCGTCTCCATGTTCTCGGTCACGTCCGTCATTATCGTGCCGACCCGTTCCACCCCGTCGTCGTCGACGAATCTGACCTCGGTGGGTTTCCTCACGGTGCGCGGCACCATGGTCGTCGCGTCGAACAAGCGAAGGTCCTCGCGGCGCGCGCCCAGTATCTCCCCCTGGCGCATGCCGGTCAGCAGACGGAACCACATGCGCGTCCCGTCCCTCAATCCCCATCGGGCGGCGGTGGCGAGCATGGCGTTCATCTCCGGCACCGTGAACGCGCGCCGCTCGTTGCGCGCCTCGCGGGCGATCACGTCGCGGCTCACACCCAGTTCCAATCCCTCGGCAGGGTTGCGGTCCAACCGTCCTTCCTTGACGGCGAGCGCGAATATCTGGTTGAGCGTGGAGCATAGTTTGCGCCGCAGGCTGGACCCGGCGTCGCCATCGCGGCGTCCACGCTGGTCGTGGGAGGACATGTCGTTGACGATCCGTTGCAATCCGGACGGGGTGAACTGGATCAACGGGGTCGCCAGATGGTCCTTCAAATGGCGGCGGACCAGTGACTCGTATCCCTCGTAGGTCTTGAACTTGACCTGTTCGCGTTTCAGGGACAGCCACGATTCCGTCATCTCGCCCAACGTGGTGCGCGCGTCCAGCGCATGCCCGTATTTGATGATCTGCCGTTCGTATTCCCGGGCCTTTCGTTGGCATTCGGTCTTCGATTTGCTGGTGAACGTCTTGTATTTGGTGCGCCCGTTCGGATACCTGCCGGCCACGATGTCGGTCCGGTAGTACAGGTCGCCGCCGATGGTGACCTCGTATGGTTCGCGAACGCCTTTCATATGACGACCAGTGGACATCGCTACCCTTTCCTCGGCGCGGGCGCCGACTTCAACTTATGTATTACTCGCGGTTGAGATATCGCCTGCATATCCAAGGGATATAGTAACAATCCAATGCCCCGGAACCGTTGGAAACACTTGGTTTCCATGCCGTCGGCCAGTGTTCTCTAGGGCTAAGGATAACATGCTTGACACGCCGTTCGTGAGGATTGTGGTTCAGAAGGTCGCGAGTTCGAGCCTCGTCGTCCACCCCACAGCCCTCTTCGGAGGGCTTTTTTGTTATCGCCGTCATCGGCGGCACCGACCCTTGGAGGACCCATGCTGAGCTTTGAGAACGACTATTCGCGCACCGCGCATCCCGCGGTGGTCCAGGCCATCGCCGACGCGGGCGAGGAACTCTATCCCGGATACGGCTCCGACGCGGCGTGCGAGCGCGCCAAGTCGCTGATCCGCTCCGCCTGCGGACTGCCGGACGACTCCCCCGTGTGGTTCCTCGTCGGCGGCACGCAGACCAACCAGACCGTCATCGACGCGATCACCCCGGCGTGGGCGGGCGTCGTGGCCGTCGAATCCGGGCATCCCAATGTGCACGAGGCCGGCGCCATCGAATATTCCGGTCACAAGGTGCTCACGATCCCCCATCACAACGGACTCATGGATCCGGCCGAGCTCGACGCCTTCTGCAGGACCTTCTATGCCGACGGCAACTACGAGCATATGGTCTTCCCGGGCTGCGTCTACGTGTCGCAGGCCAGCGAATACGGCACTTTGTATACCAAGGAGCGCCTGGCCGCCATCGCCGAGGTGGCGCATCGATATGACATGCCGCTGTTCGTCGACGGCGCGCGCCTGGGATACGCGCTGACGGCCACCGGCAATGACCTGAACCTGAAGGACCTCGCGTCGATCGCCGACGCCTTCTATATCGGCGGCACCAAGCAGGGCGCGCTCTTCGGCGAGGCCGTCGTGTTCCCGGACCCGGCGAAGGCCCCGAATCACTTCCTCACGCAGATCAAGCAGCACGGCGCGCTGCTGGCCAAAGGATTCCTGCTGGGATTGCAGTTCGAGGCGCTGTTCACCGACGATCTCTATTGCTCGATCGCGCGTCGTGCGAACGTGGCCGCCGACCGCATCCGCGAGGCTCTGGTCGCCAAGGGATACGAGCTGACCTTCGAGGCGCCGACCAACCAGATCTTCGTCACGCTGGACAAGCCGACCATCGCGCGCCTGAGCGAGCATGTGCGGCTCGGCTTCACGGAGAAGTTCGACGAGACGCATGATGTGATGCGCATCTGCACTAGCTGGGCCACCACCGATCGGGAAGTGGACGAGCTGATCGCGCTGCTGTAGTCGCACTGGTCTAGCCGCACTGACCCCGCGCGGTTTTCGGGAGTGTCGTGTCGAACGCGGCACTCCTTTTTCTATTGCGCGTCGGCGATGGCCTCGCGCTCCATCTCGACGAAGCGACGGACCGAGGCCTCGACCGAATAATGCTCCTTCGTATGCCGGGCATAGCGCTCGCCCCAGCGCGCCAGCTCGTCGGGGTGGTCAATCCACCAATCGATGCGGCTGGACAGCAGCGCCGCGTCACGCACCGGGAACAGCGATTCGTCGAGCAACGCGAACTGACTGGCCGCGCTCAGCTCGGAGGCGGCGATCACCGGCACCAATCCGCAGGCCATCGCCTCGATCACGCTCACCGATTCGATGTCGGCGATTGAGCAATGCACAAACAGATCGCAGGAGCGCAGCAGATCGGGCATGTCGGCGTTGCGATGGAATCCGATCTCGGCCCTGCGCGCCAGCCATCCGGCGCGGAAACGCAGATAATGCTTCAGCGGACCGGTGCCGGCGATGATCAGCTGGATATCGGAGGCATGCCGGCACATGGAGGCGGCCTTGATCAGCGTGATCTGGTCCTTCTCATGCGCGAGCCTGCCCGAGGCGACCACGCGGAAGGGCACACGGGCCGGCGCCTTGGAATCCCTCGGCTCGCGGGGCGAGAACCGGGGCGCGTATCCATTCGAAATCACATGTGTGCGGCCGCGGTAATGATGGCGGCGCAGCAGACTCGCCGTCATCTCGGTGGGCACATGGATGTGGTCGATCCGTCGGTAGAGCCAGAAGCGGAACAGCGCGTAGAGGAACGGCACGGCGCCGGGGACGAACCGCAGCGGCCCCGCGGAATACAGCACGTTCTCCGGCTGCAGATGGAAGCCGGCGGTCACCGGTATGCCCATCTTGCGCGCGACGCGTGCGGCACGGCGGCCGAATTTGAACGGCATATAGATATGCACGGCGTCGCAGCCGGCGAAGGCCGTGCGGAACAGCGTGTCGGAGGGTTCGGCGAACTGCATCTGCTGCTTGGCCGCGAACCAGGAGACGAGCGGCACCTTGTTGACGCGGGCCGGATATTCGGGTGCGCCGACGCCGACCAGCCGCACATGATGGCCCTGGCGCTCCAGTTCGGCCGCCCATTGCAGCGCCGAGTTGGAGGTGCCGTTGCCCTGGTTGCCGATCGTGTCGACGACCAGCGCGATGGTCAGCGGCTGCGTGGCGTTCTGGTGTGCGCTTGCGTTCTCTCCCATGCGTTTCATGGTACGCGCCCGCGCGCGGATTGTCGCATCGCGCACGCGGCATGGGCAGGTCATGGCGTGGGTCGGCGCGCGTTGGCACAATAAGGGATATGACGACTTTTGACCGCCCGCTGGGCACTCCCCTTGGCTCCCATCCCACCCGCGTGCTGTTCCTCGGCGCCGGCGAACTCGGCAAGGAGGTCGCGATCGAGCTGATGCGCCTCGGCGCGTGGGTGTGCGCGGCTGACTCCTATGCCGGCGCGCCCGCGATGCAGGTGGCGCATGAGGCGCGCGTGCTGGATATGGCCAACGCCGGCGAGCTGCGCGCCCTGTTCGACGAGGTGAATCCGGATATCGTGGTGCCCGAGGTGGAGGCCATCGCCACCTCGGAACTCGCCGGAGCCGCGGCGCGCGGCATCCAGGTGGTGCCGAGCGCCGGCATCGCGGCGATCTGCATGGACCGCGAACGTCTGCGCGTGCTGGCGCACGAGGAGCTGGGGCTGCCGACGACTCCGTATCGTTTCGCCGGTTCCTTGGAGGAACTGCGCGAGGGCGCGACCGAGGTGGGATATCCGTGCGTGGTCAAGCCGGTGATGAGCTCCTCCGGCCATGGCCAATCGGTGGTGCGCGGCGCCGAGGGCATCGACGCCGCCTGGACCGAGGCTCAGGAGGGACGCCGCGCCGCCGGCGAAGGCGATGTGTCGCGTGTGATCGTCGAGGCGTTGGCGCCGCTGGATTACGAGCTGACGGTCTTGACGGTGAGCTCGTCGGCGGGGGTCGTCACCTGCGCTCCGATCGGGCAGCGTCAGGAAAGCGGCGACTACCGCGAATCGTGGCAGCCGGCGACCGCGATCACGGAGGTGCTGGCCAAGGCGCACCGCATCGCATGCGCGGCCGTGGAGGGACTGGTGGCCTGCGCGAAGGCGGACGGCGAGCGCGGCTGGGGCGTGTTCGGCGTGGAGCTGTTCGTGCTCACCGACGGTTCGGTGCTGTTCAACGAGGTCTCGCCTCGCCCGCACGACACGGGCATGGTGACGATGGCTTCGCAGCGGTTGAGCGAGTTCGCGCTGCATGCTCGCGCGATCCTCGGACTGCCGGTGACCGAGGGGCATGTGGCGCTGTCTCTTCGCGACGGACAGGTGGCCGCCAGCCATGCGATCGTCGTGGAGGGCGAGGGGCAGGCCGTGTTCACCGATCTCACGCACGCACTGGCCGAGCCCGGCACGGACTTGAGGATCTTCGCCAAGCCGGAGGTCCACGGGCACCGGCGCATGGCCGTGGCGCTGGCCATCGGCGATTCGGCCGACGATGCGCGCGCCCGGGCCGCCTCCGTCGCCGACGCGCTCGATATTCGCGTGGCGTAACCGCGCGATACCATCCGCAAGCCGTTGCAGGACGGATGATGCCATTTAGCCTGAGACCCCCTTATACCAATATGAGGGGGTCTCAGTGCTACCTGAGCGCCATTATGAGGAACCTGAGTAATCCCAAACGGCATTTTTAGCGTTACTTTGATGCCACTACGTGGCGTGTGGGTAACGCGTGGAGCCCCTAGCGTTATCCGCACGCCACTATATGGAGCAGAGGTAACGCCTAGAGGATGCTTAGCGTTATCTGTGCGCCACTTTGCGGCGTGTGGATAACACATGGAACCCTTGGCGTTACCCACACGCCAGTACATGGAACGTAGGTAACGCATAGGAGACGCCCAGCGTTACTTGCGCGCCATTTTGCGGCTTGCAGGGAACGGTTAGAACCCGCAGCGTTACCCGCGTGCCAGTACGTGGAGCCTAGGTAACGCGCAGAAGGTGCTTGGCGTTACCCACGCGCCGGTATGCGGAATATGGGGAACGATGAGCGGGACCTACCTTGCCCGCGGACGGCACGGCGGATGTGACATAGGTAACGGGCGAAGCGAGTCCATATGCCGTAAGACGGCGGCGCAGCGGGTATGCGGGGTTATAGACTGAAACGCGATTCGTAATCCCTTTCGCGAAAGGTATCCCAGCATGACCGCTGAAGCAAACGTCGGCGTCGTCGGACTGGCCGCCATGGGCGCCAGCCTCGCTCGCAATCTCGCCCGTCACGGCAACAAGGTGGCGGTGTTCAACCGTTCCTACGGCCGCACCGAGAAGCTCATCGCCGATCACGGCGACGAGGGCGCGTTCTTCCCCGCCAAGACGATGGAGGAGTTCGTCGCCAGCCTCGCCAAGCCGCGCACCGCGATCATCATGGTCAAGGCCGGCGAGCCGACCGACGCCATGATCGATGCGCTGGCCGATCTCATGGAGCCGGGCGACATCATCGTCGACGCCGGCAACGCGCACTTCCCCGACACCATCCGCCGCGAAAAGGCCATCTCCGCGCGCGGTCTGCACTTCGTCGGCTGCGGCGTGTCCGGCGGCGAGGAGGGCGCGCTGCTCGGCCCCTCCATGATGCCCGGCGGCACCGAGGAGTCCTGGAAGACCCTCAAGCCGATCTTCGAGTCCATCGCCGCGAAGGCGGAGGGCGATCCCTGCGTGACGCATATCGGTGAGAATGGCGCTGGCCATTTCGTCAAGATGGTGCACAACGGCATCGAATATTCCGACATGCAGCTGATCGCGGAAAGCTACGATCTGATGCGTCGCGGCCTGGGCATGACGCCGTCCGAAATCGGCGATGTGTTCGCCGAGTGGAACAAAACCGAGCTGGACTCCTATCTCATCGAGATCACGGCCGAGGTGCTGCATCAGGTCGATAAGAAGACCGGCAAGCCGCTCGTCGACCTGATCGTGGACCACGCCGGCATGAAGGGCACCGGCACGTGGACCGTGCAGTCGGCGCTTGATCTGGCCGTGCCGGTCACCGGCATCGGCGAGGCCGTGTTCGCGCGTGGCCTGTCCTCGCAGGGCGAGCTGCGCGAGGAGGCCGCCAAGGTCGGCTTCGCGGGCCCGGATGGTTCGCTGAACGTGGCCGAGGCCGATCGCGCCGCCGTGATTGAGGATATTCGTCAGGCGCTGTATGCCTCGAAGATCGTGGCCTATGCGCAGGGCTTCAACGAGATCACCGCCGCCGCCGAGGAGCACGACTGGAAGATCGATCTGGCGGCCGTGGCGCGCATCTGGCGCGGCGGCTGCATCATCCGCGCGAAGTTCCTCAACCGCATCTCCGATGCCTTCGAGGCCGGTCAGGCGGATGTGTCGCTGCTGTTCGCTCCGTATTTCAAGGACGCGATCGAAGCCGCCGAGGCGTCGTGGCGCCGCGTGGTGGCCCGCGCCGCCGAAGCCGGCCTGCCGACCCCGGTGTTCGCCTCCTCGCTGAGCTACTTCGACGGCCTGCGTTCCAAGCGCCTGCCCGCCGCCCTGATCCAGGGCCAGCGCGACTACTTCGGCGCCCACACCTACGGCCGCATCGACGAGCCCGGCGCGTTCCACACGTTGTGGGCCGAGCCGGGACGTGAGGAAATCAAGGCTTGATTTCCTCACGTCAGGACAGCCCAGTGGGCTGTCCGACGGCTCGGCCTGAGTGAGGCGAAAGCCGAACGAAGGCAATATGCACTGATGGCCTCCCGAAAGGGAGGCCATTCCTTAATTGCTGGGCCGAAGGCGAGACAGGGCTTCAGTGAGGCGGCAGCCAAGAAATCCCTTCCTGTCATTCTGAGCGGAGGCCGAAGGCCGGAGTCGAAGAATCTTATGGCCGAAACCAATCCTTCAAGCAGGGAGATCCTTCGACTCCGCGCTACGCTCAGGATGACAGAGAAGATGTGCTTCGCCCAAGGTAATGGCGGGAGTTCAGAGCAACGACGCCGCGCCCTTGTCCACGAACCAGAAAAGCTCATCAGCGGCATCGGCATAGGAGGACGGCGCCTCGGGATTGCGTGGCTTGGCCAGCGCATTGGCCAAGGCCTGCGCCTTGCGCTCCTCGGAGGTGATCATCCACGTGCGCGTGGAGCGCGTGATCATCGGCACAGTGAACGTCAGTCGCAGCGGCGGCGGCTTTGGCGAGTCACGCACACCGGCGACGAGCACATGCGGATCATCCAGCTTCACCTGCGGCAGGCCGGGGAACAGCGAGGCGAAATGCGAGTCCGGTCCCATGCCGAACTGCACGAGGTCGAGGCCATCCCCCTCCCCCAGCTGTTCGGTCAGCTCACGCTGGTACGCCGCGGCAGCCTCGGCCAGCACGGCATCGGTTTCCTCGGGAGTGGCAGCGGCGACAACCGAGGCAGGCCGCGTGTCGGCAGGCATCTCGTGGATATTGGCCTCGGGCAGCGCATAGTCGGCGACCAACCAATCCAGCAACGCCTCACGCGCCTGCCCTGCGTTGCGGTCCGGGTCATCGGCGGCGACGAAACGTTCGTCGCCCCACCAGAAGTGCACGCGGGACCAATCCACGGCCTCGACCAGCGGGGACGCCTTGATCGCGGCGAGCAAACGGTTGCCATCGGTGCCGCCGGTCAGGGCGATATCGAAGCGCGTGCGACCGGGTTCAGCCAACGCGTCGACGATGGTCAGCAGCGTGCGCGCGGCCGTCGCCTCGGCCAGAATCTCCGGATTCGGATAGACGACAATCTGACGTTGCGCCATGGAAATCCTTTCTCATATGTCGGATTTACTGATCACGACTTTCCTTGTCATTTTGAGTGGAGGCCGAAGGCTGGAATCGAAAAATCTCTTCCCATCTGACCGGGTGAGATTTTTCGACTCGCTTCGCTCGCTCAAAATGACAAATGAGGGCAAGCCTCCACTCAAAATGACAAGAGGAAAGCAAGCCGCTCAACATGACAGGGTGACGCTCAGCACGAGGGATGGATGAAATCCCATCCGCGCGTGACGACCTCGGCGTAGACCTCGTCGGGGTCGAGGCGGCGCAGCTCCTCGCTCAGGCATTCCTCGAGCGTGCGGGCTGGCACCGACATGGTCTGCGGCGTCTGACCGGGCGTGCTGATGACGGCCACGCCCTCGTCGGCCGAGGGGCGCTCCAAGCTCAGCGTGCCATCGGCGCGTTCCAGATAGACGCCGGTGACGGCCGTCGCGCCGGGCACATCCTCCATCGCCACGGACACGCCGAGCTTCAGGCGCAGCCATGCGGCGAGCATATCCATCGGCAGGAAGCCCTTGGGGCCGGCGACCCTGACCGAGATGATCGGCAGATGCGGCGGCTGGTCGAGCATCGTGGCGAGCATCGCGCGCCACACGGTCAGGCGGGTCCACGACATATCGATGTTCTCGGGCGTGAAATTGCGGCGGCGGTCCTCGATGGCGCGGGACGGGTTGCTCGAGCGCATCGCGTCGGTGATGCGGCTGGAGGCCATGCGCCCCAGCAGATCCTTCGACAGGTTGGCGGGCGCCTCGGTCGGCCACCAGGCCACAACCGGCGAATCGGGCACAAGCAGCGGGATGACGAGCGTGTCGGGATGGTGCACAAGCCCGGCGCGCGGGCGCAGCACGATGATCTCGCCGGCGCCGGCGTCCGCGCCGAAGCGGATCTCGGCGTCGAGGTTCGAGGGCCCGGCCTCGCTGGCCAGATCGGCGGCCATGCCACCGGTCGTGTCGACCAGCGTCGGACCGTCGCTCTTCGCGGCCTTCGCCGCCTCGATGGCCTCGTCCTCCTGCTCGGCCTTGCGGGCCGCCTTGCCGGACTGCGGCACGATGGCGATCACACGGCACGGATGCTCGCGGCTGGCCGAGTTGGCCACCTCCAACGCATGCTCCAACTCGCCCTCGTCGGTGGCGATGAGCAAGGTCAGCACGCGGCCGAGCGCCGCCTCGCCGCGCTCCTCGTGCAGTTCGTCGATTTTGCGCGAAATCTCGCGCGTGCGGGTGTCCTTCAGGGTGATGATCATGGCAGCCTCCAATGGCGTCCGTCGCGGGCAAGCATCTCGTCGGCCTCGGCCGGTCCCCACGTGCCGGAGCGATAGGGCTGCGGCTGGCCCAGCGTGGACCAGAACTCCTCGATCGGGTCGAGGATCTCCCAGCTCAGCTCCACCTCGCGGGTGGTCGGGAACAGCGGCGGATCGCCGAGCAGCACGTCGAGGATCAATCGCTCATAGGCCTCGGGCGAGCTTTCGGTGAAGGAACGGCCGTAGGAGAAGTCCATCGACACGTCGCGCACCTCCATCGAGGTGCCGCCGGGCACCTTGGCGCCGAAGCGAATGGTCACCCCCTCGTCGGGCTGCACGCGGATGACGATCGCGTTCTTGCCGAGTTCGCGCGTCGCGGTCGATTCGAAGGGCAGATGCGGGGCGCGCTTGAACACCACCGCGATCTCGGTGACGCGCTTGCCCAGGCGCTTGCCCGCGCGCAGATAGAACGGCACGCCGGCCCAGCGGCGGGTGTCCACGTCGAGGCGGATGGCCGCGTAGGTCTCGGTCGTCGAATTCGGGTCGATGCCCTTCTCGTCGAGATATCCGGCCACCTCGTGCGAGCCCTGCCATCCGGCGGCGTACTGGCCGCGCGCCGTGTGGGCGGCGAGATCCTTGGGCAGGCGCACGGCGGAAAGCACCTTGGTTTTCTCTGCGGTCAGGTCGGCGGCGGAGAAGCTCACCGGCTCCTCCATGGCCGTCAGCGCCATCAGCTGCAGCAGATGGTTCTGGATGATGTCGCGGGCCGCGCCGATGCCGTCGTAGTATCCGGCGCGTCCGGCCACGCCGATGTCCTCGGCCATCGTGATCTGCACATGGTCGACGTAGTTGGCGTTCCAGATCGGCTCATACATCGAGTTGGCGAAGCGCAGCGCCAGCAGGTTCTGCACGGTCTCCTTGCCGAGGTAATGGTCGATGCGGAACACGCTCGACGGGTCGAAGACCTCGGAGACCACGCGGTCGAGTTCCTTGGCCGACTCGAGGTCGTGGCCGAAGGGCTTCTCGATGATGACGCGGCGCCAGGCGTCGCCGACCGACTTGGCCAGGCCGCAGTCGGCCAGCTGCCGGGAGACGACCGGGAAGGCGCGCGGCGGCACCGACATATAGAAGGCGTGGTTGCCGCGTGTGCCACGCTCGCGGTCGAGCTGGGAGACCGTGTCGGAAAGGCGCTCGAAGGCGGCCGGATCGTCGAAGGTGCCCTGCACGAAGCGGATGCCGGCGGCCAGCTGGGTCCAGGTGCTTTCGCGGAAGGCCGTGCGGCAGTGCGCCTCGACGTTCTCCTTGACGAAGGCGCGGAACTGCTCCTCGCTCCAGTCGCGCCGCGCGAAGCCGGTCAGGCCGAAGCTCGGCGGCAGCAGGCCGCGGTTGGCGAGGTCATAGATGGCGGGCAGCAGTTTCTTGCGCGACAGATCGCCGGTCACGCCGAAGATCACGATGCCGCAGGGTCCGGCGATGCGCGGCAGTCGCAGATCGCGCGGATCGCGCAGCGGATTCGTCCACGGTTGCTTCGCGGACGCAGGACTTGTCTGATTCATATTCCTTAGTCTACGGCCGTTCCTCCCGCCGCGCTCCCCTTTCCCATATCCCGGCTGAGAGCTGAATCACAATGCCCGGCGCACCCTGGATACATGTATCCCGCGGTTGGTATTCTGAAGCGGTCGAAAAGGCCATTTGCAAGGCCATCGAAAGGCTACAGGAAGGCATTTCCATGGAGAAGTTGGGCAAGCTCTACGAGGGCAAGGCCAAGCAGTTGTTCGCGACCGACGACCCGGAGGTGCTCTGGGTCGAATACAAGAACTCCGCCACCGCCGGCGACGGCGAGAAGAAGGAGGATTTCGAAGGCAAGGGGCGCCTGAACAACCGCATCACCACCCTTATCTTCGACCTGCTCAAGGCCCGCGGCATCGACTCCCACCTCGTCGAGCGCGTGAACGACACCGCCCAGCTGGTCAGGAAGATGGAGATGTTCCCGCTGGAGATCGTGCTGCGCAACACCACCGCGGGCCATTTCTGCTCGCGCCTGGGCGTCGAGGAGGGCATCGATCTGGACGAGCCGGTGCTCGAGTACTTCATGAAGAACGACGAGCTGCACGATCCCTTCGTCAACGATGATGATCTGGTGGCGCTGCATGTGTGCACGCGCCAGGACCTCGCCGAGATCGCCCCGCTGGCCAAGCGCATCAACGAGGCCCTGATCGAGATCTTCTCCAAGATCGACGTCAAGCTGGTCGATTTCAAGATCGAGATGGGCCGCACTTCCGACGGCACGCTGCTGCTCGGCGACGAGATCACGCCGGATTCCTGCCGCCTGTGGGACCAGCGCGACCATTCCGGCAAGGTCGAGCATCTCGACAAGGACCTGTTCCGCCGCGGGCTTGGCTCGATCATCCCCGCCTACGAGGAGATCGAACGCCGCCTGACCGCCCTCGCCGCCGAAGAGGGCGTCAACGTCGACTGACACACCGACCCGCACCCATGGATGCGGGTCGTTCCGTCCCACCGACCAACCTGCGATCGCAATAAGGAATACTTCATGGTTTTTCGCGTGTATGTGGAGAAGAAGCCGGGCTTTGACGTCGAGGCCCGCCAACTGTGCGACGAGCTGAGGGATATCCTCGGCGTCACCGCCCTCGAGGGCGTGCGCGTCGTCAACCGTTACGATGTGGAGGGCATCGCCGCCGACCTGTTCGAGCGGACCGTCCCGGTGGTCTTCAGCGAACCGCCGGTCGACGTGGCGTCGGCCGATATGCCCGATTTCGGCGACGACAAGGTGTTCGCCACCGAATTCCTGCCCGGCCAGTTCGACCAGCGCGCCGACTCGGCCTCCGAATGCATCCAGCTCATCAGCCAGGGCGAGCGCCCGACCGTGCGCTCCGCGAAGGTCTATGCCCTCGCCGGCAAGCTCTCCGATGCGGATGTCGAGGCCATCAAGCGCTATGTCATCAACCCGGTCGAGGCGCGCGAGGCGTCGCTCGACACGCGCGACACCCTCAAGACCGTGGTGCCGGCACCGGGCAAGGTGGAGGTCATCAACGGCTTCCGCGACATGGACGAGGCCGCCGCCCTCGCCTTCATCGAAACGCGCGGGCTCGCGATGGATTTGGCCGACCTCGAGTTCTGCCAGCGCTATTTCCGCGATGTCAAGCGCGATCCGACGATCACCGAGATCAAGGTCATCGACACGTATTGGTCCGACCATTGCCGTCACACGACCTTCGGCACCGAGCTGACCGACGTCACGATCGATGATGCGACCGTCAAGTCCGCCTTCCAGCGCTATCTCAAGCTGCGCGAGGAACTCGGCCGCGAGGCCAAGCCGGTGTGCCTCATGGACATGGGCACGATCGGCGCGAAGTGGCTCAAGAGGAACGGCGTGCTGACCGGCCTCGACGAGTCCGAGGAGATCAACGCCTGCACCGTCAAGGTGAAGGTCGACGTGAACGGCGAACCGCAGGATTGGCTGTTCCTGTTCAAGAACGAGACCCACAACCATCCCACCGAGATCGAGCCCTTCGGCGGCGCGGCCACCTGCATCGGCGGCTGCATCCGTGACCCCCTGTCGGGCCGTTCCTATGTGTATCAGGCGATGCGCGTGACCGGCGCCGGCGACCCGACCGTGCCCGTGGCCGACACGCTCAAGGGCAAGCTGCCGCAGCGCAAGCTGGTGACGACCGCCGCCGCCGGATATTCCTCCTACGGCAATCAGATCGGCCTGGCCACCGGTCAGGTCAACGAGCTCTACCACCCCGGTTACGTGGCCAAGCGCATGGAGGTGGGCGCGGTCGTGGCCGCGACCCCGGCCGACCATGTGCGCCGCGAGACCCCGGCCCCCGGAGACAAGCTCATCCTGCTCGGCGGCCGCACCGGCCGCGACGGCATCGGCGGCGCCACCGGTTCCTCGAAGGCGCATAACGTCGAATCCCTCGAACTCGACGGCGCCGAGGTGCAGAAGGGCAACGCTCCCGTGGAGCGCAAGCTGCAGCGCCTGTTCCGCCGCAAGGACGCCTGCCGCCTCATCAAGCGCTGCAACGATTT
The DNA here is from genome assembly GCF_056355835.1 of Bifidobacterium sp. LH_730. Lineage (NCBI taxonomy): Bacteria > Bacillati > Actinomycetota > Actinomycetes > Bifidobacteriales > Bifidobacteriaceae > Bifidobacterium > Bifidobacterium sp. LH_730. Next base: position 78,369 of record NZ_JBKETB010000002.1, read on the forward strand.
CGGCGCCGGCGGCGTGTCCGTGGCATGCGGCGAGATCGCCGATGGCCTCAACATCGACCTCAACACCGTGCCGAAGAAATACGAAGGCCTGGACGGCACCGAGCTGGCGATCTCCGAATCGCAGGAGCGCATGGCCGTCGACGTGGCCGCGGGCGATGTCGACGAATTCCTCGGCTACGCCCGCGAGGAGAACCTCGAGGCCGTGGTCGTGGGCACCGTGACCGAGGACCCGCGCATGGTGATGACGTGGAACGGCGACGAGATCGTGAACCTCACGCGCGAATTCCTCGCCTCCAACGGCGCTCCGAAGCAGCAGAACGTGCATGTCGAGGCACAGGGCAACTACGAAACGCCGGCCGCCTGGCGCGCCGGTTCGCTGGCAGAGCGCATGCATGCCCTCGTCACCGACCTCAACGTCGCATCGAACAAGGGTCTGTCGGAGCGCTTCGACTCCACGATCGGCGCGGGCACCGTGCTCATGCCCTTCGGTGGCGCGCGCCAGCTCACCCCGGCCGAGGCGATGGTCGCCAAGCTGCCGGTGTTCGGCGAGACGACGACGGCCTCCGCGATGGCGTGGGGCTTCAACCCGTTCATCATGTCCGCGAACCAGTTCACCGGCGCCTATCTGTCGGTGGTCGAGTCGCTGGCGAAGCTGGTCGCCGCCGGTTTCGAGCATGAGAAGGCATACCTGAGCTTCCAGGAGTATTTCGAGAAGCTGCGCGACGAACCGGAGCGCTGGGGCAAGCCGATGGCCGCCGTGCTTGGCGCGCTGATGGCGCAGGTCGATCTCGGCGCCGGCGCGATCGGCGGCAAGGACTCCATGTCCGGTTCCTTCGAGGATCTGGACGTGCCGCCGACGCTGGTGAGCTTCGCCGTCGCCGTAGGCGATGTGCGCCGCGCCACCTCCCCCGAGTTCAAGGCCGCCGGCCACCGCGTCTTCCGCGTTGCGCCGCGTTATCTGGCCGATGGGCTCACGCCCGATGCCCCGGCCCTGCTCGAGGCGTTCTCGATCGTCGAATCGCTGGTCGACGACGGCACCGCGCTGGCCGTCTCCACGCCGGGCTATGGCGCGAGTGCCGAGGCGTTGTTCAAGATGACGCTCGGCAACCGCATCGGCCTGGCCTTGGATCCGTCGATCAGCGCGGACGATCTGTTCGCCCCGGCCTATGGCTCCTTCTTCATCGAGCTCAAGGACAACGAGAAGATGCCCGCCACCTCGAATCTGGTGGAGGTCTGCGAGATCGGCGAGACCACCGAGGCCTACGAGTTCAAGGCCGCCGGCGAGACGCTTGATCTGGCTCAGGTGCAGGAGGCGTGGGAATCCGGCATCGAATCGGTGTTCCCCTATCGTTCGAAGACCGTGGACCCGGCCGGCGAGGGCAAGGCCGTCGAAACCGTCTCGTTCGACGCGACGAAGCGGACCGTGCGCACCGGCGCCCCCGTGGCCAAGCCGCGCGTGGTCATCCCCGTCTTCCCCGGCAACAACTGCGAATATGATTCCGCCGCCGCCTTCGAGCGCGCGGGTGCCGAGGCGACGACGCTGATCGTCAACAACCTGACGCCGGCCGCCGTGGCCGAGTCCACGCATGCGCTGGCCGAGGCGATCCACAACAGCCAGATCGTGATGATCCCCGGTGGCTTCTCCGGCGGCGACGAGCCGGACGGCTCCGCGAAGTTCATCACCGCGTTCTTCCGCGCGCCCGAGGTCACCGACGCGGTGCGTGACCTGCTGAAGAACCGCGATGGCCTGATGCTCGGCATCTGCAACGGCTTCCAGGCGCTGATCAAGCTCGGCCTCGTGCCCTTCGGTGACATCGTGGATGCCACCGCGGAAAGCCCGACGCTGACCTTCAACACGATTGGCCGCCACCAGAGCCGTCTGGTGCGCACGCGCGTGGCCTCGACGCTCTCCCCCTGGCTGGCGAAGACCTCGGTCGGCGATGTGCACACGGTGGCCATCAGCCATGGCGAGGGCCGCTTCGTCGCCTCCGACGAGATGCTGGCTTCGCTTAAGGCCAATGGCCAGATCGCCACGCAGTATGTGGATGAGACCGGCGTGCCGTCGATGGACCTCGGCGTGAACCCGAACGGCTCCATGCTCGCCATCGAGTCGATCACCAGCCCCGACGGCCGTGTGCTCGGCAAGATGGGCCACACGGAACGCCGTGGCAGCGGCCTCTACGTCAACGTCCCCGGCGACAAGTTCCAGCCGCTGTTCGAGTCCGGCGTGGAGTATTTCACCGCCTGACGCGAGCCATCCCCGTTCTACGAAAAGCCGCCCCATCCGGGCGGCTTTTCCTATTTCGTCTTCATCAATCCCGATAACGCCAATGTGGATAATCCAGCCTCCATCCACATTCTCCCCACGGCTTGACTTAGAAAAAACCGACGGGCAGGGTTGATCCACAACAGCTTGCATCGAAAGAGCCGACTTTACAGGGGCGAATGTCGAAGGAGATTCCATGTCGAAGACTCAGGCCTGGGGAGACGAAAGCATCCGCACCGCACATGTGACGGAACCCATGTATCTTATGGGGGCCTGTATCGGCGATTTCGACGAACCTACCGTGCGAACGGCATTCAACGAGATCAAGCCAACCGGCGCCAGGAAGCTCCATTGGAAGGACATGCGCCCCGCCAATAGACGAAAAGCCGTACGAGCCATGCGAACCATGGCAATGACGGGCATCATAACCTTGGCAGCCCCGATCAGTCGATGGAACACATCCGAACGAGCCCGGAGAAAATGCCTCGAAATCATGCTGCCATTGCTGGAGCATGAATACAGGGTGGAGCAATTCACTATAGAAGGGCGCGACATTGCTCAAGACAAAAAGGACATCCGATTCATTGATGCGCTGCGCAGCAAACACTATATCGACGCGCTCCGCATACACATCATGCGAGGTGATACCGACGCAAGGCTCTGGCTTCCCGATCAAATGCTCGGAGCATTTGGCGACCTACACTCGCTTGAGATGCCGCATACTGATGCGATGAATGAATACGAATCCCTCATCCAGCAAATACATATCGTGGCCGTTCCCTGAGACCCGGCAACGTCATTCACTGGTTCTATACTGACTACCAAGCCAACCCCGCAGGGGAAATGGAAGTGAAAGCCGGACGCCCCGTGTATCACGGGGGCCGGCTTTCGCGTTACCAGAGTCTCTGCCTCCATAACCAGTCGTGCATACGGGTGTCAGGAAACGGGAGGAAGGGCAAGACTGACCGTGACCTCGGTCGGGGTGTTTTGCGCGTCGACAGAGAAGCGCAGCTCGCCGCCGCGTTCGGCGGCCAGCGCACGCACGGACCGGATGCCAAGTCCATTGCCCGGATGCTTGGTGGAGGCAACCGCAGGCGCTTCGAGATCGGGGACCTCCCCCGCGCAGGTGTTGGCGATCTCAAGGAACAGCGTGCCCTGCACCGCGCACGAGGCACGCACGCTCAGGCGACCCTGCCCAGCCATGGACGAGGGCAACGCCGCGAGCGCATCGACGGCGTTCTCAAGTAGGTTTCCGAAGACGACGGACAGGTCGGCGTCCGGGATGGCGACGCGCGCGGGGATATCCATATGCACGTCGATCCGCGCGCCCGCGGCACGGGCCAGGTCGGCGTAATAGACGACGATGGAATTGATGGCGAGATGGTCGCAATATCGGATGCGGGAGGAGACCTCCGCCCCGACCGAAGCGTTCAGACCGTCGAGATAGGCTTTCAATCCCGCGTCATCGCCCTTGTCCACCAGCGCGCGGATCGCCACCAGATGCTGGCGCAGGTCATGACGGGCGCGTTGGGCCGCGGCGATGCGCATTTCAAGATGCTCCTGCTGCATTTGGCGCATCTCCAAACGACGGTTGGCCTCATTCACGGCCGTGTTGCGCTCCGCCTGCACGACCACGCCCCATAGCAAGGCGTAGACCAGCGCGCACAGGATGGCGAAGAGCACAGCCATCGTCAGATAGAGCAAGGTCTGCGCCCTGTCCCGGGCCACATCGTCGGGCTGCGGGGTGAATACCGTGATCATCGACACGGAGATGAACGGCATCAGCCATGCCACGGCCCACAGACGGTCAGGCAGCGCCGGCGAATCGACGATGCGAGGCAATGCCCGGCGCATCGGCCGCCAGCAGCCGGCGATCAGCACAATCGCGAGCACCCATTGCGTGATGGCCCCGGGCCACGCCGTGAACGGCATATCCTTCAGCTCCTGCGGCAGCGGGGCGTTGCTGTCGATGATCACCGACACATCGATGCACAGCATCATCGGAATCAGCGAGGTGGAGGCGATGAACAGCGAGCGCAGGAAGGTCAGCCCGGACAGCCTCCAATAGAGCGGGATCAGCACGCACATCAGCGCCATGAAGGTCGGGCGGATGCCATGTCCGGTCAGACCGCACCACACGCCGGCCATGGTGAAGGCCGCGCACATCGTCAGAAAGGCCATGACGACCGCAGGCTTTGACCACCGGGTGCGCCCCCAGACCGCCACGATGCTCAGCACCCAAGCCGGCAGAAACTCCCATTGCGACGACACACCATAGAGCACAAGCTGCCATGTCGGCAGGGTTGTCATCCGATTCCTCCCTCCAATCGACCGAATCCACGGTCATGATAAGCCCGCCGGGCCTTCGGCAGCTCACGCCTACTCACCGGCATCGTCGCGCCGCTGGTCATGGCCGCGCCTTTGGCGGAGATATCGAGCACATGGTCGAGGTTGACGATCACACCGCGAGAGACGCGGATGAAACGCCCGTCCTTGAGCAGCGTCGTTTCGGCGGCGCGCATGCTGGACCGCAGGCGTATGACATGCCCATCGTCCATCGTCACGTCGAGGTAGTGCCCCCGGGATTGGAGGGAGACAACCGACGCGGCTTGGAAATGCCGCTCGGAGGCGTTCGTTCCGACGGTCTCGTTGATGCGCCGGTCGACGGGAATGGACACGACGGTCTCATCGGGGGAAAGCACACGGTCGAGCGTGGAGAACAGGGCGTCGCGGGAATACGGCTTGACCAGGTATCCGCTGGCATAGGCGTATCCCTCCACGGCATAGTCCGCGCTCATGGTGGTGAAGACGATGGGCGTGGAGACACCCGCGGCACGCAGGGCCTTGGCCACCTCCATGCCGGTTGCGGCGCGGCCGGCGCCAAGGGCATGACCGGCCGGCTCTCCGTCCAAAAAGATATCGATCAACAGCACGTTGTATTCGCGGCATGACTCGGCGCGGCGAGGATCGGCGAAGACAAGGCCGTCGACGTCGCGTCCGAGCGACTCGGCACGCACCAGACCGAGGTCCTGCGACGTGCTCGCAGTGTCCACGGCGATCGGCATGGACCATTGTTCGCCGTATTCACGCAACCATGCGGCGAGCCGTTCGGCGTCCTCGTGCCGATCATCGATGATCATCGCCCGCATGCGAACCTCCCGTATGCTTTCAGTATGCCATCCCCGGCGTCGCGGCAGGCCACCCGGCACCTAGCCGGGTGCGGGGCGCGACGGCGTCGATGCCTGCGTTTCTCCGTATCCGGGCAACGTCGCATTCCATCGCACGCGGCCGCCCAAGAAAAATGCATCCCTCCGCAGGGACGCATACAAAGGTCACCATAGGGGGTCCCTTCTGTGCCATCAAATTTCGGGCACCAACGGCGGTCATGGGGCGTCGAACGGCATGGTAAAACCGGCTCACGGGGTGAGCGTGAGCCGGTTTCAGAAGCGCGGCGATACTGGAGAGGCGCCCCGCCGCGCAGGTTCGGCACCGGGACGGGCGGAGGCTGGCCGATGCGCCAGGCCGCACCGCCCCGTGATTCCCGACGGATTCAGGCTACGGGAAGCGCGGCATCACCTCCGTCGGATGGCCCGGCCCACGGCAAGCGCCGTGACGCCCGCCGCCAGCAGCAGGGTCGTGCCGACGAGCAGCGCGGTCACGCCGACGCCGGTGTGTGCCAGGGAATATCTGGTCGTCGTGCTTGGCACATAACGGCGTTTGGTCGTCGTCGTGGTCGTGGTGGTTGTCGTGGGCGGCGGCGTGGTCCTGTTCTCGAACCGCACCGCGCCTACGCGGACGGCCTTGCCGTTTGCGCCCGTGCGTGCGATCGTGGCGGAGGCGACCTTGAGGCTGCCGTTGCGCTTGACAACGTAGGTGACGGTGGTCACGCGCGTGTCGTAGGTGACTCCCGCCACCGCTTTCTCGCCATCGGCCGGCGTCAGCTCGCGGATGGTGTAGACGTAGGTGCCCGGTGCCTCGAACTCGACCGTGCCGAAGGGGATGCGCCCGCCGGCGATGTTGGCGATCACTCCGTCCGCGCCAACGCCGGAGAACATCGGGGCCTTGAGGTCCTTCACGCCTTCGTCGGACGGGGTGGCCTTGCCGGTGACCTTGAACCGGTATTGCCCGCTCTTCGGAGCGCTGGTCGAGCCGTCGGGCGCGACCATGACCTTGAGTCCGTCAAGGGTGGTCTCCACCGGATCGATGTTGACGAACACGCCGTATGCGCTCACCTTGCCGTATTCCGGCGCGGTGACGATGCCGCTGTTGTCATACGTCGCCGTGGCCGTGAGCGCGCCGCCTTTCTTGGTCACCGTGACGGTGACCTTGGTGACGTGCCGGTCGTAGGTGATGTCCGGATGTGTGGCGCTTTCGTCGATTTCGCGTATCGAATAGACATGGGTCTCCAGCACGCCGTCCCGTTGCGTCGACCATGCCTCGTATGTCGGCAGGTTCTTGAACACGGCCCAGCCGGAGGCGTCCGTCCGCGCGGTGTCGATCACCTTGCCGCTTCCGTCGACCAGCTCGAAGCCGAATTCCCCGGAGAACTGACGTTCCTGGCCGGTTTCGTCTCGCAGTATCTTCAGGACCTTGAGCTGCAGCGACGTGGAGAGCCTCTTGGAGCCCGGCGTGGGAGGCGGAGGCGTGTCGTTGACGAACTCCGGCACTTCGCCTATTCCCAGTTCGTTTCCGGCGACAACGGCGTAGACAAGGTCCGTGCGCACTTCATTGTCGTCAACAGCAACGGTGACCGTCGCCGTATAGACGCGCTTGTCATAGACGATGTTGGAGCCACCACTGCCGGCGACCTCGCTGATGGTGTAGACATGCGTGCCCTTATGTTTCTCCGTATAGGTCACCGATCCGAAGTCCACGCTCTCGCCTTTGTTCGTCACGGTGATCACGCCATTCTTGGCGCCGTCAGGCATCGGCGAGTTCGAATTCTCCGCCTTCAACGTGAATCGGAAGGTGCGGTCTCCCAGCGAGCCGGAGGCCATGCGCTTGCTAGCTTTGAAGCGTAGTGAACCGGACTCAGGTTGGGGCGATGGCGGCGTATTGACGAAGATGGCCTCGGCGGTCGTCTTCTTCCACGCCGCGAACCCCAGCGTCGAGTTGTCATACGACGCGCTGGCCTTCACACCTTGATCGTCCTTCGTCACCGTAACGGTGACTTTGGTGATATGGGTGTCATAGGTCATTCCGGGATCGTCGCCCTTGACCTCACGGATCCAATAGTCGTACGTCTTCGGGAACTCGCCCTTCAGCTCGTTCTCATCATACGAATATGTGATGGGAGCGAACTCGAATCTGCCATTCGTGTCCGTGAAAGCGGTCTTGATGGGTTCGGCACCAGCCTCGGCGGAAGGATTCTTGTCGAAGAGATCGAAGGAGTAGTGGCCTTCGAAATTCAACGACTCGCTGGATCCAGCATATGCCAGCAACTTCCTGCCTTTGAGCCGAATCGAAGTTCCTCCAGGCTCCTCGTCGATCCTGTGGTTGACAAAGTCGACGGTGCTCTCGTCGGGCAGAGGGCCCGATTCGATATCCGGAGCATCCTTGTCGCCCTTGAAGATCTCGGCCACAACTGCCTCGTCCTCGGCAAAGTCAACCAGATTGAAGCGCACCCAGTAGACCGTGTCGTCGTATCGGATACCGGCATCGGAATCGGGGATCTCGGTGACCTTGTACCAATACACGCCGGGACGGGTGAAGTTGATATCGTCGGACCGGAACACACCCACGGTCCTATCCTCAGTGGAAACCCCCTTGTTCTTTATCTCACCGGTCGACTTGTCTACGTTCGGAGGCAATGGTCCTCGGTCCGTGTCCATTGTGCCGTCTCCGTCCAGATCCAGCTGCACGGTCTCAATCTTGAACGTGAACATGCCGTCCTTGATCACGCCACCTTCGAAACGCTTCGTGCCGTTGATGGCGAAACGTCCCTGCGGAGCGAGATATCGATTCACGAACCTGGCATCCGAGGAGCCCTTGGCCGGAACGTCATTGAGATAGGTCACCTCAGCTGCAAGCTTGCCGTCCGCTCCCTCGGTGACTTCAACCGTGACCATGGCGATGTCCAGGTCATAGGTGAGGCCGGGAACAGTGGAGATCTCCGACTCCCACGGTACTTCAACATCCTTGAGCTCGTCCGGTGCTACCTCGTATATCACGTAGTGGTAGGTTCCAGCCTCATCGACCGCGATCTCGGGGAACGGCGCATCCGCGTTCTCACGATCGGAAGACTCGCCATTGACCGTCGAGGCGACGATCTCGCGCTTCGCCAGTTCCTGATAGCCATCGGCATTCCAGTCGCCCGGATTGAAGTCCTTGACCTCTTCCTTGCCGATCTGCACCAGATTGAACTGATACTGGTTTTCGCTAATGCCGATTGCATCCTCCCATATGCCTTCGAGCGTCTTATGCGCCTTAAGCCGGAACGACGCTTCGGGCTTGTCGGGGATGGTGTTGGTGAAGGTAAAAAGAGGTGCAGTGTTGGGATTAACAACTGCTTGAAGATTCCCGTCTTCATCCTTGTCCAACGTCACAGCGATGGTCTTGATTTCCTTGTCGATGACCATGCCTTCGATGGCAGGGTCTGGGTCAAGCTCCGTCACCGTGTAGGTGAAGGTCTGGCTTGCGGCGCCCTTCAGATCGGACTCGGTGAAGTCAATCGAACCGAAATCGATGGCATCGCCCTTGTTGCCGACCTCCACACAAGTGCGGCCGCCTTTGCAGGGCTTGGCGCCCTCGGGCATCGGAGTGCCCTGCGCAGCGGACAACCTGAACTTGAATTGGTCGTTTTCAAAGGTCCAAGTCGAATCGTCAGCGGTCTCGACGATCTTCTTGCCACGGAACGACACAGAGGCCTCGGTGGTTCGCACGGAATTCTCGAATCGCATGTCGTCCTCGGTATAGGACGCGCCATCCTTGGCGATGCTGGCCGTTGCCTTCAGAGCGTCACCCTCGCGGACGACCTCTACCGTGACCTTGTAGACGGAAGCATCATAGACAACGCCATCGCCTTCGGTCGCCCTCTCGGTGACTTCGTAGTGGTACGTGCCTTTCGTATCGAAAGACAGCGGCTTGAACGAAGCCTCGCCTTCACCTGTGACCGTGGTCGTGTCGATCTCGATGCGCTTATCGCCCTTGATCTGCTCAAGCACGAAGGTGAAGGTGCGGTTCTTGAGTGACTCTGTATTGTTACCTGCTAGAGTCTTGTCAACTTTCAGCACCACCTCGTCAGGCTGAACCGCATGGTTGGTGAAGACCGGCTTGTTAGCCGGCTTATCGCCAACCAGATATTCAGTCGAAGCTTGGAGCTTACCTTCAGAGTTGGGACCAGTGACGTTGACCTTCACCGTATAGACGGTCTTGTCATACGTAATCTTGTCGTTGGTTCCGGCTTTCTCGGTGATGGTGTACGTATGCTCACTCACCTCGTCGTAGGAAAGCTCCTTGAACTTATTGCTGCCAGAGCCCTTGATGTCCACCGTATCGATGACCTTATCGCCCTCCTTGAGTTCGAAGGTATATGTCTCGTTCTTCAGGACATCAGCATCGCCATCCAACCGCTTCTCCACCAGGAACTGCGCTGTCGCCGAACTTGGTTCGGGGATTGTGCGCTTGTTGACGAACGCGATGACATCACCTTCGGCCGAAGCACCATTCTTAGTGATGGTCGGAGTGATCGTCGCGCCATTCTGGATATCGGCCTCGCTCACCTCGAAGGTGGCAGTGTAGACGCTGCCGTCGATGGTCACGCCATCGGCGGTGGACTTGGTCTCCTTGACCGTGTAGACATAGGTATCCGCTTTAGTGAAAGTGATGGTGCCAAAATCGACAACACCGTTGGCATTGGTGACTTGGGGGCCCTTCGAAGGCGCAGGTGCATTGCCCTGTGGCGTAACCGTGAAGGTGAACTTGCCGTTGTAATCGGCAATGTCCAGCTGCTTGGTCATGTCCTTGTCATCAACCACCGTCTTGGTGGCAGTCAGGCGGCCCGTCGCATTGTTAGGTTCAGGTTCCGGCGTTGGAATAGTCGGGCGCCAAGTGCTGTGCCACTCCTGTCCACCCATATTGTTGAAGGTATTAGCAACAATCCAACCGGCACCGGGCCCATTCGACATGGTCACTTCGGCCTTCGGCGCAAGGAATGTGCCCGTCGCATTCGCAGCCCAATCAACACTCATAGCATTGGGCATGTTCCATATAACAGTGGAAGCATCGGCAAACGTTTCGGTGCTTTGCTTGCCATTGATACGGTACCGTTTAAATTGCAGCGAAGTTCCTGTATAGTTCAGAACCACCGTCTGGCTCTCTTTTTTGAGGATGTTCAAGCCGCCCTGATCGAGATGATCGTAAATCGACGTCACATCGACGTAATACGTACCATCGGACTTGTCACAGAAATCCAGCTCATAGTTGGTAGTCGTCTGATTGGCCGGCTGGCTGTTGGTGTTTGGCGTTGGCAATGACATGCCCGCCGCAAGCGAAGATTTTGTGGCAAGAGCCTGCGAACGCGCGGCAACGCCCTCAATCACACCTCGTACCCATGCTTGGATGCTGGCAACAGAGTGAGAGTACAGGTTCACCTTGGTACCAGCGAATCCATGCTCCTTGAGATTTTCTACCTTGGTTTCGTGCCCCTTACCCAGATAGAGGTCGGTTTCATATTCCTTGATTTTCAGAGGATTGTTGCCCTCGATGGCACCGACCACCCAAATCTGCCGGCCTAAACCGCTCAAATTGTCTCCAACTTGGTCACTGGGTTCAATGGTTCCGACGGCGGCGTTAGTTTGCGCCTCGCTCTGCAACCAACGGTTAGCTACGACATTGAAATACTTCGCGTCACCAAGAATTGAATCGTAGGTTTCATCACCCACATTGCCACCGAAAGTGATGTCAGTATATCCGGCTGCCTGGGACTCGGCCTCCAACGATTCCGTTTCCAAGGACTCCTCATCTCCGCCAGAAACCTCATCACCCGCAGGAATCTCATCGTTCCCAAGGCTGTCGCTGCCCGTTTCAGCTCCTGTGCCCCCAAGGACCTCATTGTCCCCGAGAGTATCGCCGCTCATTTCGGATCCCGTGAACTCGGAAATCACACCATCCGCGGAACTACTACCAGACAGCATCCTTTCTTCGGTTTCGATGGGCTGGCCGGTGGCCGGAGGAGAGGCCTCGATGGGCACCGTCGGTTCCTCGGCCATGGCAACCGGGGCCACGAGGCTGCCCAGCATGGTGGAGGCGACGATGCCTGCCACCACACGGGCCCAGATGGTTCGCGTGACTTTTGTGGAGTTGTCATTCGGCGCGCCCCTTGTGCGGGAGCTGCCACGATATTGTGCTGTGGTTCTACGCATTGTTCTCACCCTTTGTTGTGTCGGCGCGATGCCAGGCCGATGGTTTCGGCCAGCCCGCCCGTCCTCACCGACGGATGGGCATATGGAGACGCATCATCGAGCCGCCATGGTTCCACGCTATCCCCGGGCGAACAGGGCCGTGCCGCCAGCGCATGGAACGCAATCCTCGATCATCCAAATGTACGAGGGACACAGCGAAATCTCGCAAAACCAAACATTGTCAGGATCATCCAAACAAAAGCGAACATCCCCACGTCCTCACGAACACGTCAGGGAAACATGACACAGCCCCCAAGAGCGGGAGGGCTTATTCATCCACACCGGGTTTCAACGAAAAAGTCGCCTCGGTGCGCGCCGCATGAATCGCGTCAAGGATCTCGCGACGCCGACGCCGCGCGATTGGCACATGGTCTCCCGTCGTCAGCAGCACATCCTCGGTGCCCACCGACTGCACATAGAGCACATTCACCCAGAAACTGCGATGCACCTGCACGAAACCGCTGGCGACCGACAGCCCCGCGCGCACGGCAAGCCGCGCGAAACCCTCGTGCACGCGAAGCGTCCGGTCGGCCAGCCGGATGAGGCAATCCTGCCTCTTCGCTTCGATGAAGACGATGTCGAACATCCGGAGCATATGTTGCGTTCCACCGATGTCCACGAATTCGATCTGATTGCGGTAATGCTTCTGCTGGCCCACCAGTTCGAGATACCGCATGGTTTTCTTGGCGTACGCGGAGGGAAAGTTTTCGCCTTCCAACACCTGCTCCATCGGATTCGACAAATGTGCATGAATCATACGCAGGCCATCGGATTCCTCGCGCCATACCGAGCTGACGCGTTGTTCGGAGGCGAAGGTCATCCGTTCGGACGGATCGACGTATGCGCTGTATCTCCCGTCGACCACACGCATCGCGCCGGTTTTCGTGACCTGCCGGAAGTCGCAATCCGACATGACCATGCGTGGCATATGCGTGCAGTTGACCAGCACATCATGCTTGGAGAGGGCGAATTGGTCGGATTGGGCGCCAATGCCAACGAAGTCATCGGCAAGCGCCTCGGACAGCCACTCGACATCGCCTTGATAGAACGCCTTCATGAAGTGGAGCGTCATGGCCGGCGCGTCATAGGAATCAGTCAAAGCCGCCACAACGCATCTCCCCCGAACACGTGAATTCGATGACGACGATTACGTTATGCGCGCTCCTTTCGACGGCCAAATTCATGGCATGAACGTGGCGATTCTTGACATCAGTGGTTCACATGCGCGGGATATTCTGCGATCCACGCATACGTTGCTTCCCTCACGTCGCCATTCGCCGTCGCAAAACGGCAGTAAGCGCTGGCGAGCACCAGAGCAATCTTTGGCCGACGTCTCCGTCTCTTCCGTCAGCTGGGCAACCACCCTTCCCGGATGCCATCGGTTGGCTCGTCGGCGCGGGCGATGGCCTCAGCATTGCGTCGACCGGCCTCCTCAATGACGGCCTCATAGCCGGTGAGGGCGGCGAAGGGCATGAACTGGGCGGCGCGGTTGTGCCGACTCATCGGCGCATAGCGATGCGAGACATGATGCGGCAGCCCGAGCATGTCTCGGTATCGGTCGATCGGTTCGTCGGGCATCAGGCGAGATGACCTCCTATCTGCCGGTTGCGGTCCTGGCCAGTGGCGCCAGGCTCCATGTCCATTGCTTTGATGACCGCATTGCGGCCGAATTTGCGTTTGATGTCGAGAAGCGCCTGCTGAACATCCGCCTCGGAAGAATCCGAGCGCTTTCCCGAGCCCATCGAGGCATGGGAAGCATCACCACCCAACCGGCAGCACACACTAGTTCCACCAGCACCAGCACCAGCATATGCAGAGTCAGCCAGCCATCCCCCATTCGCATCAAGACCTGACGAACCTGCGTTCCCAGACTCCTCGTCGAAAAGATCGGGCTGTTCGTAGGCATGACCACCGAGCGCCACGCCGTCGGGAGCCGAGGCCGCGGACAGATCGTCGGCGATGACGGTGATGCGCCGCACCAGCAGCAGCGGATTGACATGCGCGTCGCACAGCGCGGCGAAGACCTGCCGGAACCGCGTGGACGACGAGGTGCGCACGCCCAGCCCGACCGACCCGGCCGCGGGCTTGGGCGTGCGCCGACCATACCGGTCCATGGACACCGGTCCGGCGTATTCGCGCGCGGCCCTGCGTGCCAAACGTCTGGTCCCCTCGTCGGTGCAGGCGTCGAGCTTATCCGCGTCGAGGCTCGCGATGTCATAGCCGACGGCCAGCGTGAGACGCCCGGCCACCAGTCCCTTGTCCACAAGGTCAAGGGACAGCGAATCGGCCATCTCCTTGACGATGAGTCGGGCTGTGTCGAAGTCTGCCGGCCCCGTGAGCACCTGCCCGGAGCTGATCGAATGCCCGTCCGGCCGATAGTCCTTGATATCCGCGATCGTCGTCGGCTCCCAGCCCCAGGCATGGTCGATCAACAGCTCCGCGTTGACGCCGAACATGCGGTGGAGCAGATCCTCATTGAGGAAGTCCGAGGCCCGCCCAAGCGAACATCGGGCGATGTCCCCCATCGTCAGCAGGCCCTTCGCCTCGAGCTTCCTCGCATATCCGCGCCCGACCCGCCAGAAATCGGTCAGCGGCCGATGCGCCCACAGCCGCTCCCGATAGGAACGCTCGTCGAGTTCGGCGACGCGCACGCCGTCCGCATCGGCGGGCTCGTGTTTGGCGAGGATATCCATCGCCACCTTGGCCAGATAGAGATTCGTGCCGATGCCGGCCGTGGCGGTCAGCCCGGTGCGGGCCACGATGTCACGCACGATGGCCCGCGCCATCTCATGCGCGCCCATGCCCCTGGCCTTGAGATAGCGCGTCGCGTCGATGAACACTTCGTCGATCGAATAGACATGGATGTCCTCGGGCGCCGCATACCTCAGATAGACGCCATAGACCTCGGCGCTCACCCGCATGTAATGCGCCATGCGCGGCGGGGCGATGACATAGGTCTCCTTGAGCCGAGGATTGCGCGCAAGATCGCGGGCATCGCAGGACCGGCCGACCAGCCGGTGCCCCGGCGCCTTGAGCCGCCTCATCTCATTGACCTGCCCCATCCGTTCGACCACCTCGAACAGCCGGGCTCGCCCACCGATGCCATGCGCCTTGAGCGAGGGCGAAACCGCCAGACAGATTGTTTTCTCCGTGCGCGACTCGTCGGCCACCACCAGATTCGTCGTCAGCGGATCCAGCCCGCGGTCCACGCATTCGACGGAGGCATAGAACGATTTCAGATCGATCGCGATATAGGCCCGCGCCCGACCGTCATCGGCCGCCCTTACCATCGTTCCACCTCCTCCATATATTCGAACATATGTCCTAATATCCATAGCATATCAAATATTTAGAACAGATGTTCTAACAGCGTGTCCCGCGCAATGGCGGCACGGATACGGCGAACCCCGCTGCCGAAGGGGACAGCGGGGTTCGGGGAAACGTTCAGACCACAGTCGCCATCAACCGGGACGACGACTCGGGATCCAAGGCGTCAGGCGGCCACCGGCGCGTTGACATCCTCGGGCAGGGCGGCCTTGGCGGCCTCCACGATGCCCTTGAAGGTCTCCGGATCGGAGACGGCGATCTCGGCGAGGGCGCGGCGATCCAGCTCGATGCCGGCCAGGCGCAGACCCTGGATGAAGCGGTTGTAGGTGATGCCCTCGGCGCGGACCGCGGCGTTGATGCGCTGGATCCACAGCTTGCGGAAGTCACCCTTGCGGGCCTTGCGGTCACGGAAGTTGTAGTTAAAGGAGTGGAACAGCTGCTCCTTGGCCTTGCGGTACAGACGGGAGCGCTGGCCGCGGTAGCCGGAGGCCCTCTCGAGAACGACGCGACGCTTCTTGTGGGCGTTCACTGCGCGCTTGACACGTGCCATAATCTATTTCCTCAGCTTTCTATTTCGTCTCTAAACTCGAACGGGCGCTCACTTGGCGAGCAGACGGTTCAGCTTCTTGGTCTGCGGCCCCGGGATGACGGCGTCGGCCTTGAGGGCGCGGCGTTTGCGGGCGGACTTGTGCTCGAGGTTGTGGCGCATGGCGGAGCCGACCTGCATCAGCTTGCCCGTGCCGGTGCGACGGACGCGCTTGGAAGCGGCGGAGTTACTTTTCATCTTGGGCATTGCTGCTCTCCTTGGTGTTGTTCTTCTGTTCGGAAGTCGTGTTGGCGACCTTCGCCTTGGCCTCGGCGGCGGCCGCGTTCTGGGCCTCCTGCTTGGCGGCGAGGCGCGCGGCCTGACGGGCCTGGCGCTCGGCGCGGGACTGATCGCCGCGGCGGCGCTGCTCGGACTGGGTGTGCACCTTCTTGCCCTTGGGCGCAAGCGTCATGATGATGTTGCGGCCATCCTGCTTGGGCTGGGACTCGATGGTGCCGTATTCCTCGACATCGGCCGCAAGGCGCTGCAGCAGCTCCACGCCGCCGATCGGGCGGGACTGCTCGCGGCCGCGCAGCATGATGGTGACCTTGACCTTGTCGCCACCGCTGAGGAAGCGGGTCACATGCCCCTTCTTCACCTCGAAGTCGTGGTCGTCGATCTTGAGGCGGAAGCGGATCTCCTTGATCTCGGCCGTGCTCTGATTGCGGCGGGCCTCGCGGGCCTTGATCTTCTCGTTGTACTTGAACTTGCCGTAATCGATGAGCTTGGCGACCGGAGGCTTCGCGTTGGGCGCCACCTCGACGAGATCGAGGTTCGCTTCCTTCGCCAGGTTGAGCGCGACCGTGGTCGCGATGACGCCGACCTGTTCGCCGTTCGGGCCGATCAGGCGCACCTGCGAGACGCGAATCTCGTCGTTAATGCGTGGTTCGTCGCTGATGATGACTCCAATCCTCGCTGTGTTCCTCACAGGGCCGCACCCATATGGATTCCATTCACAGCACCGGATTCATGGCATGCCAAAAGTCCGCGTCATATTGACGCCGCTTTCGACGGACACCTTGCGTGTCATACCAGCCTTCGTTTCGCCACAATCGGCGGAAACAGGCCATGCCTTGAACCCGAGGCCTTGAAAGGCTTCCAGGTGGGGTTGCCCCGCTTTCTATTTCGCAATAGCAAAGAGCTATATTACCACGCCCCCGGACAAAAACAGGCAAAACGGACAAACCTTGTCTCTCGCACTACTGCAGCGCGTCGAGCAAGCCACCGATTCCCTGCTTACGAAGGATGTCCCGATATGGTCCCGCCTGCTCGGCGATGATATTGTCGATGGCCTTCATGCCGAGCACCTCGACGGGCGCATGGTCGTCGGTGAGCACGGCGGACCCGTCGAAGCCGTCGTCGCCCGGCGCGGGCACGGTGTTGGCTCGCGACGCCACACCGGCCATGAAATCAGCGAGCTCGACATCGCCGGTGCGCGCGAGGGTCGTGTGTTCCAGATGCGCGATGCGTTCGGACAACTCGCTGACGCCGCGATCCCCCTTGCCATCGGCAACGCTCGGCGCCATCGCGAACAGCTCGCGGTTCGTATTGCCACCCACATCGGCCGTCGCCACGGCACCCGTCGAGTCATCACGGTTGAACACCGAGGAAATCGTCGACTCCAGCGCCTCGTTGATCGAATCCTCGCCGTCGGAGATCATATTCATATTGACCACCATCACGCCGCCGGGATTGAGATGAGAGCGTACCTGTTCGAAGAACTCCGTCGAACTCATCTGGAACGGAATCGTGATGTCCTGATAGGCGTCGACCATGATCACGTCATAGCGATCCTGGGAGGCGGACAGCCACGCGCGCCCGTCGTAGGTCGACACCGGCACGTCGGCCGGTTCGCCGAAATACTCCCCCGCCAGCTTGGTGATCTTCGCGTCGATCTCGACGCCCGTGACCTCCATGTCAGGGTAGTATCGCCGCAATTGCCGCGCATAGGTGCCGGTGCCCATGCCGAGGATCAGCGCGGAATCGGCGTGCTCGGCCAGCGCCGGCGCCGCGAGCGCGGTGTCGTAGTACATTCCCGTCAGGCCGTCGGATTTCATCGTGACGGACTGCACGCCGAAGAGCACATTGGTCGACAGAATCGTGCGGTCCGAAAGGTTCTTGACCTGCAGGTAGTTGTAGATCGATTCGCCTTCGTAGGCAAGCGCGTCGCCGCGCTCCCAGAACGCGAAGCCGGTGAGCGGCGACAGGCAGCTCGTGGCGGCGAAGACCACGACGGAGGCCACGCAGGCCAGACGCCGGGCCTTGAGCGAGACGAAGTAGACGATCGGGATGGCCAGCAGCACGCCGGAGAAGATCAGGAAGGTCACGAAGGTGCCGACGGCCGGGATGGTCACGAAAGTCGGCAGGAAGGTGCCGAGGATCGAGCCGATCGTGTTGCAGGCGGAAAGCCGGCCGACCACGGAGGCGTTGTCGTCGAGCGAATCGGTGGCGAATTTGTTGAGGCCGGCGGTCACGGTGCCCAGCAGGAACAGCGGCGGCACGAAGACGATCATGCAGGAGACGAAGGCCGCGACGACGAGGAAATTCGTCGACACGGTGACGATGAGCAGACCCGATATCGCCAGGATCACGAATTTGCCGACGAGCGGGATCAGCGCGATCCACACGGCCGCGCCCATGATGCGCAGATAGAGCTTGTCCGGGTTGGGGTCCCGGTCGGCCCATCGCCCGCCGAAGACGGCGCCCAGGGCCAGCGCGATCATGATGGTGCCGATGATGATGGTCCACACGATCTGCGAGCTGGAGAAATACGGCGCCAACAGGCGGGAAGCGCCGAGTTCGGCGGCCATGACGGCCATGCCGGAGAAGAATTCGGTGATATAGAGGAAGATCTTCGATTTGAGGATCGGCCGTTCACTGGCCTGGGTTTTGACTGCCATCGCCTTCCTTCCATCTGCATGCGTTCGCTGGCATCGTTCGGCGATCCGTCAATGCGCCGGCCATGGCACCAGACTAGCAGCGCGGATTTCCGTAGGCAGCTACACTAGGCAGCCATGGACAAGGTATGCGTGGTGTTCGGCGCGGGGGAATATTACGATGAGACGCCGGCTGTGCCGGCTGGCGCGTTCGTGGTGGCCGCGGATGGAGGGCTCGACCATACCCGGGCGCTGGGCGTCGAACCGGATGTGGTGGTGGGGGATTTCGATTCGCTGGCGGGCGCGCCGCCGAAAGCTCCCCGCACCGTCGTGCTGCCGCCGTTGAAGGATGACCCGGATATGCTTTCGGCGCTCAAGATCGGCTGGACGTCCGGCTGCCGCGCATTCCATATATACGGCGGGCTCGGCGGGCGGATCGACCACACGCTGGCGAATGTCGCGCTGCTGGCGAAGGTCGCCTCGGTCGGCGGCGTCGCATTCCTGCATGGCGATGGGCAGATCGTCACGGCCATCACGGATGGCGCGCTGCATTTCGCCGCGCACGACCCGCGCCCGGGGGCAATGGTTTCGGTGTTCTCCCACACGGACGTCTCGCGCGGGGTGAACGAGCCGGGCCTCAAATACGAGTTGCGCGACGGCGAGCTGCCCGCGACATCCGCCCAAGGCGTAAGCAATGAGTTCCTGCCCGGCCGGCCGGCGACGATTTCGGTGAGCGATGGCACGCTGGTCGTCGTCTTCCCCGCCGATGTTCCCCTCCCCTCGATTGAGCGCTTCCATGCCTTCGAGGGAGATCTGGGACCTTTGGACACTGAGGTCTCCTCCCTGCTGGTGCGCGAGGAGACCGCGGAGCCCATCTGACCGAGCGGTTCACCGGTGCTCCGCGGATATGTGCTCTGGCCGCGCCGAAGACGCCGCGCCGACCGCACAAGTTCCATGTGAGCGCTCACATCCTTGCAAGACACACCCCGCCCGACGTTGGCGAACGTACAGCCGGGGCACTAGACTGGGCCACGTTGCACAAACACCGGCCGAGGCGCGCCGTGCGGGCCCAGGCCTATCCCCAAGGGAGAATCACATGACAGTTAAGATTGGTATCAACGGCTTCGGCCGCATCGGCCGCCTCGCCTTCCGCCGCATCTTCGAGCTGCAGGCTCGCGGCGGCCAGGCCGGTGAGATCGAGGTCGCCGCCATCAACGACCTGACCTCGCCCGCCGCCCTCGCCTACCTGCTCAAGTATGACTCCAGCCACGGCACCTTCAAGCATGACGACGGCACCCCGGTCGACGTGAAGGCCACCGAGGACGCCATCGTCGTCGACGGCAAGGAATACAAGGTCTACGCCGAGAAGGACGCCAACAACATCCCGTGGGTCAAGAACGACGGCGTCGAGTATGTGCTCGAGTGCACCGGCTTCTACACCTCCGCCGAGAAGTCCCAGGCCCACATCAACGCCGGCGCCAAGAAGGTCCTCATCTCCGCCCCGGCCAAGGACGCCACCACCCCGACCGTCGTGTTCGGCGTGAACCATGAGATCCTCAAGGCCGACGACGTGATCGTCTCCGCCGGTTCCTGCACCACCAACTCCATGGCCGCCATGGTCAAGCTGCTCAACGACAAGTGGGGCATCAAGGCCGGCTTCATGACCACCATCCACGCCTACACCGGCACTCAGATGATCCTGGACGGCCCGCGTGGCACCAAGTCCGGCCGCGACCTGCGCGCCGCCGGCGTCAACACCATCGCCCACTCCACCGGCGCCGCCAAGGCCATCGGCAAGGTCGTCCCGGAGGTCAACGGCAAGATGCAGGGCCATGCCCAGCGCGTGCAGGTGCCGGACGGCTCCGTCACCGAGCTGACCACCGTGCTCAACACCGAGACCACCGCCGACGAGATCAACGAGGCCTTCAAGGCCGCGTTCGCCGACTGCGAGTACTACGGCTACAACGATGAGGGCATCGTCTCCGGCGACATCATCGGCGACACCCACGGCGGCGTCTTCGATCCGACCCAGACCGACGTCAACACCGTTGACGGCGTGACCCTGGCCCGCACCGTGTCCTTCTACGACAACGAGTACGGCTTCACCTCCAACATGATCCGCACCCTGCTCTACTTCGCCGAGATCTCCGAGTGAGACCGTCGCGTCTGAGCGCGAATCACTGAACGAAACCCCCGCCCCGCGCGGGGGTTTCTTCGTAGTAGAACGGATGCCATGGGCAAGAAGAAGCATGACAAGGGCGCGGGATCCACGCCGGCGACCGTCGAGTTGGAGCGCGCCGGGGTCGGGTTCCGGACCTACGAATACGAGCATTCGAACGATCATATGGATGACGGATACGGTTTGGAGGCCGCGCGCAAGCTCGGCTTCGACGAGCGGCAGGTGTTCAAGACGCTGATGGCCGATGTGGGCGACGAGCGTGTGGTGGGCGTGGTGCCGGTGAGCGGGCATATGGATCTGAAGGCCTTGGCCGCGGCGGTCGGGGCGAAAAAGGCGACGATGGCCGATCCGAAGGTCGCCATGCGCGAGTCCGGCTATGTGGTCGGCGGCATCTCGCCGCTCGGCGAACGCACGCGGCACAAGACGGTGCTCGACGCCTCCGCGATGGAACACGACGAGATATTGGTCTCCGGCGGCAAACGCGGGTTCTCAGTCGGACTGGCCCCGGCCGATCTGGTGGCCGTCCTCGACGCGATCGTCGCGCCGATCGGAACGTGGTGACGCTTAGCGCAATCCCTTGGGCAACACGAAATGCATGGTCTCCCTCACCGTTTCGACCGAGGAGATCTCGACGAAGCCAAGCCCTTGGAGCGCCTCGACGACGCCGGTGACCAAGGAGTCCGGCACGGAGGCGCCCGAGGAGACACCCACGGCCTTCACGCCGTCGAACCACGCGGGGTCCATCTCGGTGGCGTCGTCCACGCGATGCGCGGCGCCCCGGTCCCCGAGCGCCTCTTGGGCGACCTCGACGAGGCGCACGGAATTCGAGGAATTCGCCGAGCCGACGATGACGACGGCGTCCGAGCGTTCGGCGACGAGCTTGACGGCCGTCTGCCGGTTCGAGGTGGCATAGCAGATATCGGAGGCCGGAGGCTCCTCGATCCACGGAAAACGTGCTTTGAGCGCGTCGATGACATCGGCGGTCTCATCGACGCTCAGCGTGGTCTGCGTCAGCAGGATGAGCTTGGTGCCGGGAACGAAACGCAGCCCGGCCACGTCCTCGGCGCGTTCGATCAGATGGACATGGTCCGGGGCCTCCCCCACGACGCCGACGGCCTCGTCGTGCCCCCTGTGCCCGATGTAGACGATCTCATATCCGCTCCGGGCGAAACGCTGCACCTCGCGATGGACCTTGCTCACCAGCGGGCAGGTGGCGTCCACGACGTTGAGTCCGCGCGCCGCGGCCTCGGCCGCGACGGCCGGCGCCACGCCGTGCGCGGAGAAGACGACCGGAACGCCGACGGCCGCGGCCTCGTCGGGAATCTCGGACAGTTCCTCGACGAAGACGGCGCCACGCGCGGCCAGTTCCTCGACGACATGGCGGTTGTGGACGATCTGCCGGCGCACGTATACCGGCGGCAGCCCGTCGGGCCGGGGCGCGCCCGCGGTCTTGAGGATGGTGTCCACCGTCTCGATGGCCCGGTCCACGCCGGCGCAGAAACCGCGCGGATCGGCCAATATGATGCGCTTGGTCATGCGTTCCCTTCCGATCGATGTTCCGAACCACCAGTCTAACGGCTGACGCGCCCGGGGATCGAAGCGCGGTAGACTGTATGTGTTAGCGGTAACATCCGTTACCGGACCAGCACACACATGGGAGTGAAGCATTATGGCATGCAAGAACCTGCCGCCGCGCACCGGCCAGCAGTACACCATCCGCCACGGCGACTGGGAGGCCGTCATCACCGAGCTCGGCGCGACCATGCGCAAGGTGACCTATCAGGGCAAGAACGTGATCGTCCCGCTCGGCCCCGACGATCCGATCACCTGCTGCCACGGCCAGCTGCTGGTCCCGTTCCCGAACCGCATCCCCGCCGGCACCTACACCTTCGAGGGCAAGACCTACGAACTGCCGATCGACGAGCATGACCGCAACACCGCCATCCACGGCTACGGCTATCGCTCCTATTGGCATCTTGAGTCGCTGACCGAGGATTCGGTCACGCAGTCCTGGCGCGTGCCGAATATGAACGGCTATCCCTTCGACGTGATCGTCACGGCCACGCACACCGTCACCGACGAAGGACTGAAGATCACGGTAAGCGCCTACAACAACGGCGACGCGAACGCGCCGTGGGCCCTGGCAATCCACCCATGGCTCGACAACGGCTTCAACGGCTACGGCGACGAAATCGACGGACACAACGCGCAGTGCAAGCTGACCGTGCCCGCCGACACGCATGTCACCGTGGACGACAACCTCATCCCGACTGGCACCGAGCCGGTGAAGGGCACCAAGTACGACTTCAACGCCGGCGCCCTGCTGACCGAGCAGCCCTTCGACGACGCCTGGACCGATGTGCGCCACGAGGCCGACGGCACCGTGGCCGCCACCTTCGAGCGTCCCGACGGCCTCACGATCACGGTCGGCGGCGACGAGACGGTCACCTCCTTCCAGGTGTGCACCGGCACCAAGTTCCCGGCGTTCATGCACCCGGCGGGCACGGCCGTCGAACCGCAGACCGCCTATGCCAACGCCTTCAACACCGGCAAGGACCTCATCGTCATCAAGCCGGGCGAGACCAGCACGACCAAGCTGTTCATCTCCGCCGAGCAGCGCTGAGCCGGGCCGAACCAAGCCCGTGTCCGTGAGGCGGCCCGGTGCAACGGCCGCCTCACGGACACGGGCTGGACGCAAGTCGGGCGGGTGTGCGATAATCCCGTAGGCTTATTAATCGTAAGTAAAGGAGTCCATCATGGGCATGCGCGGACGTAAGCGCAAGGATCGTCGTAAGAAGGCCGCCAACCACGGCAAGCGCCCCAACGCCTGATCCTTGACGTCATAGAGACGTGGGAAGGCCCGCTGAGCTCATGCTTGGCGGGCCTTCGTTTGTTCCGTGTCATCGCATTCCGTCGGCCGATGCCTCGACCGCCTCGTTCAACCGCGGTTCTGGGCGCAGCAATCGTCGAGGCAGGCGCGCAGACGACTGAGCAGACACTCGGGGGCCTGGTCGGGGCGCAGATAGGCCCGCAGCGCGGCGATCATCGCCTGTTCGCGCCTGGAACAGCAGACGGACGGGTCGAAGCAGTCGCCGGCGTCCGCGGCGTCATGCCGATCCTGCCGGATGACCGCATGAATCGTGCGATCGGCGCGGCATGATCCGGGGTCCTCGAGTTCGTTCGAGGCCTCGCGCAGCCCGGAGACATGCTCGGTGACATGCACATCGGCGCGGCTGACGCCGTCGGCCGACCGCCGCGTGACCGTGACATGCCGTTCGATCATCCCGTTCATCGCCGACCTTCGCCTTTCGTCGTGGCGCGGCCTTCGCCGCGTCCTCTTTCCTCTCCATTATGACCGTTCGCCGCGCCGTCCGCACGCGCCTTCGCCTGCGATTGCGCGGAAGGTGAACCACCGTATCCCAGCTCCCTCGCATAGGCCGCCAACTCGCGCTTCAGCTGGGCGCGGGCGCGGTTGAGCCGGCTCATCACGGTGCCGATCTTGACGCCCTGCTCCTCGGCGACCTGACGATACGACTTGCCGTCGATGGCCGTGTCGATGAAGACCTGCCTGCGCTCCGGGCTCAGCCGACCGAGAGCCTTCATGATCTCCTCGGGGGCGAAGGCGTCGAGATATTCGTCCTCCGCCGATTTAAGCCCCTCCCCCGTGTGCTCGGAAGCGGCGTAGATGTCCCAGTCGTCGTATTCGCCCGAACCATCGTTGGCCCGCTGCGGACGGCGCTTGGCCTTCGCCCACTGGTTGAAATACGCGTTGCGTTCGATCGTGGTCATCCACGCCTCGAAGTTGGTGCCGGGCTTGAAGGAATCGAAGGCCTTGAATCCGCGCTCGAAGGTGTCCTGCACGAGATCCTGCGCGTCGTCCGGGTCGTTGGTCAGCCTCATGGCCTGCCGGTAGAGCGCGTCGACGGCGGGCATGGCGAGGCTTTCGAAACGCGCGCGGCGCTCCGCCATCGTCTCCTTGCCTGCCTCGGTCACGGTCCCCCATGCTAGCGGAAAGCACGGATGCGCGTCGATATATGCACGATATACGCATATATCCGTCCCTTTCGCGACGGTCGCGAAAGGTAGAATGGACGGCGGTCTTCAGACGGACCGGATAAGAGGAGGAACACGGGGCATGTCACTGACGCTCGCATCGGCCGCGCGGCTGCTCGAAAGGCACCATCTGCTGCGGGAGATCATCGACGGCGACACCTGGACGCTGCGTCCGGAGCGCATCGCAGACGCCGACAAGCCCTTCGCCGACATCACCTACGACACACGCGCCATCATCCCCGGAACGCTGCTGTTCTGCAAGGGCCGGTTCCGCCCCGAATATCTCGACGGCGCCGACGACAAGGGACTGGCCGCCTATGTCGCCGAAACCGACCTCTCCGAGCGCACGGGAGCCCCCGGCCTGATCGTCCACGATGTGCGCCGCGCGATGGCGCTGCTCGCCGCCGAATTCCACGGCCGCCCGCAGGACCAGCTCACGCTCGTCGGCATCACCGGCACCAAGGGCAAGACCACCACCGCATACTTCACGCAGGCGATTCTCAGCGCCCACTCGGGCGGGCGCTGCGCGCTGCTCTCGTCCGTCGACAACTGCGTGGACGGACGAACATGGGTCGAATCCGAACTGACCACCCCCGAATCCCTCGACCTGTTCCGCCTCATGCGCCAGGCCGTCGACAACGGCATGGAATACTTGGTCATGGAGGTCTCCTCGCAGGCCTACAAGGTCGAGCGCGTCGCCGGACTGACCTTCGACGTGGGCGCGTTCCTCAACATCTCCCCCGATCACATCAGCGCGATCGAGCATCCGACCTTCGAGGATTATCTCGATTGCAAGCGCCGGATCGTCGCCAACAGCCGCGCGCTGGTGCTGGGCGCCGACTGCGCGCATGGCGATCTGATCCGAGAGGACGCCGAGGACGCGGGCGTGCCGGTCGTCGCCTTCGCCGGGCCTGGTACCGGCACAGGCACAGGCACGGACGCGGGCGCCGAAACCGGCGAAACCGCCGCCTTCACCGCCGCGGTTATCGACGAGCGCGCCTCCCGATATCATTTCGCCGAACACGGCCGCGCCCTCGCCGATGTGGAGCTGGAATTGGAGGGCGGGTTCAACGCCGCCAACGCCGCGGCCGCCATCGCCATCGCGCGCACGGCCGGCGTGCCCGCCGATTCGACCGCCTTCGCCGCGGTCGGGCAGGTGCGGATCTCGGGGCGCATGGAACGTTTCCAGGCGGGAGACATCACCGCCTACGTCGATTACGCGCACAACTACGCGAGCACGCGCACGCTGATGGAGTTCGTGCAGCGCAAATACGCCGGCCTGAACCCAAGGATCATCGTCGTCACCGGCTCGGTCGGCGACAAGGCCGTGGACCGGCGCGAGGGCATCATCCGCGGCGTCGAGAACGGCGCCGACCGCATCATCCTCACGCAGGAGGACACGGTGGGCGAATCGATGCTCGACATCTGCGAGGAGATGCGCGGTTATCTCAGCAATCCGCGCGTGACCTGCGATATCGAACTCGACCGCGCCAAGGCCATCGCGATGGCCGTCGACGACGCGCGCGAGCACGCGAGCGCCGACCATCCCGCCGTCATCCTCGTCATCGGCAAGGGCGAGGAGCGCTGGATCAAGATCGACGGCAAGCATGCGCCATACGAAGGCGACGACCATATCGTGCGCCGGCTGCTCGGACTGCCGCAGGCTGTCTGACGGTTCCATATTTTTCATATATTCCAACAGGCGTTCAACGTCGGGAAGGCATAGGCATGATCGCATTCGAAGGCATCACCCCGCAGCAGATGGAAGAGCGGGCCCAGGCGGCCGGCGTCGCGCTGCCGATCGAGCAGACCGCCGCGTGGGCGGCGTTCCAGGCGGATGTGACCGGCCGCACGCCGTGGGGCGCGCTGGCCGTCACCCGCGGCGGCGAGACGGTCGCGTTCCTGTCGCTGATTGACTATGAGACGCATGGATACCATTACCTGCGTTCGACGCACGGGCCGGTGTGGGTCGGCGACAGGCCGGACGCGGCGCTGGAACGCGAGTTCGTCGAGGCGCTCGTCGCCTATGTGAGGAAGCGCGACGGCAAGGTCGCGTTCCTTCGCATCGACCTGTGGGAGGAGACCGGCACGTTCCCGGTGCTTTCGACGGTGCCTTATGACGAGACCGTCGTCGTGTCCCTGGAGGGCGGAGACGACGAGATATTGGCGCGTATGAAGAAGCGCGGCCGCCGCGATGTGCGCAAGGCGCTGCGCGAAAGCCCGGCCGAGTGCGCGGAGGAGACCGCGCGCGCCGCCGAGGATTTCGCCGAGTATTACGACGTGATGGTCGAGACGGCGGCGCGCGACGGGTTCGCCCCCGCCCCGGCAAGCGATTACACGGATATGCTGCGCGCCCTGGGGCCGGAGCATGCGCGTCTGTTCGCCGCACGCATCGACGGACGCGTTGTCGCGTGGTCGATCGTCACCGTCAACGGGCCGCGCGCCGTGTATTACTACGCGTGCTCGGGCACCGAGGTGCGCCGCGAGCTGGTGCCCGACAAACTGCTCTATGCGATCTGCTGCGCGCTGTCGGCGGAGGGCTGCGAGGCGATCGATCTGATGGGCATCGGCAACGACTTCGCGCCCTCGCTCAAGTCGCTCAACACCTTCAAGACGAAGTTCGCCGAGGGGACCTCTCCCGTCGCGCCCGGACGCGACGTGCCTGTCAAGCGCGGGTTCTATGCGGCGCTGCGGACGGCGCAGAAGGTGCGGAAGGCGCTGCGGAAATAATTCTTTTATGCGCATGACATTACGTTTGCGCACACCGTTTTTTGCATACGTAATCTTGCGTTTTGTGGGGTGTCCGGCGGCCGGTCGGATACCCTATATTCGACACGCTCCGGGCCGCTCTGGCCAAGTCTTTACGGTCGGATACAGGGTATCCGACCGGCCGCCTCGTAAGATTCTCCGCTTCCGTTTTCTTTCTTTCCCGTCCCTTTTCCGTCGGCTCGGGATTCCCATATATAGTCGACGCGCCTTCCGCTGTAGTGGAGCGGAACGGAAGGGAACGTTTCGAGGTGGGGCGGCGGATATATTGTCTTGGACCGTAGGCTTGGCCGAACGGCCTTGAGTGTGTCCAAGGCAATATATCCGCCGCCCCACCGGACGCCCACGAAAACGCAACCTCACAAATACAACCCACTAGGCACTCAGCCAGGCACTTCCCGGCGCAACCATTCAGCGCCGCTCAGCATCCAATTTCTGAGAGACGACGGCCGTCACTCCGTCGGCGCGCATCGTGACGCCATAAAGCGCGTCGGCGATGGACATGGTGCGCTGCTGGTGGGTGATGATGATGAGCTGGGCGTGTTCGCGCAGCTGGTTGAAGGCGTTGATCAGGCGCGTCAGGTTCACGTCGTCGAGCGCTGCCTCCACCTCGTCCATCACGTAGAACGGGCTCGGACGCGCGGTGAAGATCGCGAAGAGCAGCGCCAACGCGGTCAGGCTTCGCTCGCCGCCGGAGAGCAGGCTCAGCTGCTTGACGCGCTTGCCCGCCGGGCTGGCTTCGACGATGACGCCGGTGGTCAGCATATCGTCCGGGTCCTCGAGGCGCAGGCGGCCACGGCCGCCGGGGAACAGCGTGCCGAACATCGTTTCGAAGGCGGCGGCCGTGTCATCGAAGGCGGAACGGAACACTTCGACCATCGTCGAGTCGAGGTCGCGGATCAATTGCATGAGGTCGTCGCGCGACTTGGCCACATCGGCGCGCTGGTCGTTCAGATACTTGTTGCGCTCCTGCAGCGCGTCGTATTCCTCGGTGGCCAGAGGGTTGACCTTTCCCAGGGCAGTGAGGTCGCGCTTCGCCTTCTCGAGGCGCTTGGTCTGTTCCTTGCGGTCGTAGGGCACGGTTTTGTATTGAGTCTCGGGAGATCCTTCGGCTCCGGCTTCGCCTTCGCTCAGGATGACAGTGGAGGGGCCGCTGTCATTCTGAGCGGAGGGCCGGAGGGCCGGAGTCGAAGAATCCTCCACCGGCACAGGTCGGCCGTCATCGTCGAGCACGGGCACCGGCACGTCGGGGCCGTAGTCGCGCACCAGTTCCTCCAATGCCATGCCAAGCTCGTCCTGCACGCGCTGGGTGAGCTGGCCATATTCGGCCGCAAGGCGTTCGCGATTCACATCGAGCGCATGTTCCCGTCCGTTGAGGTCGGTGACCTTCGGCTCGATGGCGTTGCGCTGCACGCGCAGCTCCTTGAGCTCCTTGTCGTGGCTGGAAGCGGCGGCCTGCAATTCCTCGCGCTTGGCGACCGTCTCGGCGATGCATCGCTCGACCATGGCGGTCACCTGCGTGGCGTCCGAAGCGATGGCCCGAAGACGTTCGGATTCGGCGCGATGCTTGGCGTTCAGGGCTTCGATGCGGGCGCGCCGTTCGACGGCCTCGCGCGCGTTGCCACGCAGCAGACCGGCTTGGCGGACCAGCGATTCGGCCTTGCGGCTGGCCTCGGTCCAGGCGATCTTCGCGGCCACCTCGTGCTCACGGCCTAGGGACAGCGCGGATTCCAGCTCGCGTTCGCGTTTGGTCAGCTCCTCGGGGTCGGCATGCGCGTCAGTGGCTTGTTCGGCGGATTCCAATGCCTGACGGAGATCCTCGAGCTTGTCTCGATGGGATTGTCCCTCGTCGCCGGAGGCTGCGATGCGCTCGTCAAGGCTTGCGATCTGACGATCAAGACTTGTCACGCGTGCCTCGGCATCCTTCAGGGATTTGGCGGCTTGTTCGGCTTTGAGTCGGGCCTCGGTGCGACGTGTGGATTCAGTGTCGACGGCACGGCTGGCCTCGTCGCGCGCCGCTTTGGCGGCCTCGACCTCGGCCTCGACGCCCTGCGCTTCCTGTTCGAGAGATTTGACCTGGGCCAGAGCCTTGTCTCGGCGGGCCGCCAAGGACAGGTCGCTTTGCGACAGCGAGGAACCGCCGACCGCGGCCACACCCGCGGCGAAGACCTCGCCATCCTGCGTGACGGCGCGCGTGAACCGTCCAGAGGCGACGAACTGCTGCGCCTGCACTGCACCATCAACTGCGGCAGCCGTGCCTTCAAGCAACAGCCGCACGGCGTCGACGACGGCTCGGGCCCTTGTCTGGTCATCGGCGTCGGGATTCGGCGAGACAAGAGCGGCCAGCGAATCCTCTCCCCCGATGGCTCTGCGCGCGCCGCCACCTACACCGGCCATATCAGCCGCGAGCACAACGGCTTTGCCGAGCTTGTCTGTTTTGGCGGTTTCCAGGGCGCGCAGCATATTGGCCTCGCCCGGCACGACCAGCGCGCCGGCGAACTGGTCGAGGGCGTGCGCGACGGCCTCCTCCCAGCCGTCGGCGACGCGGATGAAGTCGGTCAGCCGGCCCAAGGCTCCGACGGTTTCGTCCGAGGCCAGCGAACCGGAGGCGTTGCGGCTTTCCAAGGTGTCGTTCAGGGCGTCGGCCTTGGCCTTCAGCGAGATGATCTTCGATTGCAGGTCGCGCTGACGGTCCAGCAGCGCGTTCAGTCCTTCGCGCCGTTCGGTCAGCAGGGCGCGCGCCTCGTCAAGCGATTTACCCCCGTCATCGTCAACGGCCTCGGCTTCGGCAGTCAATCGTTCCAACTGCGCCGCGGCTTCCTTGCGATTGGCATCCAAACCCTCGCGTTGCGCGGCGAAGTCCTTGGCCCGGGTGTCGGCCAGCTCGACGGCGGATTCCTCGCGCGCGATGAGCTCGCGCAGCTTGGCGATCCGGGCGTCGCGTTCGGCGGCGGTTTTGCGCAGTTCGGTCAGCGTCTGGCGGATCGAAGCAAGTCGGCGCTCGTCATCGGCGCGGGTCTCGGTGGCCTTATCGAGCGCCAGTCGCGCATCGTCCACGGTTTTCGCCTGAGCTTGGGCCTGCTCCTCGAGCTCGTCGGCGCGTTTGGTAAGGATATCCGGATCCTCGCCCATATTCGTAACGATCTGCCCGAGCAGCGAACGCCCGCGTTCCTCGGCGAGCGCGCCAAGCGAGGCGAGCCGTTCGCGGATCTGCGTCAGGGAACGCCATGTCTGGTTGACCCGGTCGATGGCCGGGCTGGACTCGGCCCCCAGCGCCTCGACCTGTTCGATGCGCACCTTGACCTTGGCGAGCTCATGCTGCGCCTCGGACAATTGCCCGCGCACCTCAAGCAGTTCGGCGCGCACCTGGTCGCGCCGCCGCATCGCCGTGACCGCATCCTCGGCGTAGAGTCGCGCCTGCGCATCCCTCAGCGACACCTGTATCGAATCGGCCCGCCGGGACACACGCGCCTGCCGCCCGAGCGGCCCCAACTGACGGTGGATCTCCCCCAACAGATCGTCGAGACGCGACAGATTGGCCTCGGTATTGCTCAGCTTGCGCAACGCGCGTTCCTTGCGCTTGCGATGTTTCAATATGCCCGCAGCCTCCTCGATGAAGGCGCGGTGCCCCGACGGATCGGCCTTGAGGATCGCGTCGAGCCGGCCCTGCCCGACGATGACATGCATCTGCTGGCCCAGGCCCGTATCACTCAACAATTCCTGGATATCCAGCAGACGGCATTGCGAGCCGTTGATCGCGTATTCCGAGCCTCCGTTGCGGAATATCGTGCGCGATATCGTCACCTCGGTGTAGTCGATGTCGAGTGTGCGGTCGGTGTTGTCGATCGTCAGCGACACCTGCGCGCGCCCCAGCGGCGGACGCGAGGATGTGCCGGCGAAGATCACATCCTCCATCGACGTGCCCCTCAGGTTCTTCGCGCCCTGCTCGCCCATCACCCATGTCAGCGCGTCGACGATATTCGACTTGCCCGAGCCGTTGGGGCCGACGACGGCCGTGATGCCCGGCTCGAAGCGCAGCGTCGTCGACGAGGCGAAGGATTTGAAGCCCTTCAGGTCGAGTTCCTTCAGATACATGGCCTGTTACTCCGCGTCGGCATCGCCCTCGGACTCGCCCTCCGCAGCTGCCGCGGCTTCGGCGCGTTCGGCTTCCTCGGCCGCTTCGCGCAACTGGGTGGCGCCGAAGTCGCCGAAATCATAGTCGCCGAAATCGGGGTTCGCGTCGGTCTCGAAATCCTCGTCGGCGTCGGGGCGGGTCCCGGGGCGCGCGTCGGGCTCGACCATCGCCGGATGGGCGGCGGTCGTGTCTCCGGCGATGTCGGACGCGTTCTCCCCGCGCTCGTCCTTCGGACGGGTCAGATCGGGATGAATCTGCTCCTTGAGCATGCGGCGGGCGTCGCCGGCGGTGACGAAGCTGCCGCAGATCAGCACGCCGCGGCCGTATCCCACGCCCAGCTCGTCGGATTCGTCGACCATATTCACGGCCGCCTGAATCGCATCGGGCAGATCGGGCTCGCAGACGACGCGCTCCCGTCCGAAGACGCGCACGGCGATGGCCTCGAGCTCGTCGGCGGGCATGACGCGCTCGCGCCACGAGTTCTCGGTGACGACGATCTGGCTCAGCACCGGTTCGAGCACGCCGAGATATTCCTCGACCTGCTTGTCGCGCATCATCGCGACGACGCCGACCAACTGCTCGAAGCTGTAGTTCTCCTCGATGGCCGCGCGCAGGGATTCGGCGGCGTTGACGTTGTGGCCGCCGTCGACGATGATCGTCGGCGAGGAACGCACCTGTTCGATGCGTCCCGGGATACGCACGCCGGACAGCGCCTCGGCCACGAGATCGCCGTCGAGCGCGCCGGAGACGGGGATCACGGCCTCGGCGGCGGCGAGCGCGGCGAGCGCGTTATGCGCCTGATGTTCGCCGAATTTGGCGACCGGCACCTGCTCGTAGCGCCCGCGCGGTGTGATGAGCGTGGCGACCTGGCCGCCGACGGCGGGCATGCGGTCGGCGACCTCAAGCTCCTCTCCGTCGCGCAGCATCGTGGCGCCGGCCTTGACGGCGGCGGCCTCCAGAATCGGCATGACCTCCTGCTCATGCGGCTGCGGGCCGATGACCGCGGTGCAGCCGGGCTTGATGATGCCGGCCTTCTCGCCTGCGATCTGTTCGACGGTGTCGCCGAGCCAAGCCATATGGTCCATGTCGACCGGGCCGATGATCGCGGCGTCGGCGTCAAGCACATTGGTCGCGTCCCAGGCGCCGCCCATGCCGACCTCGACGACGGCCACGTCGACCGGGGCGTCGGCGAACTTCCAGATGGCCATCGAGGTGAGCACCTCGAAGAAGCTCATCGGCCCGCGCCCCTGCTCGGCCATCTTCGCGTCGACCATCGCCACGAGGTCCTTGATCTGGTCCCATGCGTCGATGAAATCGTCGTCGGAAAGCTCCTGGCCGTCGATGGCGATGCGTTCGTTGACGCGTTCGAGATGCGGCGAGGTGTAGAGGCCGGTGCGCAGTCCGTAGGCGCGGCAAATCGCCTCAGCCATGCGCGCGGTGGAACCCTTGCCGTTGGTGCCGGTGATGTGGATGACGCGGAAGGACTGCTCGGGGTGGCCCAACAGGTCGATCATGATGCTCATCCGGTCGAGGTCGAGGTTGGTGGTGCTGTGCTCGGGCGGGCGGGACATGATGTCCAGCTCGACGTCACGGATGGTCTCGTTGCTGCGGTTCGGATGCTCGAATGACATAAGGGTTCGCGGTTTCCTCTCGATGCTTGAAACGCCACCCATTCTAGCCGAATGCCGCGCCGCTGGCGGTAGTATGGGTGCGGATTATTCCGAACGCCATATATTGAGGAGTTGCGAAGATGAGTGACGTCATCACCGACAAGGACCGGGAGTACGAGGCGCGCGAACGCGCGATGGCCCCCGGCGACGACCAGCCGACGGAGGATCGTGTGAACAACCGCACGCTGCGCCCGACGGGCGACGCGTTCCGCGAGTTCATGACCACCGGTTGGGACAATCAGGAGCCGGCCATCGAGCCGCTGGCGTCGAGCAAGTTCACGCCGGCGCGTTTGAAGGCGCTGGGACAGCGTTTCGTCGGCGAACGCTTGGTCATTCCGGCCGGCACGCCCAAGGTGCGCGCGAACGACTGCGACTACGCCTTCCGCCCCGACACGACCTTCGCCTATTACACGGGTCTGGGCCAAGATTACGAGGCGGGCGCCGTGCTCGTGCTCAATCCGGTGGCCGAAGGCAGCGAGGAGGCCAAGGCCGGCATGACACATGTCCCCGAGCTGTTCGTGGCGCCGCGCGCCGATAACTCGACCGCCGACTATTACATGAACGCGCATTATGGCGAGTACTGGGTGGGCCCGCGCGCCGGCCTCAAGGAATTGGCGGCGATGACGGGCATCGAGACGCATGACATCGCGCAGCTGCCGGATGCGCTGGGCAAGGATGTCGGCTCGCAGGCGGGCGCGGTGCGCGTGCGCGTGATCCGCGAGGCCGATCCTGCCATCACCGCGATGGTCGAGGGCGTGCGCCAGGCCAATGGTTTCGCCGATCCTGACCGCAACACGGCCGCCGACGACAAG
The DNA here is from genome assembly GCF_056355835.1 of Bifidobacterium sp. LH_730. NCBI lineage: Bacteria > Bacillati > Actinomycetota > Actinomycetes > Bifidobacteriales > Bifidobacteriaceae > Bifidobacterium > Bifidobacterium sp. LH_730. Next base: position 112,440 of record NZ_JBKETB010000002.1, read on the forward strand.
CTGCACGAATTCGCTTCCGAGGCGCGCATGGTCAAGGACGAGTATGAGATCGGCGAGATGCGTCGCGCCGTGGCCGCCACCAAGCGCGGTTTCGACCGTATCCTCGCCGCGCTGCCGGCGGCGGTAGACCAGCCGCGTTCCGAGCGCATCCTCGAGGGCGCGTTCAATTCGGTGGCCCGCGAGGACGGCAACGAGGTCGGATATGACACGATCATCGCCTCCGGCCCGCACGCGCCGATCCTGCACTGGATGCGCAACACGGGCGTCGTGCGCAACGGCGACATGCTGCTCATCGACGCCGGTGTGGAGACCGACAGCCTCTACACGGCCGATATCACGCGCACCTTCCCGACCAACGGCAAGTTCACGCCGTTGCAGAAGGAGATCTACGAAACCGTGCTGCGCGCGCAGGCCGCCGGCTTCGAGGCCGCGCAGGTGGGCGCGACCTATTCCGATATCCACCATGCGGTGATGCGCGTGCTGGCCGAGCAGCTGCACGCTTGGGGCATCCTGCCGGTGAGCGTCGAGGAATCCCTCTCCCCCGAGGGCCAGCAGCACCGCCGCTGGCATGCCTGCGGCTGCGCGCATCATCTCGGCCTCGACGTGCACGACTGCGCGCAGGCCCGCTATGAGTCGTATCAGGGCGCCGAGATCCGCCCGGGCATGATCTTCACAATCGAGCCGGGACTGTATTTCAAGGAGAACGACCTGTTGGTGCCGCCGGAATTCCGCGGCATCGGCGTGCGCATCGAGGACGACGTGCTCATGACCGAGCACGGCCCCGAATGGATCTCCGTCGACATCCCCAAGACCGTCGAGGATGTGGAGGCGTGGATGCGGCGTTCCGCTCAGCAGTCCAAGTAAAACCGTTCCCCTGTCATCCTGAGCGGTACCTAACTGTCATCCTGAGCGGAGGCGAAGCCGGAGTCGAAGGATCTTATTCCCAGCCGATTGAGATCCTTCGACTCCGCCCTACGGGCTCCGCTCAGGATGACAAAAACTTAAGTGAGGAAATAAAAATGGCAACGCCTCCCTTCGTATTGGACCTCCGCAAGAAAATCGGCCACGACCCGCTGTGGCTGCACGGCGTGACGGCCTGCGTGCTCGATGGCAAGGGGCATATCCTGCTCGGCCGGCGCGCGGACACCGGCGAGTGGGCGATGGTCTACGGCATCATCGACCCGGGCGAGCAACCGGCCGACGCCGCTGTGCGCGAGATCAAGGAGGAGACCGGCGTGGACGCGACCGTCACCGATCTGGTCTCCGTCACCTCCGGCCAGCCGATGACCTACGCTAACGGCGACCAGGTGCAATACATGGACGTCTCGTTCCTGTGCGAACCCAAGCCCGACGGCAACACCGCCCCCTATGTCGGCGACGACGAAAGCCTCTCGGTCGGCTGGTTCCCGCTCGACCAGCTTCCCGAGCCGCTGGCAAAGAGCACCGTCGAGCGCCTCGCCATCTTCCACCGGTATCTGGAGAACAAGGCCAAAGGCGACGCGCACGCGATGTTCCGTTTCGACGGCCAGCTGCACTGAGCCCGCTCCCGGCATTCCCCCACAGTCTCCTGGCGTTACCCATGTGCCACTTATCGGCGCGGCGGTAACGCCAGGAGGCCGTTTGGCGTTACCGCCGCGCCAATATGCGGCGTGTAAGTAACACTCAAACCTCTCAGCGTTGTCTCCGCGCCGGTAAGTGGCGCGTGGGTAACGCTGGGCATGCTCTCACCGTTCCTCACGTGCCGCTTACCGGCGCGGAGACAACGCTGACGGCACCAAGCGATGCCCGCATGCCATATACCGGCGCACAGGTAACGACGAACCGCGTATTTCCGCAGTGAATATATTCATATCTCTTACTAAAATAAGTCGCAGGCCAAGGAAGGCCGACATAACACGATAACGACCCACCTCACGCAAAGGAAAGCCATGCCCTACGCTGCCGTTCCCCCATCCGTCCAGGCGTTCATGGACCGCATCACCGAACTGTGCGGCGCCGAGCACATCCGCTGGGCCGAGAATTTCAACGCGGCCTTCGCCAACACGCTGACCACCACCGTCAACCGGCACGAGGACGGCACGACCTTCCTGCTGACCGGTGACATCCCGGCCATGTGGCTGCGCGACTCGACCGCGCAGGTGCGCCCCTATCTGGTCATCGCCGAGCACGACCCCGATCTGGCGGACATGATCGCGGGACTCGTGCGCCAGCAATTCCGCTACATCACCATCGACCCGTATGCGAACGCCTTCAACGAAAAACCCGACGAGTCGGCCTGGGATCCGCGCGACCGCAGCGATTTCCGCAGTCCGTGGGTATGGGAGCGCAAATACGAAGTGGATTCGCTGTGCTATCCGATCCAGCTCGCGTGGCTGCTGCATGCGAACACCGGGCGCGCCGACCATTTCGACGACGAATTCGCCGCGGGCGTCCGGCGCATCCTCGATGTGTTCGAAACCGAAACCGATCACGAGGGACGCTCGTCGTATCGGTTCGTGCGCGAGGGCGGCCCCGCCATCGACTCGCTCGAACACGACGGCAGGGGCACGCCGGTGGCACAGACCGGCATGACCTGGTCCGGCTTCCGCCCCAGCGACGACGTGTGCGACTACCATTATCTGGTGCCGGCGAATATGTTCGCCTCGGTGGCGATGGGATATCTGGAGCGCATCTTCGCCGACATCGTGCCGGACGCCGCGACGGTCTCGCGGGCCGCGGCGCTGCGCCGGTCCATCGACGAGGGACTGGCCGCTCACGGCACGACGACGAACGCCGCCGGCGAGACGATCTGGGCCTATGAGGTCGACGGACTGGGCCACGCCAATCTCATGGATGATTCGAATGTGCCGAGCCTTATGGCGGCGCCGTATCTTGGTTTCTGCGATTCCGACGATCCGTTGTATCTCGCCACCAGACGCACGCTGCTCTCGCCCGAGAATCCGTATTATTACGAGGGTGAGTTCGCGCGCGGCATCGGCTCGCCCCATACGCCCGAGCGATATGTATGGCCGATCGCACTGTCCATCCAAGGCCTGACCAGCCCGTCGCACGAGGAGAAGGCCGCGATCCTCGACAATCTCGTCGCCATCGACGCGGGTACGAATCTCATGCACGAGGGCGTGTGCGTGGACGATCCGACCCAATACACCCGCCCGTGGTTCTCATGGTCGAACATGATGTTCTGCGAGCTGGTCATGGATTATTTCGGCATCCGCGTGAAGCGCTGACGAGACGCGTCGTGTGCCGCTCCGCCGGTCTCGCGCGCGACGCCGGCGGAGCGGTGCGCGCATGGGTATCGAAGAATATGTTTAGGGCGGAGGTGCGGCTGTTTTCTTAGACGGCTTGTGGCCAGACCAAGCCCCCTCCCACACGGGCAGGGAACACTTGACGATCTTGCGACCCTGTTCCTTGCAGTCGGGATCATCCCGCATGGGCGGGGAACGCCGATGGCTACTTCCAAGTTCTCACGGGTCACGAGGACATCCCCGCGTGCGCAGGGAACACGTGACGAAGGAGAACGTAACGTTCGACCAGTGGGAATCATCCCCGCATGGACGGGGGAACACTGAGGCGGCACAGTCCCGTCTTGATCATTCGTGGGTTCATCCCCACGTAGGCAGGGAGCACGAGCACGCCTATCTTGCTTTGCACGCTTGGCAGGGATCATCCCCGCGTAGGCGGGGAACACAACAGGATGGCGGGCATCGTGTAGCCGGTGATGGGATCATCCCCGCATGGATGGGGAACACATGGTGCATGACATCGCCACATACTGCCGGATGGGATCATCCCGCGTAAGCAGGGAACATATGCGGGATGGCAGCCCGCCCGCGAATTGCTGGGGATCATCCCCGCATAGGCAAGGAACACCAGAAATGCGAGACCGAGCGCGCCAAGAAGTGGGGACCATCCCCACGTGAGCGGGGAACACTCGATGGTAACGCCGGAGCAGTCGGACGCCATGGGATCATCCCCACGTGGACGGGGAACACGAGCCGCAGCCACAGGCGGAGTCGTCTTGGTCGGGGATCATCCCCGCGTGGGCCGGGAGCACGGATCGTAGCCGGTGGTCCGTTCGCCAGTCGTGGGATCATCCCCGCGTGGACGGGGAACACTTGGCGCCATGTCAGGTGCATCCACACCTTCGGAGATCATCCCCGCGTGGGCGGGGAACACCAGACGCGGCCCACGTCAAACAATTCGGTCACGGGATCATCCCCGCGTGGGCGGGGAGCACTGAGGCGGCACAGTCCCGTCTTGATTATTCGTGGGATCATCCCCGCGTAGGTAGGGAGCGCAACAGGATGGTGGGCATCGTGTAGCCGGTGATGGGATCATCCCCACGTAGGCGGGGAGCACGCGAAGTTGCCTCACGTATTCCTTGAAGTGCTGGGATCATCCCCGCATGGGCGGGGAACACATGGCTTCCTTCTGGCCCGTCCGGTAGTTCTTGGGATCATCCTCGCGTGGACGGGGAGCACTTCGACGCGTCGACAGTGCCGGTGATCTTGACGGGATCATCCCCGCGTGGGCGGGGAACACGAGCCCTTCAGCTCGGGGTTGAGTTCGACTATGGGATCATCCCCGCGTGGGCGGGGAACACCGTTCGTCGTCCCCTTGGGGCACGTTGACCTCGGGATCATCCCCGCGTGGGCGGGGAACACCAAGAAGGTACCACCGTATTGCTTGCACGCTGGGGATCATCCCCGCGTGGGCGGGGAACACTCGGTTCTAGAAACAGCGGCTTGTTCGTGCTGGGGATCATCCCCGCGTGGGCGGGGAACACGGCGCAGGAACTCGGTCAGATGGCGGCAGGTGGGGATCATCCCCGCGTGGGCGGGGAACACTTGATGGCGGCGTCGATTTTCGCCATGTCCGTGGGATCATCCCCGCGTGGGCGGGGAACACTACTGGCTGCGATACGGCTATTACGTGCAACGGGGATCATCCCCGCGTGGGCGGGGAACACCATGGCCACGACGCGGCGCTGTTCCATGTCCTGGGATCATCCCCGCGTGGGCGGGGAACACATATTAGTCGATGCTCGGGAGAGTCTGAGGAAGGGATCATCCCCGCGTGGGCGGGGAACACGTAGTCGCCGCCGGGCCAGAACGGGCGCACCAGGGATCATCCCCGCGTGGGCGGGGAACACACAATGAAACTGGCCCCAGGAACGATCTATGTGGGATCATCCCCGCGTGGGCGGGGAACACGTTTCCGATCCGACCGTCACAGTCTCCACCGCGGGATCATCCCCGCGTGGGCGGGGAACACTCGAGGAGTCGTTTGACTGATTCTTGGATCGAGGGATCATCCCCGCGTGGGCGGGGAACACGCGCGATGAGTGGATAGAACCTTTCGACGGGCGGGATCATCCCCGCGTGGGCGGGGAACACAGCTCTTCGTTATCGCCGACACTCACGACGGTGGGATCATCCCCGCGTGGGCGGGGAACACAACGTCGAATTGGTCAAATCCCACACGTTCTTGGGATCATCCCCGCGTGGGCGGGGAACACGGAAGGACGCGCCCGGACTCAACCACAATCAAGGGATCATCCCCGCGTGGGCGGGGAACACTGGATCAGCGCCAACGGACTCGACAAGAACGTGGGATCATCCCCGCGTGGGCGGGGAACACGTGGTTACGACGGCGGCGGGGTCGCCATGCGGGGGATCATCCCCGCGTGGGCGGGGAACACATTCGAGGGAGGGGTCCCGTGAGATGGGTTCGGGGATCATCCCCGCGTGGGCGGGGAACACGGCGGATGGAAGTTCAAAGCCACGCGCGGATGGGGATCATCCCCGCGTGGGCGGGGAACACCGTTTGTCGTTCTGTTGTTCCGCGATGTCGATGGGATCATCCCCGCGTGGGCGGGGAACACACTTGGAAAACGTTGTAATCCCAATGAGAATAATAACGTCATCAATGGATGATATTCAGTTTGTCGTTGGAAAAGAAGACACCACCCATGGGGAGGTGCGTCCTTCGGAACATGCCGCTGGTTTGATGCCATACGCCAGCCACGAAACATTAATCGTGCGTCGATATAATTGACATCAAGCGAAAGGAGGCGGCGTTATGCCTATGGTGACTATGGACGTGCCCATCAGCGTCGATAAGTATTATGCCGGCGAGTCCGTCGCGCGTGCCGAGGGCGTGAGCCTGTACCAGAAGATCGAGGAGTGGGTGACCGAGTATATCGAGGATGCCGAGGATACCAAGGCGTTGGCCGATGCCATCGCCGAGGATGACGGAACTCGATATACCGACGCCGAGTTGCGCGAAGAACTGGGCCTATGAGTTGGCGCGTGGAATATACCAAGAGCGCGCGGCGTGACCTGAAGAAACTCGATAGGCAGGTTCAGCGGCGCGTGCTTGACTGGATGGCCGAGCATATCGCCGGATGCGACAACCCGCGTTACACGGGCAAGCGTCTCGTGGGCAATCTGTCGGGTTGGCGTTACCGCGTGGGCGATTATCGCGTGGTGTGTCGGCTGAAGGATGATGTCGTGACGGTTGACGTGGTGCATGTCGGCCATCGACGCGAGGTATACAAGTGATGACGTGGCCCGGTTGCTCTCTTGGGTGACCGGCGTTGTGTTACTAGTGCGACACGCCGGCGTTTGCACAGGTATGCACTAGTGATGCGCATTGGTCATGTCGTCCGATGAGGCCGACAAAAAGAGGTCACACAATGGGACTCAAGGAAATACGGGAGTCCCAAGTACTGACGCAAAGGCAACTAGCCGAGAAAACCGGGATAAACCGGACGCTGCTAGCGCGAATGGAGTCCCGGCCGATGGACGACGTGAGATTTAGGAACGTCGTCAAGCTTGGCGACGCGCTGGAAGTGTCGAACTTGCGAGACCTCCTCAATCATTCCCGCGTGGGCGGGGAACACGACGGCATATGGCGGCTCATATTCCGGCTCGCGGGATTATCCCCGCGTAGGCGGGGAACACGGTGGCAGCTGGGCGCGCTGGGCATCATGTTCGGGATCATCCCCGCATGGGCGGGGAACACATCGGGGTCGACCAGGCAGGCAACGCGGCCTGCGGATCATCCCCGCATGGGCGGGAACACATGAGGGTGCTTTTGCTGCTTCCGGCCCGCCCGGGATCATCCCCGCGTGGGCGGGGAACACTGTCACACGTCGCCATCGTCAAAATGGACTTAGGGATCATCCCCGCGTGGGCGGGGAACACCTCAAGCTTTATGCAGAAGGCGAGTGCCACACTGGGATCATCCCCGCGTGGGCGGGGAACACTGGCCCATCAACGACATGGTCGGAGCGGCGGAGGGATCATCCCCGCGTGGGCGGAGAACACGTACCGGCCTTGCCGGCGCGGTGGAGGAACTTGGGATCATCCCCGCGTGGGCGGGGAACACATTCGACCTCAATACCGTCGCCGATTACGAACAGGGATCATCCCCGCGTGGGCGGGGAACACCGCGCGCCACTGCCACGAAATCACCCGCGACGGGGATCATCCCCGCCGTGGGCGGGGAACACATGTTCCGGCAGCGGGAGCCTCCCGTGCCCGCGGGATCATCCCCGCGTGGGCGGGGAACACTCGCTCGAAACGTCGCTGCTCGGCGACACCCCGGGATCATCCCCGCGTGGGCGGAGAACACGAGGTCGATGGCGGCCGTGTGGTTGGAGTCGCGGGATCATCCCCGCGTGGGCGGGGAACACTTCATCTCCGGAACCGTGAACGCGCGCCGCTCGGGATCATCCCCGCGTGGGCGGGGAACACGTCATCGGCGTGTCGTACTAGAAGTTGGGTGGGGGATCATCCCCGCGTGGGCGGGGAACACGGACTCGACAACGGCACCGCTGCCATGTGCCGGGGATCATCCCCGCGTGGGCGGGGAACACTGCGGTTGCAAGATTTTCCCCAGTGTACGCCAGGGATCATCCCCGCGTGGGCGGGGAACACCAGCGTTCGAGCCAGTCGCGCAGGTAGGGGCTGGGATCATCCCCGCGTGGGCGGGGAACACGCCTCGGACAGCTTGACGAGACCGTCCCACCCGGGATCATCCCCGCGTGGGCGGGGAACACTGATAGCGTGCCGATTGGCGCGTGCGGATCCTTGGGATCATCCCCGCGTGGGCGGGAACACTCTCCTTCCTCCGGTTTCCCGGACAATAGTTCGGGATCATCCCCGCGTGGGCGGGGAACACCCCTCGGCTCTCGTGAACCACGAGCTCGACAAGGGATCATCCCCGCGTGGGCGGGGAACACAAGGCAAGCCTCGCCACGCTCAAGGGCGACAAGGGATCATCCCCGCGTGGGCGGGGAACACTTGATGCCATACATCGTCGCGCTCGAGGAGGCGGGATCATCCCCGCGTGGGCGGGGAACACTCGGCACCGAAAACAACCTGACCGGTCTCAGTGGGATCATCCCCGCGTGGGCGGGGAACACGCGTAGGCATTGTTCAGGGCGCGCAGCGCGGTGGGGATCATCCCCGCGTGGGCGGGGAACACAACGACAGGGCCCCGGAAAGACCCCGCGCCCAGGGATCATCCCCGCGTGGGCGGGGAACACATGGCGTCCAGCGCGGCCGGCGCCGTGATGTTGGGATCATCCCCGCATGGGCGGGGAACACGCGGCCATGGCCATGTAGCCGTACACCGAATAGGGATCATCCCCGCGTGGGCGGGGAACACGAATACGGGCCCGGCGACGTGTGCCACCTGAAGGGATCATCCCCGCGTGGGCGGGGAACACAACACGCCATCCACAACCGTTCCGACGGTCTTGGGATCATCCCCGCGTGGGCGGGGAACACCGCGGCCGAGATAGCTGCATGGGGCAACGACTGGGATCATCCCCGCATGGGCGGGGAACACATGCGGGTTCACAGATCGCTTCATGGCGTCCTGGGATCATCCCCGCATGGGCGGGGAACACTCGACGCTGACGTATGTCTGCTGCGCCTCGATGGGATCATCCCCGCATGGGCGGGGAACACATCATTACCACGGTTTTCGAGCCAGCCGACAAAGGATCATCCCCGCATGGGCGGGGAACACTCGACGCTGACGTATGTCTGCTGCGCCTCGATGGGATCATCCCCGCATGGGCGGGGAACACATCATTACCACGGTTTTCGAGCCAGCCGACAAAGGATCATCCCCGCATGGGCGGGGAACACAGGCCCTGAATCTCCACCGGAGACGCCTTGGTGGGATCATCCCCGCATGGGCGGGGAACACGGAGGACGGCAAGGTCGATAAGCTGCCGCCGGGGGATCATCCCCGCATGGGCGGGGAACACAGATCTGGAAGCTCGGCGACAGCATCCTCGCCGGGATCATCCCCGCATGGGCGGGGAACACTATGGTACCGGCAGAACGGGCGAGTCATCTGCGGGATCATCCCCGCATGGGCGGGGAACACCACAGCCACTTCCACACGTCTTCCTCGCGTCGGGGATCATCCCCGCATGGGCGGGGAACACCTCGCGTTCCTCCTGGGCCTTCTTCCGGCGCTGGGATCATCCCCGCATGGGCGGGGAACACCCTCAACGCGGCCAAGAACCGTGTGACGCAACGGGATCATCCCCGCATGGGCGGGGAACACGTCTTGGAATCAGGGGAGCAAACCACCGGAATTGGGATCATCCCCGCATGGGCGGGGAACACACGTTCCTGCCGGCCTTCCAAGCGATGGTGCCGGGATCATCCCCGCATGGGCGGGGAACACTTGTTCACGGCCGTGGTGTCGTCGGTGACCACGGGATCATCCCCGCATGGGCGGGGAACACGTCTTGGCGTCATCCGTCGAGGTGCCGATTGGGGGATCATCCCCGCATGGGCGGGGAACACGCCTTGGATATCCCCGTGCAGGGCGATGGTCTGGGATCATCCCCGCATGGGCGGGGAACACAAGTTGGGTGGATTCGATTTGCCATCCCAACCGGGATCATCCCCGCATGGGCGGGGAACACCAACCTCCCCCAGCTGATGATCGTCAACAACGGGGATCATCCCCGCATGGGCGGGGAACACGTACCAGATGTCCTGCACCTCCTTCGTGGTTTGGGATCATCCCCGCATGGGCGGGGAACACGGCCAGCCAGTCATCGCAGACGTGCTCCCTGGGGGATCATCCCCGCATGGGCGGGGAACACATGACGGCAACCCATCATGGCCATGGAAAGCCGGGATCATCCTCGCATGGGCGGGGAACACGCGAACATCGAGCTGACCGTCGACTGCGACCCGGGATCATCCCCGCATGGGCGGGGAACACCTTCCCGGGTTGGCCGGGTTTTCAGGCTGGTCAGGATCATCCCCGCATGGGCGGGGAACACGTGGACATCGGTCCGAGCCGCGCGGCCGTGGCGGGATCATCCCCGCATGGGCGGGGAACACTACCTGCGCGAAACCCGTACCCAGCAGAACGGGGGATCATCCCCGCATGGGCGGGGAACACGGATGCTATGTGGACGGCAAGGCCGACGATCTGGGATCATCCCCGCATGGGCGGGGAACACACCGTCAAACCCGACGCATCCGAAGACCAGCCGGGATCATCCCCGCATGGGCGGGGAACACTTAGTGTTATGCAGGGCCATGGCGACTTTCATGGGATCATCCCCGCATGGGCGGGGAACACTGGACCCAGGACCGCCCGGTCCAGTTTTCGAAGGGATCATCCCCGCATGGGCGGGGAACACATGTTGAGTCGGTGGGAGTTTAGACTTGGCATGGGATCATCCCCGCATGGGCGGGGAACACACCCACCTGAAGTTCCTCAACGTTCCCGGCCGGGGATCATCCCCGCATGGGCGGGGAACACAACATTGATTGCTCCATTGCTCCCCATGAACAGGGATCATCCCCGCATGGGCGGGGAACACGACGACGATCGCCCCAAGACCATCGAAGATCTGGGATCATCCCCGCATGGGCGGGGAACACTCGATCTCGGTTGTGGTGACCTGGATGACGCCGGGATCATCCCCGCATGGGCGGGGAACACAGGAAACGTTCGCATATGCCGTGATAGCCAGCGGGATCATCCCCGCATGGGCGGGGAACACGCCATGCCGTTCAAACCGCAGTTCTTCAGTCTGGGATCATCCCCGCATGGGCGGGGAACACGCGAAGGTTTCTCAGATGGCCGAGCGCCGCTGGGGATCATCCCCGCATGGGCGGGGAACACTGTCACGCCGGTCATCACCGCAGGCTTTGCCGGGGATCATCCCCGCATGGGCGGGGAACACTTTCGGAATTCGACGCCTCCGATGTTGCCGCTGGGATCATCCCCGCATGGGCGGGGAACACCGGAACCGTGGTCACCGTGAACGGAACGAGCGGGGATCATCCCCGCATGGGCGGGGAACACATGGTGCAACGCGGGACGATACCGTTCGAAGCGGGATCATCCCCGCATGGGCGGGGAACACCAGTTCCACGGGTAGCTGTAGTAGCTTCTGATGGGATCATCCCCGCATGGGCGGGGAACACGCAAGCCTCACGAAGCACTACGGAGAGACCATGGGATCATCCCCGCATGGGCGGGGAACACCGTCAGACTCTCGACCAGCTGCCTGGTGGCGCGGGATCATCCCCGCATGGGCGGGGAACACTTGAGCTCTCTGCCGCTGACATGCACTCCCGTGGGATCATCCCCGCATGGGCGGGGAACACCGCAAGTGGCACGCGCCAAGTCGGCCGGCGGGTGGATCATCCCCGCATGGGCGGGGAACACCCGTGCGCGTCAACGCTTATGTTCACTGTCACGGGATCATCCCCGCATGGGCGGGGAACACGCCGTGCACAGCACGGAGCAGGATGTGGTGCCGGGATCATCCCCGCATGGGCGGGGAACACTACAAGGCCACAGTGCGAACGTTTTTCGAGTGGGGATCATCCCCGCATGGGCGGGGAACACTACATCCAATTGGACGTGTGGCAGTCGTTCCAGGGATCATCCCCGCATGGGCGGGGAACACTTGTTCCTTTGGCGGAGAAGGTTGACGACGCTGGGATCATCCCCGCATGGGCGGGGAACACGTCTTTTGGTCGGCCGTCACGATGAGCGGCATGGGATCATCCCCGCATGGGCGGGGAACACTCCTTGGTGAGCTGGAGCATCGTGAACGGCATGGGATCATCCCCGCATGGGCGGGGAACACCGCAACTGGTCGCCCAGCTCGCCTCCGCGCTGGGGATCATCCCCGCATGGGCGGGGAACACGGGTCCGTGTAGTTGACGGCGCTCCAATTGTGGGGATCATCCCCGCATGGGCGGGGAACACTTTGTGCCGCTGATGGCGATTTGCCTACCGTAGGGATCATCCCCGCATGGGCGGGGAACACGGCCGTTGTAACCACCAACCCACAGTTGGCGTGGGATCATCCCCGCATGGGCGGGGAACACCCCAACCAAACGCCCTACTTGCTCGACAAGCTGGGATCATCCCCGCATGGGCGGGGAACACGTATTCCGCCGTTTTTCAAATATTTTTTGTCCGGGATCATCCCCGCATGGGCGGGGAACACCGTGGTCCGGTGAAGTTCCCGCCTTGTTCGAGGGGATCATCCCCGCATGGGCGGGGAACACAAGCTCGGAGCCGACCCGGACTGCTACGTCGAGGGATCATCCCCGCATGGGCGGGGAACACGGCCGCACCATACCTCCAACAGTTCGCCCAACTGGGATCATCCCCGCATGGGCGGGGAACACCCCTCTCCGGGACTGATGGGCTGCATGGCCGTGGGATCATCCCCGCATGGGCGGGGAACACACTTGGAAAACGTTGTAATCCCAATGAAAATAATAACGTCATCGATGGATTATATTCAGTTTGTCATTGGAAAGAAGACGCACTCCAAGGGGAGGCGCGTGTCCTTCAGAACACGTCACTAGCTTTATGCCATACGCCGACCACAGAACATCAATCGTGCGCCGATATAATCGATGTCAAGTGAAAGGTGGTGCGTCATGACATCTGCTGAACAGGTTTCCGTTGCCTTTGATTACGATGTTTACATGGCTGCCGGCACCGTGGCCAAGGACGAGGGCAGCAGCATTTATGCCGAGCTACGTGATTTTCCGCTCAGCAAGGCATTGCGTCGCCCCGACTTGTTGGGCAAGACCGATGACGTTTTGCCCGGGGAGATTGTTTGTCGGACGCCCGAGGAATCGCGCGCTCACATGGATGCCATTCTCGCCAAGGCGGGCGTGTGAATGTTTGAATTGCGGTATACGGCCGAGTTCGACGCCGATTTGGAGCGTTTGGCGCGGGTTCGATAGTTCGCTGACGCTTGAGTTATGCGAGCTGGCGCATTCCGAGATAGAACGTTACGGGCGTGTGCCGGACGGCTATAGGCTGCATGTATTGTCCCAATCGCGGCGGGCTTTATAGCGGCTACATGGAGTTTCATCTGTCAAAGGACGTTCTTGTGTTGTTCCGGCCTCCCAATCCTAAGTCATTCGTCAGGATGGCCAGGATATGCACTCACGACGAGTTGCATTCCGGCCATTTTGGACGCGAATGGCCGCGCGCAATCCCCTTCCAACATGGAACTAAGGAATGCCGCCAAGTTGAGCGACCTGCTGAGGGTAAGGGACTTGCGGAACTTCCTCAGCCAACAAAAATATTCCAAGGATTAAGTTCCTTTGAGCACTGCATTTAAACAAGTTCAGACGAGGGCGTAGGGAAACACTGAAAATCAGGAATAATGGCGAGCAGCGTGATACTTGCTCGCGTTGCTCCAACCATGACGGCGACGCCCGGAAAAAGCGGAGTCCTTGGATTCGATCGGTCGCTTGACCAATTCCAAGCCCTCGCAGTCCACAGGCTGCCAATCGGCACCGCGCACACGAAATGCAAGATGTTGCTCGTTGCGCGCCGAATACACCATGATCGCGCGCCCGTCCTTGGCCAGCTCAACGACACGATCCCACAACCGGTCACGCACCCGCGCGCTGACATGCCCGACGAACACTCCCGGAGCAATCTCCAGCAGCCACCTGGTCAGGTCTCCGCGTAATCCGACCGGGCATGCGGTCAATATGACGATCACCATTCCCCCACGTCCTCCTCGACATCCGTCCCATAGGACCTGCCGGCCTCCACCTCTCCATCCGCGCCATCCCATAGGCCAACGTGGTCGACCCCATTTTCGTCGCCCACAGACGAGGCATCGCCATCCGAAAGCAACGCACGAATATCCCGTGTCATGCGCTGCATGATGGATAGGTCATACACGGCGTCGCGCATACGACGGCGCGTGGCGGAACCGACATCATCCGGCGCATCCGCGACCGTCTCGAACGCCACAGGTATGGAGAGCTCCGCCTTGTACAAATCGGCTATGTCATACACAAAGGATCGCTCGTGCCCCACATGCACGAATCCCAATCCCGGTGAGCATCCGAGTGCGACGATGGCGGCGTGCGCAAGCCCATATAAACAGGTGTGGGCTGCGGACAGGGCCTTGTTGATGTCGTTTCCCGCTTCGAAATCCTCATGGTCATATGTCCGCTTGTCCCATTCGACTCCGGTCCGGGCAGAGCATTGCCGGTATACGCGACGCACACGGGCTCCTTCTCGACCACGCAGTTGCTGCATGGTCAATCCGCTCACGTCTTCATCGGGAAACCGCATCTGGTACATCCGCCGAGCAACCGCCAACCGCCGTCTGACATTTGAGACCAGCATGGCCTGTCGCTGCAGCAGAGCCGAGGAATGGGTCAGCGGTTTGCCGAAGGCATACATGCGCACGCCACGCTCCCCCACCCATATCACCGTCGCGCCATTCTGGCCGATGACCAGCATCGCCTGATGGGTCACACGGGTTCCGGGGCCGAGCATAAGCACGCTGAGCGCGGCGGCCGGCACGTGGATGACGCCGGTATCGTCCGTCACGGTGATGGCGTTATTGTCACGCTCGATGATGCAGTGCTCGAAATACACAAACGACAACCGATCCTCGGCACGCACCAGTTCGTTGAGCTCCGGCGGTGGCGTGCCGGCAGAGGCACGACGCGTCACCTTCTTCGGCGCCACTGTCCGCGAATTGCCTGGCACGTCGTCCCAAGGATTGCTTGATTCCGCATCCATCACGCCACATCGTTTCGGATGGGCGCCACGGTCATCAGGCCACAGCCGAATCCCTTGGCCCGTCCCAATCCGTGGCACAACGTGTCGCGGAATGCAGACGCATCCGTCACTTCGAGCCTTCCCTCGAAGGTCACCGTCGTCAAAGTCACCGTGTCGCCACCACGCTGGAATCGTTCACGATGCCGTTGAGAGACAACGACGTCGGCCACCTCACCCTCGCTCAGGACTCGGAATCCATGCTTCTCCGCGCGATCAAGCAGCCATTTGGTCTGCTGGGCCACGGTGACATGCCCTTGAACTTTCCCGACGATACCGGATGAACGCTGTCTGCGCCCCTTGTCTTCCCTGGCGGTGCGCACCGGGTTCGCCCGCAGCTTGAACTGCCAGCACTGCCCTTGGGCAATGCGCTCCAGCAATGGCGCATAGTCCTTGGTTTCCCATTCGGCATGCAACGGCCATCCCGCTTGCTCCACGATATGGGTGAAATCCGGGCGCTCCGGACTGACGACATACAGCCATGTGCTGCGGTTGGAAGAGAATTCATCCAACCGCCACAGGATGCGGCCCTCATCGTTCTGACGCACGCTGTCGGGCGGGAACGAGCTTTCCACCGCCGCGTGCATGCGATAAGGCGATGCCACGAGTTGCCTGGCTTCGAACCGCGCCATATTCAGTGCGATACGTGAGATATACTCCGCGCGCCTCCTCTTATCCTCCCGCTCACGCTCGCGCTCGGCACAGGCCGGATCATAGGATTCCAACCACGGCTCCGGAATTCGAGAACGAATCCCATCACCATAGGCCTCACGCACCGTGCGGGCGATGTCTTCGGGAAGCGACTGCTCCGATGAAGCACTCTCAGTCGTCAACCCCGTGACGGCCAATGCTTCCATCAACGACGCGGAGGAATACACACGCTCAACCCTGTCATCAAAGGACGGAACGCCGTTCTCCCATGACGTGATGCCGCGGATATGGCACACCGCCTTGCGCAATCCTGCCGGCCGCTCGCATTCACCCTCGCCACGATGATGACGATGGAGCCGTCCCACTCGTTGCATAAGCAGATCCACCGGCGCGATATCCGTGATCAACGCGTCAAAATCGATGTCCAGGGACTGTTCCAGCACCTGGGTGCCCACCACGATCAATCGTTCGGGCCGCTTGCCATTGGACACCGTGCTGTGAGGCCCAAGCAGCTCGCGCAGCTCGGTTTCGTTGGACATGCGATCGATATCCATGAATCTGGAATGCGTGAGCTTCACCTGACAATCCCCGCACCGCTCCGACAGAATATCGAAGGCATGCTGGGCACGCCGCACGCTGTCGCATATCACGCCTAGACAGCCGCCTTCCCGCAGAAGACGCTGTGCCAATCCAACCAGACTGTCGTCGTCATCCAGCAGCATGCGGCATGCCACCGAAAGCTTCCGACCGGACGGCTGGATGTCACGATGCCCCACCGTTCCGCCGGAGGTATAGGTAATCAACGGATAGGAATCCGAATCCTGGCCGTCCAACTCCATTTCCGGATTCTCGCATCCTACTTGCGCCCCATTCCACCCACGCAGGTACGCGTCGATCATCGATCTGCGCTGACGCTCCGGCAATGTGGCCGACAGCAGGATGACGGGTGTGCGGCACGCCCCGAGCCAGCCCAAAGCGCCCCGCAGATACTCCTGCATGTAGGCATCGTAGGCGTGGCATTCATCGATGATCACCACTTTGTTTGCGAGCGCCAGCTGCCGCAACACCACATGCTTCATTTGCAGGGCACCCATAAGCACCTGATCGACCGTGCACACCAGGAAGTTGGCCAGCGCTCCCCTCTTTCGTCCCCACAGCCATTCCGAGACCACGGCCTCGGGCTTAGCATCCGGGAAACGCCGTCCCCGCCTATCGGCTCGCAACCCACGTTCATCGTCATTCACTTGGTCAACCCGGCGATGAGATTGCGCGATGATGCCTCGGAAATCCTTGTTCAACTGCGCCTTCCCATGCGCGAGCCACATCGATTTCTCAATATCGTCGGACTCCTGGGGCAGGGCCGCGAGCCAATCGCGGACCCTGGAGAACATGGCATCGGTGGTGGCCATGGTCGGCAACGCGACGCACACCCCTCCCCTGCCGGTTCGCTTGGCGAACACTTCCGCGGCCGCAAGCGCCGCCTCTGTTTTGCCTTCGCCCATCGGCGCCTCGATCACCATCAAGCCAGGTTCCTCAACCTGCTGTGCAATGGCCATGGCCTCACGCTGCATCGGTCTGATGCTCGCACCTTTCGGCAGGTGGAAGCGACTGCCGAACAATTCCTCGCATGAGGGGATATCCGCAGGCTCCCAGGCGTGGGGAAGATTCACGCATGCCCATCCGCGTTCGGCGCGTCGCCGCAATCCCGGCCACGTGTCGATATCATCGGCTTCGTTTTTGTAAAAGCCATCACCGTCCATGCTTGGAATGAGCGGCACCAGCGGGAACATATCGGGATCGCTGTTGCTGGCGATCCAATCCGCCATGATCACCAAGCCCGTGAGCACGACTTGGGTTTGCGCGCTTAGCCGATGCTCCGCAGCAACCGACATATCCTTATCGTCCAACGCTGCCCGACTTCTCAGGAACCTCAGCAACTCGGTCTGCGTGTCGCTCCAAGCCGGCGAGTCAAGCCCCGCCCGCGTTTGCTCGCACCGCGCATATCTGAGGGCTTCCGCGCTGGGCGGCGTGCCATGATGGCCGCCGACCACACATGCATATGATTGCGCCGCTTTGCGATTCCAACCGCACTCCTGCCGCAGATACCGCTCGAGAATCACTTCGCCGGCGATGGGATGCGTGGGCTTGCTAGTATCGATCAGTCCGCCGATCATCGGCAGACCCGCTTTTTCCGCTTTCCAGGCCAAACTCGATGTCTCTTCGCCACCGAATGCCCCGCGAATGGGCTTGGCTTGGAACACAGGCGTGGCCTTGCCGATATCGTGAATGCCCGCCAGAAACACATATATCTTCCGCGCGAGTTCCTCGTCATCGCCCAAATCTCGGGCGACGATCTCTCTAGTTCCCCTCGGAAGCCAGCAATCCCATAGCTTTTCCGCCATTGCAGCCGAATCGGCCATATGCACATATAGCGGCAACCAAGTCGAATCGTCCTCGCGATTGGTCTTGCCCCATAGGGAGCGCGCTCGTTCGGATAGCCCCACCCCGGTATCGCGCATAACAGCCTCCTTGCCACAGCAAGTGCAAGGATACTCCGCATTTCATAGCGCCGTCATGTCCCGAAAAATCTAACGGCACCTTTTCAAGGAAATGGATGCGACGAATGACGCCGTTGACATTCGCGATATATGAAGAGACACAAGGGGCGACCGCAAGCGTACGGGAGGCGTGGCGGATGTCGTACCTCCCGCACGCTTGCGGCAGAGCTCAGACGGCGGCGAAGCCGAGCGATTCCAGGAACGCCCGGGTCTGGGCCGGCGTCTTGAAGACGGCGGTGTTCTCGAGGATGCGGTGGCAGACCGAGCCGAGTTCGTCGGCGATGGCAGAGCGGATGGCCTCGCGGTCACGGGAGCCGTTCAGCGCGGCGGTGAGCTCGTTCCAGACCAACGAGAATTCCGAGACCTCCTCCGGCAGATCCTCGCGGCCTTCGGCGAGCGCCGTCTCGATCGAGCCGAGCTGGTCGACCAAGCGCCCGGGCAGGATGAACAGGCCCTGCGCCTCGATCAGGCCGATGGGCTCCTGCTTGATCGGCCAGAACTCGGGATGCGCGTGGAAGATTCCCTCGGGGAATTCGTCCGAGACCGCGTTGTTGCGGAAGATCAGACTCATCTCGTAGCCGCGTTCGGTGCGGATCACCGAGGGCGACAGCGCACTTTGCCGTGCGCCGGTGGCGTCATGACTGGCGATGCCGGCGGCCTCGTCGTCATAGTCGACCCATGCGGCGCGAATCGCGTCGGCGACCTCGATCAGTTCGTCGCGGTCCATGGCGATCAGGCGCACGGCGGTGCCGGGCCAGTCTAGGATCTCGACGCGCACGCCTTCATGTCCGCGCAGGGCAAGCGCCCCGCCCCACACCCCGGCGCGGAACATCGGCAGGATCTCGCCGCCGCCCTGATAGTGGTCGTGAGCGAGCACGGAACCGCCGATGCGCGGCAGCGCGGCGTTGCAGCCGAGGAAATAGCCGGGGAAACAGTCGACGAAGTCCAGCAGATGCCCGAAGGTGTCGCGGTCCACATGCATCGGCGTGTGCTCGCGGTTCACGCAGATGCCATGCTGGTCGAAATAGCCGTAGGGCGAGAACTGCCAGAACCAGTCCTGCCCGCCGAGCGTCACCGGCACCGTGCGCAGCGTGCGCTTGTCGCGCCCCGCATAGCCCTCGTTCTCATGGCATATCGTGCACTTGGGGTATCCGCCGCTCACGGCGTTGCCGGCGGCGGCCTTCTTCATGTTCTTGAACTCGGGCTTGGCGAGGTTGATCGTCACCACCAAGCCGTGCGAATCGAAGCGCGGATTGCTTTCCAATTGCGCGCGCTTGACATAGCCGGAGGCGACGCAATAGTCGTAGAACCATTGCATCGCGGCCATGCCGCCTTGCCCGGCCTCGATGGCGGCGAAACGGTCCTGCAAAACCGAGGGGCGCAGCGACAGCGCGCCCATCACCTCGTCCTCGCCGGCGTCCTCGGGCAGTGCGAGCAGCATATTGCGCGCCCAGTCGACATCGCGCGGATCAAGACCCAAGTGCTCGATGGCGAAGGCGACCTTGGCGTCGGCGGTCTGCATATCCACCATGCCTCAGCCCTCCATGATCCGTTCGACGATCGTCCGTGTCTCGGACGCCTTGGCCTCCATCTCCTCGATGAGCTTGATCTGTGTGCGGGCGCGCACCAGATTGTGCTCGGGGTATTTCGTCGCGAAATACGTGTCGCCAACCAGATGGTCGGCCAGGAAACGCATGCCGCATTCCAAGGTCATCATGATCGCGCCCGTCGGCAGCAGCTCGGCCTCGCGCGGCGTGATCGCGCCGCGCAGCTGGCCGACGAAGCCCTGCGCGTAGGCCTCGAACAGCTCGGTCGAGAAATGCACCTTGTCAAGATCCTTCTCGTCCTCGAGCGCGGTCGAGGCGCCGAAGCGGATCGAATCGCCGAAATCGTAGAGCATCGAGCCGGGCATGATCGTGTCGAGGTCGATGATCGCGCGGGCACGGCCGGTTTCGGCATCCATGAGGATGTTGTTGAGCTTGGTGTCGTTATGCGTCACACGCAGCGGAATCGACCCGTCGGCCAACCCGTCGGTGATCGTCGGATAGACGTCCTCGTGGGCGAGGAAGAAGTCGATCTCGCGTCGGCAACCGGCGGCGCGCCCGAGCGGATCGGCGGCGAGCGCGGCCTTGAAGTCCTCGAAACGGTGCGGCGTGTCGTGGAAGTGGGCGATCGGCTCGGTCAGCTGGGAGGCGTCGAAGTCGGCGAGGAAATTCTGGAAGTCGCCGAAGGCCGCGCCGGCCTCGCGGAACACGGCCGGATCCTCCACGAGATTGTAGGACTTGGTGCCTTCGATGAAGGCGTAGGCGCGCCAGGCGCCGCCGGCCTCGGAGCACCAGGTCTTCCCATCCTTGGTGTCGATGAGGTCGAGTGTCTCGCGCCCCTGCGCGCGCAGGGCGGCGGTGACCAGCTCGATGTTGCGCATCAGGCCCTCGGTGTCGGGGAAGATCGAGGTGTTCATCCGCTGCAGGATATAGCGGCGGGAGTCGGTGACGACGAGATAGGTGGTGTTGATATGCCCATCGCCATACGGTTCGATGGATGCGACGGTGCCGTCGAAGGCGAAGCGCCCCGCGACCGCGGCGAGCGTGGGATCGATGGAAGTCATGGGAACCCCTTCCTTTTTTCTTCATGCATATGGTATGCCCAAGCCCCGCCGACGGGAAGTCGGACGGGGCGGGTTCAGAACGGCCCGATATCCGCGGACCACAGGCAAAACCGATGGTCCGCCCGTCAGGCCGCTACGCCTGGCGCCACACCAGTCCGCTGGGCGCCAGTTCGACGGTTTCGGTGGTGCCGTCGCCGCGGGTGACCTCGGTGGTCTGCGGACGGTCGGTGTTGTTGATCACGCAGAACAGGCCCTTGTCCGGCCAGTGCGCGACCTCGCACTCGGGGTTCGAGCACGACCAGGCGGCGTAATCGGCCTCCTTGTGCGCGCCCCAGAACAGGATGCGCTCAAGCAGACGCGCGTTCGCGGCCGAATACGGCAGGCCGGAGACGTAGACGCCGCGGCCGGCTCCGTATTCGTTGCATGCCAGCTGCACCTCGCCGTTGTCGGCGCGCAGCAGTGTCACGCTCTCGTTCACCGGATAGGTGTTGGCGATCGGCTCGCCGAAGTCGATGCCGCCGACCGGACCGGCCTGGCCGCCGCCGCAGCCCGACAGCGGCGTGCGACGGGCCTCGTTCGCGGCCTTGACGACGGACGGGTCGACCGGCACGTCGGCCGTGATGAAGTGTTCGGCCGCCAGCGGCGGGAAGTACTTGTCGACGGACAGCGTCTGGAAGCGCTCTTCGTCCACGCCCAGCACATCGGCCAGCTGGAAGAAGCGTCCCGGGCTGAAACGCGCCAGCGAGCTCGGCTCGCCCACGCCGACGAGCGCGCCGCCGCCGCGCACCCAGGCACGCAGCGTCTCGACGAGCTTCGGATCGGCCCATACATCGCCGCCGGAATACGCGGTGTCGACCGGGCCGCCGGTGATGACGACGTCCACATCGTCCGGCACACCGCCGGCAAGCACGTCGTCGAAGCTCAGGAAGCGCACGTTCACGCGCATGCCGGAAAGCGCCTCGAGAATGCCGTAATACGAATTCGTCTGCTTGTTCGGCAGCGCGTGCGCGACCGTATAGGCCATCCAGGAACGCATCCTGCCCCAGCAGTTCAGGATCGCGACGTTGAGCTCGCCTTCGGCGGCCACGCCGCCCGTGCGGTCGTGGATGTCGCGGAATTCGTCGGCGATATGCGTGACCGTGTCGACGAACTTCGGGAACTTCGCGGCCAGCGACAGGTATCCGCCGTATCCCATGCGCGCGATCGGCGAGCGCAGGATCGCGCGGCGGGCCTTGCGCCAGTTATCGAGGCCTTCGATCGACGGGTCGTTGCCCTCGTGGAAGGTGTCGGGGAAGAAGTATGGCAGGAAGCGGCCCTCGGTGTATTTGACGCCCGGAATGTCGGCGATCATGCGCGTGGTCGCGCCGTCGCCGATCGAACCGACCACCGCGTCGAGACCCAGCTTGTCGAAGCCCTCCTTGTAGGGCTCGGTGCCGATCCACTGGTCGCCGAGGAACATCATCGCCTCCTTGCCGTGCGCGTGCGCCATGTCGACCATGGTCTTCACGTTGCGGTGCACGAAGGCGGTCAGGAAGTCGATCCAATCGCGCTGGGGCTTCCTCGGCACGCGCCAGGCGGAGTTGTAGGCGCCGCCGTCGACGAAATCCTCGGGACGCAGGCGGTAGCCGTATTCCTTCTCGAATTCGTCGAGCATCTTCGGCGAGACCGTGCACGAGCAGCCGAACCAGTCGACGATCTTCTCGCGATGCTTGGGGTCGAAGAGCAGCGTGAACTGGTAGAAGAAGGTCGTGAAACGCACGACATCCACCTGCGGGTTGGCCTCGAGCCACTTGGCGAAGGTGTCCATCACGAAGCCGCGCGTCGCGTCGTGGGCGATGTCGAAGGGGATCTCGTGCTCCTTGTCGCCCCAGTCGTTGGTCAGATGGTTGTACATCTCCACCGGATCCCAGATGATATAGGCGAGGAAGGAGACAGTGTATTCGTGCATCGGCGTGACGCCGGTGACATGCACGGCATCGGCCGCGGGGTCGAGTTCCCAGCGTTCCGTCGGCACGATTTCGCCGGTGGTGCGGTCGATGACCTCCCAGTATTTGCGCGGGTCGGCGTCGCGGTTGGGCGCGAGCTGTTCGGCGAAGAAGCCGTCCATCAGGGGGATGTCGACGGCATCGCCTTCCGCGAGGATGCGGTCGGTCAGCAGATAGACCTGCGGGGTCTCGTCCATATGCTTGGTGATCCACTCGTTGTGCGCGCGGGTGGGGAAATACGCGGAATAGATCTTCTTGCCGAGCGCCTCGACCTCCTTGTCGAGGTGCGTGCCGTCCGAGTTGCGGATCGCGTCGGCGCCCCACAGTTCGGCCAGTTCCTTGGTTTTCTCGGCGAAATTCGATTCGCTCGGCAGCGTGAAGCGTCCAGTTGTCATAAAGTGCTCCTTTGCACGATGAAATAAATGCTATTTGTCATTCTGAGCGAAGGCGAAGTCTATTCCTCTGTCATTCTGAGCGAAGTGAGCGCTAGCGAACGGAGTCGAAGAATCTCATTGCTTGTGGTAACTAAAAGGTGAGATCCTTCGACTCCGGCCTACGGCCTTCGCTCAGGATGACGAGGAGGATATCGCTCCGCTCGAAACGACAAAAGAAAGTCAGCCCTTGACGGCGCCGGCGGCGAGGCCGGCCTGCCAGTAGCGCTGCAGGCCGAGGAAGAGCACGATGACCGGCAGCACGCCGAGCAGCGCGCCCATCATGAGGGCGCCGCGGTCGTTGAACGTGGCCAGCGACACCATGCCGTAGAGGCCGAGCGTCACGGGCTTGAGCGAATCCGAGGAGACCATCATCAACGGCAGCAGGAAGTTGTTCCACGTCGCCACGAAGAGGAACAGGAAGATCGTCACCATCGCGGGCGCCAGGATCCGCAGCACGATCGTGAAGAAGATCCTCGCCTCGCCCGCGCCGTCGATGCGCGCGGCCTCGAGCAGCTCGTTCGGCACCGAGGTCTGCGCGTAGACGCGCCCCAGGAAGAAGCCGAAGGGCGAGACGCAGCACGGGATGATGATCGAAAGCATCGTGTTGGTCAGGCCGAGCGTGTGGAAGATCGAATACTGCGGAATCGTCAGCAGCGCGGCGGGCATGAGCATGCAGGCCATGACCACGCCGATGGCGATGTTCTTGCCGCGGAAGTTGAACTTCGCGGTCGCATATCCGGCCATCACGCTCAGCAGCGTGCCGATCAGCGCGGAGATGCCCGAATAGAGCAGCGAGTTCAACACCCAGCGCCAGAACTGTCCGCGGGTCCAGCCCAGCAGCTTGGAGTAGTTCGTGGCGATGGCGTTCGGCAGGTCCTCGAGGCCCACGGCGAACCACATGCCGTTAGAGCCGGTCATCTGGGCGGGCGTCTTCGTGGAGGCGATGATGGCCCAGTAGATCGGGAACAGGAAGTAGAGCAGCACCAGCACCAGCACGATGCCGGTGAGGATCTTGACGAACTTCGAGGGCTGCATCGAGCGGGGCAGGTCGTTGGCATGCCTGTCGCGGATGCGGTCGGCCTTCTTGCGCGCCCGGATCTGCTCGCGGGTCAGCTTGTCAGAGGTCGCGGCGCTCATTGCTCGCTCACCTTCCTTTCGACGAGGGCGTAGACCATGGCGAGCACGCCGGCGATCACGGCCATGGCGATGGCGATGGCCGAGGCCGGGCCGTCGCCCGAGGGCGTGATCGAGCCGCGCGAGGTGTACATGGCCATCATCATCGGCGTATACGATTTCGGAATGCCCGGGTCGGCGGTCGACATGATCTCCGGCTCGTTGAACAGCTGGATGGTGCCGACGATCGACAGCAGCATGGCCAGCAGGGCCGCGGCGCGCACATTGGGCAGCTTGATGCGCATGGCGATCTGCCAGCCGTTGGCGCCGTCGATGCGCGCGGCCTCGTAGAGGTCGTGCGGAATGGCCTGCAGGGCCGCCAGGAAGATCAGCATGTTGTATCCGGTGAAGGTCCAGGTGGTGATGTTGGCCATCGAGGCGAGCAGCACGTTGTTGGCGAAGAAGTCGACGTTGACGCCCAGTGCCGCCAGCCCCTTGACGATCGGGGAGATCTGGCCGTTGTAGAGGTAGACCCAGATGATCGAGGCCACGACGCCGGGGATGGCGTAGGGCAGGAAGTATCCCAGGCGGAATCCGGTGACGTGCTTGATGACGAACGAGTCGATGAGCATGGCCAGCGCCAGCGCGGCGATGATCATCACCGGCACCTGGATGAGCGTGTAGATGAGCACACGCCCGGTGCCGGCCCAGAACGCGCCGGAGGTCAGGACATACTTGAAGTTCTCGAAGCCGACGAACTTATTGACCAGCTCGCCGCCGCCGTAGGCACCGCCTCCCTCGGAGACCTGGCGGAAGAAGCTTGAATAGACGGCCCAGCAGATGGGCAGGATGAACACCAGGGCGAACATGATGGCGAACGGCGCCATGAACGCCCAGCCGGTGCGGTTCTCGCGCTTCGCGGCGTTCGAACGCTTGGGTTTGGCCGCATGCGACGGCGCGGCGGCCTTGGTTGCAGCAGACATATGGATCCCCTCACCTTTGAGTGGTATCGAAAAGGCCGGGACGTGGCGTCACGCCCCGGCCTTGGATTGGCTTATCGGTTGGTCACCGACCGGGCCGTCATTCCTTGACGGACAGGCCGGCGTTCTTCAGCGCGTCGACCGAGGTGGTCTGTGCGACGGAGAAGATGTCGGCGACCTTGCCGGAGCCGTCGACGGCCTTGGCGGCGGTCTCGTTCATCGCGGTGGCGACGGCGGAGAAGCCGGGGATGTAGGCGAACTCGCCCATGTTGTCGTTCGCGGTGGCGAACTCGGCCATGATGTCCTGTCCGCCGAAGAACTCGGACCACGCGGTCGGGGTCTTGGCCTTCTCGGTGTTGGCGGCCACGACCAGGCCCTGGGAGACCAGATCGGGCACCTGGGTGTTGAACCAGTCGAGGAACTCCATGGCCTCGGCCTTGTGCTTCGAGCCCTTCATCACCGCGACGCCGGAACCGCCGTCGGGGCCGGTCTTGCCCTTGTTGCCGAACCAGTCGCCGATCTGGGCGACCTGCCACTGACCGGCGCCGGTGCCGCCGGAGGAGGTGATGAACAGCGGGGCCTCCCAAGCCGCGGCGACGGTGCCGATCAGCGAACCGTTCTGGATGGCGGCGTCGAAGTCGGTGGTCCAACGCGCCGCGGTCAGCGTCGCCTTGGCGTCGATGAGCTGCTGATACACATCGGCCACGGCCTTGGAGCCGTCGGTCTCCGTGTTGACCTTCCAAGCGTCGCCCTCGACCTTGTACCAGCCTTCGGCCGCGCCGGCCAGACCGGAGATCATGTTGCCGGCCTCATCGGGCTGGTAGCTCATGATGTATTTGCCGGCCGCGGCGGCCTTCTTGGCGGTTTCGATGAGCTCGTCCTGGGTGGTGGGCACGGAGATGCCCAGCTTGTCGAACTCGGCCTTGTTGTAGAAATAGGTCAGCGGGCCGGTGTCCTGCGGCAGGCCGTAGGTCTTGCCGTTGATCTGCATGAGCTTCATCGGGCCGGAGGCGAAGTGGCTCTCATACTTGGAGGCCTCCTCGGTCACGTCCTCCAGCAGGCCCTTGTTGAAGACCTCGGGCACCTCGGCGTAGCCGACCTGCGCCAGATCGGGCGCGTTGCCGGCCTTGACGTCGGTCTCGAGCTTCTTGATCATCTCGGAGGCCTTGCCGTCGAACTTGGTGGCCTTGACCTGGATGTCCGGATGCTCGTCGTTCCACTTCTTGACGATGTCGTTGACCAAGGTCATGCCATCGCCATCGGGCAGACGGTGCAGGTAGGTGATGGTGACCGGCCCATCGGACTTCGTGTCATCGGTGGTGTCAGCGGTGTTGCCGCTGGAACCGCATCCGGCCAGGGCCATGCCCATGGCAGCCACGGAGGCCAAGCCGATCATAAAACGATTGCGTGAAACCATATTCTCCACTCCTTCATGGTCCTTACTTGTCGGCACGTCGGTGTGACGACTAATACGAGCCTAGTCCTTCAACCAAGATATTGTCAACCTCGCTTACGAATCGACCATATCCCCCTCGAGCTGATGAAGGCAAACAAAGAGGTTTCTCACGCCGCATCAATCATGCCACTGGAGGCACGGCGCGAACCGCGCGGACCAGCGCTCGCACCTTGGCTCGATCCGTACGTTCAATCGGCGCATCGCCGCCTCCACCGGGACCGCCCTGGGAAGACACCAGACACTTGGCGGAAGCATGGACGGCATCCACTCCAGCTTGCCTCGCCATGGCCACCGCTTCGACGGTCAACCCGCCTCCGGCCTGAATTTGGATACGTCCGGCGGCTTGGGAGCAAAGTTCCCGGAGCGACTCGATCCCCTCCGGAACGCTCGACGCACCGCCCGAGGTGAGGATGCGATCATACCCCAACGCAATCAGCCGCTCCAACGCCTCGATACGATCCGGCACCACGTCGAAGGCTCGGTGGAACGTCACATCCACATGCCGTCCAACCTCTTCGCCCGCCCGGCGCGCGGCATCCACCAACTCGGCGGCGAAGGCCCCGTCAAGCGTGCCGTCATCCAACAATCCTCCGACGACAACGCCCTGGGCTCCCGCTTCGATAGCACCGCGCACATCATCGAGCTGCACGGCCTTCTCCTCATCATCGAAGACAAAGGAGCCACCCCGCGGACGGATAAGCACCTGCACCCCCATGGGAAGTCCCTGATCGGCGCAGGCACGCACCATGCCCATGCTGGGGGTCAGCCCACCGGTGGAACCAAGAGCCGCGCATAGTTCCACACGATCCGCGCCTTCCTGCTTTGCGGTACGCGCACCTTCGATGTCCTGAACCGCTATCTCCAGTCTCATATGTTCTCCTTATCGACAGGCGTCCCTCCGCAGCCCCCACCGTATCAGTGAAAGACCGTCCGCTCGAATACCAGCGAGCGCATGAGCACGGCCCCGTCCCATGGAAAAGGCATGAGACGGGGCCGGACATCAATCGTTCACCGGACGCCGGGACACGAATCGAGGCCTAGGCCAAGGCGATTTCCAAAATCTCGTAGCCATCGATGCAAGGAATCGTCAGGTCAAGCCATCCATCGCAGACCTTCCACGCGTCAGACGGCAGCTGTCGGCCATCACGCACCGCCGTGACCGAGGAAACCTTGGCATCACCGACATGCACACGCACCTTCTGATCGGCCAGCGACACCTTCTCATCGATGGTATAGAGATTGGTCGCCTGCTTCTTGACCGGATAATACAGGCAGTGCAGCATCAACGATCCACGGGCCGGGGCACGACGCAGCTGCACCTCGAGACCGCTGATCGTGCGTTCGCCCTGCTTGCGCACCAGTTGCTCGGGCAACAGCAAGTCGAGCGCGTCGGCGATCATCCGCTTGACCCACGCCGGCGCGTAGTCCCGGTAGATGCGGAACAGCGGGTGGGAGAAGTAGATGACCCCGCCCTTGCGAGTGGCGGCCGGGAAGCCCTTGCGGCCGGTGGACGGCGCATGCTGGTGGGAGCAGAAGAACTTGCCCTCGCGATTGAAGTAGGGCTCGATGGAGTCCATGAGCACTTCGGAATCGACCGGGCGGACGCGGGCGCCCCGCTCATACATGACGAATTCCTCGCGCGGCAGACCCGCGCCCATCGTGTCGTTGGGCATCACGAAGTCACGGTCCCAATAGGAGTCGCCGAGCATGCTGTTGCCATAGAGCTCGCTGACCGTGTCGTCACGCGAATCGAGGGACATATAGGTGCCGATGACCTTGCCGCCGGCCTTGACGAAACCAAGCAGCTTGGCCTTGAGCTCGTCGGTCGCGACGATCTCATCGGGCAGGACGATGAGCTTGTACTTGGAGAAATCCATGTCCGGATCGATGATGTCGAACTGGCATCCGAGTTCGGTGAGCATGCGGTTCGCGCCGATCAGGGAATCGGACAGCGTGCTGTCCATCGTCCATTCGCGCTCCGGTGTCATGATCGCGATGTCGACCATGTCCTCGGTGCCAAGGGTATATGGCTCCAGCTCCTCCACCTGCCGATAGACCTCGCCGATCAGGTCATAGGCCGCGTCCGACAGCCTGCCGCACGGGTGCAGCTGGTCGCCGATCGAACAGCCGGCGCCCATGGTGAGCATCTGGAAGCACTCGTATTCGAGCGCATTGATGTTCTTCAGGGAGTGGAAGTCGCCCCAATAGGTGTGGAACTTGCCGGTCATGCCGATCACAGGCTTGCCCAAGTTGCGCACGTATTTCATCACGATCGGGAAATTGTCGTAGCCCCACACGCCACCGGGCAGGCTTTCGATCTCCAAATGGGTGAAGGTGTCGAGCGCGGACTTGTTCGACGGGCCGATGTGCGAACCATTGAAGAACAACGTGGCGCCCGGCACGCGACGGTCCACGAGGGCCTTGACCTCGCGGCGGAACTCGTCGGTCAGGATGGCATTGTAGCGTTCGCGCTGGCGGATGTCGGTATGGTCCATGCCGCGACGCGCCATCTGCTCCTGGCAGCGCTCGCAATCGCAGGGCACGAGGAAGAAGATGTCGAGGAACAACCCGTCGATCCGCTCTGCGCCGAGGGAATCGATGATGTCGTTGATATGGTCGAGCACATAGGCGCGGTAGTTGCTGTTCAGGCACAGCGAATCATAGAAATTCGGCTTGGGCACGAGCGGCTGGCCGCTGATCGGATCCCCCTTGGGATCGCGGGCGAGCCATTCGGGATGGTTGAGCGCGCTGTATTCGTCCCAGCCGACCGTCGTGTAGATCGGCACACGGATGCCGCGTTTGTGGCAGGCATCGATCTCCTCGAGCAGCAGGTTCGGATCCTTGAGATGCGGATGAAGCATGTCGGGATGCCTCTTGGAGGGATAGAACAGGTAGCCGTGATGGTCGCGCGCGAAACAGGTGATCGAATTGATATGCGAACGCTCGAGTCGATCGGCGAACGCCTCCGCGTCGAAGTCGCCCGCGACGTTATCGATGTAGGGGCTGGTATGGAAATCAAGGTTGATCTGCCGGTTCGGGAAGGCCTTGGTCTCGCTCATGGAAACTCCTTTGTTTTTATGTTGGATGACTATGGAAGTCGTCCGGCGGCCGCAGAAGCCGGCCGGACGACGGAGACTCAGATGGTCAGCTGCTTGTCGGTCTTGACGCTGACCACATCGAGGATGGCCATGACGACATAGAGCGCGCCACCGACGATGATGGCCAGCACCGGCGAATCATTGCCGAAGATCTGGGCGACGAGCGCGAAGAAGTACGGCGAGATCAGGAAGCCGACATTGATGAAGATGACGATGATGGAGGTGCTCAGGTTCATCGAGTTGGCCGGGGAGACATCGACCAGACGAGAGGTCAGGGCCGGGTTGATGATGCCCCAGGCGAAGCCGGAGACAAGCACCAGCACCAGCAGGGCAGGCACGTTGTGCACGAAGGCGATGGCGACATAGGCCACGCCGATGATGACTTCGAAGAAGAACACCGTGAGCTTCTTGGTGATCTTCGAGATGCGCTCGAACAGAATGCCGGAGAAGATGGCGGCGAGGACCAGGAAGCTGAAGATCCAAGTGGCGGTGGAAGCCGTGCCAATGTGCTCGGTGACCACATAGCTGGCGAACTTCAGCGCGATGACGTTGTAGAACATGGAGATCAGCATGAACACGACGCCCAGCACGATGACCTTGACGTTGGTGCTCGGACGGGTCTTCTCCTCGCCCGCGTGGATGTGTCCCTCCTCGTCGACGGTGCTGCTCTTGATATTGAAGTTATCGAACTCCTTCGGCACGAACATCGTGATGAGCACGATCGGCACAAGCAGCACGAGGAACACAAGGTACGTGGTGTTCCAGCTGAAGGCGATCAGGATACCGGCCAGGAACAGCATGATCGTATCGCCGAGGTTGCTGGCGGCGTTGCGGTAGCCAAGCAGGCTGCGCTGGCGGTCGCCCTCATACAAATCGGTGATGTAGGAGACGGACAGCGGGTTGAAGATACCCATGCCCACGCCGAAGAAGAAGCGGGAGATCAGAATGGGCCAGTACTCCGGGAAGAAGGCCGGCAGAATGCCGGCGATCAGCGCGATGAACAAGCCGGAGAGCACGGACTTCTTCTTGCCCAGGTAGTTGGAGAACACTCCGGTCAGCACGGTGCCAACCATGACGCCTGCCGTCGGAATCGTCGTCAGCAGTTCCACATTGGCTTTCGAGACGTTCGAGAACGCCTCCTCCATGGCGGGGATGGTGCCGCTGATCGCATTGCTGGCAGACAGCAGGAACGACATCGACAGCACGCCAATCATCAGTCTCTTCGACTGCAGCGCCTTGTTGATATCCATATGCTTTCCTTCCTTCCGGCTCCGTTGCACCGGAAATCGAGTCTTCCGCGGCTGACGCCACGGAAGGGCATTCAAAGGACCGCCCCAGACTCAACATCCCGTCCGCCACTGGGCGGCGCGGCATGCATTTGTCCTTCTCTTTGAATCCCATACCTCTACGTACAGAAGATAAGAGTACTACCGATTTCTGAAAAATTACATGCTTATGACGAAATTTACGTATATAAAAACGAAATTAACTATTTCGCATATGCGGAACCATTGGAAATACTGGCGACACGCCGACGGCAGCGGATGACCTCAGACAGGCAGAGCAATAAATAAATCGCCGTCGCATACTCCACGTCCCGCGGGAATGCCCCCGGGCGTCCCTAAGCAGAATTCAGCGCATCATCGTGCCGAGGCGCGCGGCGAAGCGGTTCAATCCGGCATGTCCCAGACCAGCGATCTCCTCCGTCATGGTGCGGGGAGGACGTCGTTTGTCGGCGACCATGCCTTCGATCGCCCGTATGACCCGTTCGGGATAGGTATCAAGCAGACGGGTAAGAAAGATGTCGGGATGCTCGGCACGCACGCCGTGCATGACGAGTTGTCCGGCAGGGAAGTCGTTGAGATTGATGGTCACGATGCTTGAAGCCCCACCCGCGATGGCTGCCGCCAGCACATGGTGGTCATCCGGATCGGGCAGCTCCAGTCCCGTCATGTGCGCGCGCCAATCAGGCACACGGGCCCACGGATAGGCCGTATCGATCTGAACCAGGAATGAGTCGATATCCTCCCTGCTGGCGTCGCGCCATGCGCGATGCAGATTATGCCTGACCTCATCCATGATTGCGTCGGACCACAACGGTTCGAATAGCCCCGCATCCGCCAAAGTCAGGATGGGGTCGAGTATCCAGATATGGAAGAAGATGTTCGCATCGAGCACAACCGATTCCACGCTTGGCACAAGCTTTCAACGGCCAAGCGCAGCAACGGCAGCATCCTGCGCAGCCGGTTCCTCATACATGCCGATGCGGACGGCCAGGTCACGCATACGACCCAAGGCCTGTCGCCTATCGGAACGCATGACATCCCGATAGGCGATCACATCGGACTCGCGCATCATGCGGTTCCCCAGCTCGCCATTTCGCCGACAGGGGATGCGACCTGCGTCCAGGATACGCTGCACCGTCTTGCGCGACACCCCCAGCAAACGGGCGGCCTCGCCCGTGCCAATCGTGCGATCTTGTTCCGAGGCCGCCATCGCCGCGTCCATCGCCGCGTTGAACGCCGCCTCGTCAAGCTCATACGTGCGGCCTCTCCCCTGCAGTATGAAAGGCCGATCCTCACGCACTGGCCTCGCTTCAATCATCGCGATGCTCATCTTGACGCCTCCCACCCATGTCCAATATGTCCAATATATCACGGGCATCGTCACCGGGCCATCGCCATCTGTCATGGACTGGAAGCCCCGGACCGCATCAGTCGGGATAGACGACGCCTTTGCGCAGGATGAGGTTGGCGTATTGGGCGCGTTCACCGGTGGCGATCACGCAGTGGGCACGACGCGCCTCCTCGTAGAACGCGAAGCGCTCCAGATGGCCGAAGGCGGCCCCGCCGCGCCGATCGACGGCCTTGACCAGACGCTCGTAGTCGCGCCATACCGGCGTGTCCACCGGATCGCCGGGCACGACCTCCATCAAGGTGACCGGATGCCCGTCGTATTGGTCGAGCGGCATCAGGTCGAGGATCGGCTTGAGCAGCTCCTTGGCGCCATGGCCGTCGCAGCGCACGACAACCGCGTCGCGGCCGACCGTTTCGGCCGGGAAGTTGGCGTCGGCGATCACCAACGTGTCGCCGTGCCCCATCTCGCACATCGCCTTGAGCAGCACGGGCGGGATGATCGGGTCGATGCCTTTGAGCATGGGAAGCCCCTTCCTCTATTTCGCAAGGATCTCCTGGATATGACGGTATTGTTCGTCGGTGAGTTGTATGGCGGGTTCGCGCACCATGGTCGAGATCGGCAGGCCCTTGGCCCTCACCGCGCCCTTGATCGCGCTGATGAACAAATCCGC
This sequence comes from Bifidobacterium sp. LH_730, assembly GCF_056355835.1. Lineage (NCBI taxonomy): Bacteria > Bacillati > Actinomycetota > Actinomycetes > Bifidobacteriales > Bifidobacteriaceae > Bifidobacterium > Bifidobacterium sp. LH_730. Next base: position 145,753 of record NZ_JBKETB010000002.1, read on the forward strand.
GCAATCATACACACGCATCAAAAAGCTCACGCGCTCCGCCATGCGCACCGCCGTCGCAAGATCCCCGGCCTTCCACGCGCGGTCCATCGCCACGAACGTCTCCGGCTCCACATTCGTCAACCCACACAACACCCCGTTGCCACCCGACACCCGGTTCACCAGGTAATACTCGTCATACCCCGACAACACCGAGAACCCCGGACGCACGCCACGCACCCCCGCGATCACCCTGCGCGTGTGGCTGATCGTATCCACCGTGTCCTTCACACCCACAATCGACGCAAACTCCCCCGCCAGGGACGCTACCAACTCCGGGGACAGGTCCGAGCCCGTGCGCGCCGGGAAGTTATACAACACCACCGGCAGACCCGACGCGCCCGTCACCGCGGCGAAATACCGCCGCGCCGCCCCATCCGAGGGACCGAAGTAATACGGGGACACCGCCACCAACGCGTCCGCCCCCGCCTCCCCGGCCCGGCGCAACAAGTACGTCACCCGCTCCAGATCCGTGTCCCCCACGCCGACCAGCACCTTCATGCGGCCGGCCACGCGCTTGACGGCGAACTCCACCGCACGCGCCTTCTCCGCCACATCCACCGCATAGAACTCGCCGATCGAACCGAACAACAACACCCCATCGATCCCCGCATCGGCCAGATGATCCAGATGACGACCCCAATTCTCATAATCAACCGAACCATCATCACCCATCGGCGTAACCGACGGACAAAACACACCATCAAACATGGGGGCGGCATCAGTGCCGGAAACATTCACATCAGTGGTTTCGAAGGTCATTTCGTAATTCCTTTCACTTGCAGGTGATAGATGCGCGCGGCGTTGGCCGCGAAGAAGCCGTCGTCGGCGCCGAAGACGTCGAGCAGCCGGCCCAGATGCTCCTCGAACGAGCCATAGGACGCGACGACGGGCCAGTTGGAGGCATACATCAGCCGTTCCGGGGCGAAGGTGTCGCGGGCGAAGGACAGCAGGTCGCGCACGAAGGCGGCGTCAGCGGTCGGATATCCGGAGACCTTCACGGCCACGTTCGGACAGGCGGCGAGCGCGCGCATCGCGGATCGGTATTCGCCGTCGAAGCTCTCCGGCATCGCGTTGCCCATATGGTCGAGCACGACGGTGGTCTCCGGCGCCTCGCGGCAGGCGGCGGCCAGGTCGTTGAGCTCACCGACACGCATGCAGGCGTCGAAGGCCAGCCCGCGTCGCCCCAGGGCGCGCAGCCCCTCGACGAAGGAGGTTTCGCGGCATCGCCCGGGCGCGGCCGAGGGCACATGCAGCGGTTCGCGCACGCCGTCGGCGTAGACGGTGACGCGCATGGCCGGACCGACCTGGGAGCGCATGACATGGCCGAGGATGCGCGGGTCGCGCAGACGGGCTACGAGAAGGTCCTCGGCGAGCGGATCGGCCACGTCGACCTCGACGTAGACGCCGCCGAGGAAGGCGACGCCAGACGTTCCGGCGTAGGCCTCCGCCAGCTGGTCGAAGGTCCATCGCCGGCTCAGCGACGGGTCCGCGTCCTCGAGCCAGGGCAAGGACTGGACGGCCGGATCCCAGACGTGGAAATGCGAGTCGATGATGCGCTGCATGGGATGTCCTTCCGCCATGGCCCCACGGCTCAGTCGAGCGCCCGGTCGAGATGGACGTAGCCGCCGTCGGGAAACACCCACTGTCCAGTGGTGTGCGAGGCGCGGTCGGACAGCAGGAAGGCCACTGTGTCGGCGATCTCGTCGGTGCCGGTCATGCGGTGACCCAGCGGGATGCGGTCGGTGATCTTCTTCAGCTGCGCCCGCTGCGCCTCCTCGTCACCGAAGGTCTTGATCCAGTTGGCATAGAGCGGCGTCCACGCCTCAGCCACGACGACGGCGTTGACGCGCACGCCGTCGGGGGCGAGCGCGGCCGCCCATTCGCGGGTCAGGCCCAGGATCGCGCCCTTGGCGGCCGCGTAGGCACTGGTCTTGCCCTGCCCGGTCAGTGCGGTCTTCGAACCGATGTTGACGACCGCGCCGCGGTTGCGCTTCAATTCACCGACCGACTGGTGGACGAGTTCGTAGTAGTGCGTGAGATTGCCGTGTAACGACGCCTCGAAGGCACGCCAGTCAGTCGTCTCCAGGTCGAGGTTGTCATTGCGCCCCGCGTTGTTGACGATGCCGTCGATATGCCCGAAGCGTTCGACGGTGCTGTCGACGATCGGCGCGATGGCGTCGGTGTCGTTCAGGTCGAGGCAATGCACCGCGTATGTGTCGGTGATCTTCTCGATGTCCCTGTGGAAGGTCTCTTCCTCGCCGTCCGCGCGGTTGAGGACGACGGGGATGGCTCCCTCCTCGGCCAGCCGCATGACGATTCCTTTGCCGATGCCCTTGAATCCACCGGTGACGATGATGACCTTGTTCTTCAAATGCAAATCCATGTCATGTTCCTTTCCCTGTGGTCCCGCCGCTCAGCCTCGGTGCAGATACGGCATGCACGCCTCGAGCCTCATCTCGGTGCCGTTGCCGGGCGCGCTCGGCGCGACATACCGTCCGTTCCTGATTTCGGTCGGATGGACGAAGTATTCGTGCTGGTTGTCGACGTATTCGATGACGCGGTCCTCCATCTCGCCCGAGACGGCCACGTAGTCGAACATCGCGAAGTGGCACACGGCTTCGCACAGGCCGACGCCGCCGGCGTGGGGGCAGACCTTGACGCCGAACTTCTTCGCGAGCAGATATTCGAGCACGATCTCCTGCGGTCCGGCGACGCGGGTCGCGTCGATCTGCATGACCTTGAAGGAGCCGGCCTGCAGATACTGCTTGTACATGACGCGGTTCTGCATCTGCTCGCCGGTGGCCACCGGAATCGGGTCGATGGCGCGCTGGATGGCGGCGTGGCCGAGCACGTCGTCAGGGCAGGTGGGCTCCTCCACCCAGGCCAGGTCGAAGTCCCTGAACCTGCCAATCCAGTCGATGGCGGTGGGCACGTCCCACACCTGGTTGGCGTCGACCGCGATCGCGATGTCAGGGCCGACGGCCTCGCGGCCCTTGGCCAGGCGCCGTAGGTCGTCCTCGAGGTTCTGGCCGACCTTGAGCTTGATCTGCTTGAAGCCCATCCGCCTGGTCTCCTCCTTGGCGAGGGCGACCATCTTCTCGTCCGAATATCCGAGCCAGCCGGCGGCGGTGGAATATCCGGGATATCCGGCCTCCTTCAGATGCGCGATGCGCTCCGCCTTGCCCTGGCACCCCTCCCTAAGGATCTCGACGGCCTCCTCGGGCGTCAGCGCGTCCGTCAGGTAACGGAAGTCGAGCGTCGAAACAAGCTCCTCGGGCTCCATCTCGGCGAGCAGCAGCCACAGCGGCTTGTCCGCGCGGCGGGCCTTCAAGTCCCACAGCGCGGAGAGCACGGCGCCGATGGCCATGTGCTCAACGCCTTTCTCAGGGCCGAGCCAGCGCAGCTGCGAATCGTGGACGAATAGATCCCACGCGCCCTTCATATCGTCGAGCAGCGCCTCGGCGTCGCGCCCGATGAGCCGCTCGCCTATCGAGTCGATGGCCTTGCACACCACGTCGTTGCCCCGGCCGATCGTGAACACGAATCCGTTGCCGGCGTCCCCGTCGGAGGTCTCGACGACGACATAGGCCGACGAGTAGTCCGGGTCCGGGTTCATCGCGTCGGAACCGGAGAGCGTCGAGGATGTCGGGAAACGGAAGTCATATGTGGTGACCTTGGTGATGGTGCTCATGCACGCTCCTTTGTCATGCGTCCGGTGTTGCCGAAACCAATGTAGCACCTTATGAAGATTTTTTCTATTTTTATTACGAAATTTTCTTAATCCATTTCCTTGGAACCGGGTACCATAACACATATGACGACGAAAACAACGAACGGCGCCAAAGAAGGCTCCGCCAAACTCCACATCGCCGACATCGCGAAACTCGCCGGTGTCTCCGCTGCTACTGTGTCCAAGGTCATCAACGGACGCGAGGGTGTTTCCGCAGCCACGCGCCGCCGCGTGGAGAAGCTGCTCGAACAGCATGGATACCGCAAGCCGCTGCCGACCACGAAGACCTCCAGCACGATCGAGCTCGTGGTCAAGGCCGTCGAAAACAACGGCACGATCGAGATGATCCGGCATGCGACCGTATATGCGAGAGAGTTTCACATCGGCATCACCGTGTCCGCCACCGGAACCACCGACCGGACGGACGGCGTGCGCAAAGGCATCGGCGAATGCCTGCGCGGAGCCTTCGACCGCAACCCGCTGGGCGTCATCCTGCTGCTGAGCGACATCACCCCAGAGGAGGAGAAACTGCTGGTCTCGCGCGGCATCCCCTATGTCATCATCGACCCGGTCGGTCAGGTCGGCGTGGATACACTCGGCGTGGGCATCGACAACTGGACCAGCGGTCTGATCGCCACCGAGCACCTGACCGGGCTCGGGCATCGGCGCATCGGCGCAATCACCGGACCGGAGGACTCCCAGTCCTCGCAGGCGCGCCTGTCCGGCTACGAGACCGCCTTGAAACGCGCAGGCATCCCCATCGATGAGGAGCTGATTCAGATCGGCGACTACGAGCCCGATCGGGCCTTCGAGGCGGCATCAAAGCTGCTGGACCTGCCGCGGGACAAGCGGCCCACCGCCATATTTGCCTTCAACGACCTGAGCGCGGTGAGCGTGTACAAGGCCGCTCGCCAACGTGGCATTTCGTTGCCTGATGAACTGTCGGTCGTCGGCTTCGACGACGTCTATCCCGCCGCCTATATGCATCCGGCGCTGACCACGGTCACCCAACCCTTCGAACTGATCGCGCGGCGCGCCATCGACCTGATTCTCGACGCGCGTGGCGAAGGCCGGATGCAGCATTACCAAATACTGCCCACCCAGCTCAAGGTCCGCGACAGCTGCGTCGCGCCCCGCGGCTAGGGCCGGCGGCACCTATACTTATTGGCATACACCCCGCATCCCTCCTCCGCTGGCGCCGACGCCGCGCGGAAGACGACCATCACCGGCAAGGAGTCCGACATGACTGCGCTACGCGACATGGAACGCGACGTCGAACGGCCCGACGACGAGGCCGGGAAACCCCGCCCGTCCTTCCTGATGCCGCTGATGGCGATCGCCACGAAAACCGATCCGACCATCGCGCGCATCAACAACCGCATGATGGTCTTCAATCTCCTGTTCCCCAACGCGGCGATGTCGCGCGCGCAGATCGGCAGACGCACCGGGCTGTCGCGTGTGTCGGTCTCCGAGGTCGTCTCCGAGCTCATCGACGCCCATATCCTCATGGAGGCGGGCCGCGAGAATCCCTCGAGACGAGGCAAGAAAGGCACGCTCGTCGGCGTCGACCCATTGCATTGGAACATCGTGGCGATCGACCTGTCGCAGCCGCGGCTCATCCGCGGCGCGGTGACCAATATCCTGGGCTTCCCCCTCGAACGGATCGAGCGGCCGGTGCCCCGCGGAGGCGCGCTCGAGGCCAAGGACGTCGTCGATCTGGCCGTCGAATTCGCAGGACGCGCCTCCGGCGAGCCGCTGGGAGTAGGCATCGCGGTGCCGGGCGTCGTCGACGACCATGGCACCGTCGTCGATTCGAACAACCTCGGATGGTCCGGACTGGCGCTCGGCGAGGCCGTGACGGCACGGTTGGGACTGCCCTGTGTCGTCGACAACGACGCCAACAGCGCGCTGCTGACCGAGCGGTTCTTCGGCGAGGCCGGGCCGAACGCGTTGTTCGTGCAGATCACCTCGGGCGTGGGCGCGGCGCTGCTGATCGACGACTCCATCGTGCTCGGCGAGAACCACGCATCGGGCGAGATCGGCCACGTCGTCGTCGACGAGCACGGCCCCGAATGCGTGTGCGGGCGGCGAGGCTGCCTCGAGGCCGTCATCGCGCCGAACACCCTGCGCCGGCGCATCCTGGCGGACGGCGAGGACCCGGCCATGGTGCTCGGCGAGGCCGGCCGCCTGCTCGGCCGCACGCTGGCCATGGCGACCAGTCTCATCGACCTCAACGACGTGGCGGTCTGGGGGCCGCATGACATCGTCGACGACGCCTTCCTCAAAGGCGCCGAGGATGCGATCAACGACTTCGCCGCCTCGCACTGCCGCACGCATATCGCCGTGCGGCGCTGCGAATACGGCGACGACATCGTGCTGCGCGGCGAAAGCATCTCCGTGCTGCAGTCCGCGCTCCACCGCATCTGACGGCGCGCGGCCATTGGCGACACCCAAATTAATTGCGTTCATCTATTAACGGCATTATATCCTAGGTATCGCCGGCATGTCCCTTGCCGCGCACCAGCCACCGCATCGAACGGGGAGACACATATGAACGCAGCATCCGGCGCCGTGGGCGCCTCGCAGGCCACCGTCTCCGAATCCAATCGCTCGCGCATACTCATGCACCTGTATCGCAACGGCATCTGCTCGCGCGCGCAGATCGCCAAGGCGTTGCGGCTGACGCCCGCGGCCATCACGAAGATCACCGCGCGCCTCATCGAGGCCGGTGTCATCGAGGAGACCGGCGGCATCGAGGGCGCGCGCAACAGCCGCTCCATCGGGCTGAAGATCAACACCACGCGTTTCCATGTCATCGGCGTCAAATTCGCCCGTTCGCTTGTGTTCATCGGCGTCTTCGATCTCGACGGCCGCCGGCTGCATTTCGAAACGCTTCCGCCCGTCACCGAGGAGCGCATCGGCGAGACGCTTGACGAGGTGCGCGCCCGTGTCCGCGCATTGCTGGCCGACGACGCGGCCGTCGTGGCAGTCGGCATGGCCGTGCCCGGGCCGTATCTGCGACAGGCGGGGCGCACCGCCATCGTCTCCTCGATGCAGGGCTGGCGGCGGGTCAATTTCCTCGACGAATTCGCGCACGCCTTCGACGTGCCCGTCTTCCTCGAACAGGACGCCCGCGCCGGCGCGCTCGCCCAACGCCTCTTCGACCCGGATTCGGCCTGCGACTGCATGGCCTATTATCTGGTCGGCGAAGGCGTGGGACTGGGCGTCATCGACCACGGCGCGCTCGTCAACGGCGCGCTCGGCGCGGCCACCGAGATCGGACATGTCTCGATCGACGTGAACGGGCGTCCCTGCGACTGCGGCAACGTCGGCTGCTTGGAGCGGTATTGCTCCGCGCCCGCCATCCACGCCATGCTTGACGACGCCGGCATCGTGCCCGGCTCGGCGGCCATGGGGCACGCCGAGGCCTGCCGCGCGCTCTTCGAGCTGGCGCGCGGCGGCGATGAAGCGGCCGTCGCGATGGTGCGGGAGATCGGCCGATACGTCGGCTATGGCTGCGTGACCATCTTCAACGCCTTCAATCCCGAACGCATCGTCATCGGCGATATCGTCGCCGAGGCCGGCGAGCCGCTGCTCGACGAGGTGAAGGCCGTGGTGAGGAGCCGCGCGATTCCCGAACTCGCCAAGGCCACCGACATCGCGCTGTCCGCGCTGCCCACCGACGCGGCCGTCTCCGGCGCCGCGGCGGTGGCCGCCACACAGTTCCTGGAGCATCCCTCGGAATTCCTCGACTTGTCCTGAGCGCGCTGCGCCAGCGGCGGCACTTGCGATCATATGAACAACCTAGGATGGATGCGGACACGGCAGGAGGGACACGCATGGCCCAAGGCATCGAACAACACGGCAACGTCGCGGCGCTGACGCAATACAACCGCGCGCGCGTCATCCGCGCCCTGTACCGCCGCGGCGTGTGCTCGCGCGCCGACATCGCGCGCGCGGTGGGGCTCACCCCCACGGCCATCACGAAGATCGCGGGCGATCTCATCGACATCGGCGCGATCAAGGAGACCGGCACCATCGCGGGCCGGGCCGGGCGCCGCTCCATCGGGCTATGCCTCAATGGCGAGCGATACCGTGTCATCGGCGTGACCTTCGAACGCAGCTCGGTGACGATGGGCGTGTTCACGCTGGAAGGGCATCCGGCCGCCGACGCGGCGCGCGCGACGCTGCACGTCGGCGCCGACGAGGACGCGCGCCGGGTCGTCTCCCGCACGCAGGACTGGATACGCGCGCGCCTGGCCGAGGATCCCGCCATCGTGGCGGTCGGCATCACGATTCCGGGGCCGTATCTTCCCGAGGACGGGCGCATCGCCGTCGTCACCATCGCCAACGACTGGGAATCAATCGATTTTCGTTCCTCGTTCCTCGAGGCCTTCGAGGTGCCAGTGTGGATCGAGCATGACGCGGGCGCGGGCGCGTTGGCCCACAAGCTGCTTTCCGCGCGCTGCGCCGGCGCCGATTCGCTCGCCTACCTGCTGCTCGGCGAAGGCGTGGGACTGGGCGTCATCGACCACGACCGGCTGCTGGCCGGGGTGCATGGCGGCGCAGGAGAGATTGGACATATATCGATTGACGTGAACGGCCCGGTGTGCAAATGCGGCAACCGCGGATGTCTGGAGTTGTATTGCTCGGCCAGCGCGGTCGCCTCGCGACTGCCCGAGAACCGCCTCGAACGTGTTTTCGGGGCCATCTCCGAGACCATGGCTGACTCCGGGGGCATGACGGCCCCGGGCGGCACCTCCCCCATCGCCGCATGCCGAGGCCTGTTCGCGCTGGCCGCCGACGGCGAGGAATGGGCGCTTGCCGAGGTGCGCCGGATCGGCGCCTTCGTCGGCTATGCCTGCGTGAACGTCATCAACGCCTACGACCCCGGTCTCATCGTGCTCGGCGACCTCATGGCCGAAGCCGGCGAGCCGCTGCTCGAGGCCGCCCGCGCCGTCGTCGGCGAGCGCGTCGCGCCCGCCCTGGCCCGCCGCACCGAAATCACGCTGACCGACTTGGCCGGCGACGGCGTCCTTTCCGGCGCCGTGGCCCTCGCCATCGAGCACGCCCTCGACCACCCCGCCGCCTTCGCGAGGTGACGGACCGCTTCAACGCACCGATATCGCGATCAGACCCGTGGCCCCAGTCCGGCTTCTGCATCGCCGCTTCAGCATGCAATACCACATACCCGCCCGCCGTCGGCATCGCTGAAATACGTATCCATGAACGGCGGCCGCATCTTCCAACATCTCGGCATGCCCCGGAATAACGCCCGACACGCCGTGCCGGCATCGGCTTGCATCACATAATTAACTTAGTTAATATCTTAATCAAGTTCAGATTCAAAGCCGAACGACGACGCAGTGAACACACCCGACGAAAGGAACCCCATGTCCAAGCCCATCGTGCTCTCCCTCGGCGAACTCCTGTGGGACATGCTCCCCACCGGCAAGCGCGCGGGCGGCGCCCCCGTCAACTTCGCCTATCATTCCATGATGAACGGCTGCGACGGCTGGTCCATCAGCGCCGTCGGCGAGGACGAGCTCGGCGACGAACTGGCGGCCGAGGCCGACAAGGCCGGCATCCACACCATCATCCAGCGCAACGCATGGCCGACCAGCACCGTCGAGGTGGCGCTGAAGAACGGCATCCCTGAATACACGATCGTCAAGAACGTGGCCTGGGACCACATCCTCTACACCCGCCAGCTGCTCGAGGCCGTGGGCCAGGCCGACGCCGTGTGCTACGGCACGCTGGCCCTGCGCTCCCCCGAGTCGCATGCCACGATCACCGAGCTGCTCAAGCACACCAAGCCCGGCGCGATGAAGTTCTTCGACATCAACCTGCGCGGCGACCACTACTCCAAGGAGCTCATCGAGGAGCTGCTCGAGGCCGCCACCGTGTTCAAGATCAACGACGACGAGATGCTGCTGCTGCGGGACATGTTCGACATCCGCGGCACCTCCGACGACGAATCCTGCCGTTGGTTCATCGAGCGCTTCGGCCTGGACTACATCATCCTGACCGGCGGCTCCGCCTTCTCCACCATCATCACGAAGACCGGCGAGGCCTCCACGATCAACACCCCGCGTGTCAAGGTGGCCGACACCGTGGGCGCGGGCGACTCCTTCTCCGGCACCTTCACCGCGCACACCCTGCTCGGCGAGCCGTTGGCCGTGGCGCACCGCGCCGCCGTGAACACCGCGGCCTTCGTGTGCACGCAGGAGGGCGCGTGGCCGGAGTATCCCGAGACCATGCCCGATTACGTCGCCGAAGCCGCTGCCGACGGCGAGTGAGACGGGCCGCGCAGACAAACGCACGGGTGGGGCTTGGTCGCTCCGGAATCTCCGGTCCGGCCAAGCCCCACCCTTTTTCGACGAAAAGCAAGCGATTCAACGCACAAGCCGCCTGCCCTCGGGCCGGCCAGGGATTTCCTCCGGAACCGGCCCAAGGCCAAGCGGCTCTTTATTATCCGAGCGACGAGACTCAGCCCTTGAGTCCGTTGGCGGCCTTCAGCGCCGGCGCAACCGACACCGCCGGGTCGAGGCGCGGGATCAGCGTGCACTGGGTGGCGTGGTAGAGGTCGGACTTGCCCGGCCACACGGTGCCGATCACCTGGTTGTCCTTGTCGAGCTGATGGAACCAAGAGCCATGCTCCTTGTCGAGCAGGTATTCGTCGATATAGGCCCAGAAGGTCGCATACCAATCCTTGTATTCCTGCCTGCCGGTCACGGCCGCGAGTGTGGCCGCCGTGTTGACGCCCTCGGCCAGCGTCCAGTGCATGCGGTCGGTGACGACCGGCTCGCCGTTCCAATCGGTGGTGTAGGCGAGGCCCACGGTGCCATGGCGGTTCCAGCCATCCTCGAGCGCACGGGCGAAAAGATGCTCTGCGGCCTCGATGGCGGACGCGCGGCGCTCCTCATCGAGATCGGAGCTCAGCGCCCACTGGGTGATCAGACGCGCCCACTCGATGCCATGGCCGGGCGTGGCGCCATAGGGCTTGAACTGGTCGTCGGGCTTGTCGGCGTTGCATTCGAGGTCGAAGGACCAGTCCTCATGGAAGTGCTCGGGGATGCGCCAACCGTTGCGCGAGGCCCAGTCGATCACATGCCCGGCGATGCGGCCGGCGCGCGCACGGTATTCCTCGCGCCCGGTCACATCGGCCACGGCGAGGAAGGCCTCGACGGTGTGCATATTGGCGTTGACGCCGCGGTAGGGGTCGAGTTCGGTGAATTCGGTGTTCCAGGTGTCGATGGCCAGGCCGGCCTCGTCATCCCAGAAATGCTTGTCGAAGGTGGCGAGCGCCTCGTCGAGCAGTTCGGCGGCGCCGGGGCGGCCGATCAGCGTGGCGGAGGCGGAGGCGAGGATCACGAAGGCATGCGTATAGCAGATCTTGCCGGGGGCGGGCACGCCCTCGACCGACACCTCGGGATACCAGCCGCCGTTGGCGTCGTCATGCAGCTGGCCCTTCAGGCCATCGAGCGCCTTGTCGACGAGTTCGGTGGCACCGTCCATGCCATAGAGCGCGCCAAGCGCGTAGACATGCGCCATACGGCAGGTGATCCAGGTCTGGATGCCATGGCTGGGGTCGGGCTCGCCCAGCGAGTCAAGCCAGGAAGATCCGCCGCCGGGAGCGGGGAACTTGCGTCCGAAGGCAAGCAGCTCGCGGGTCTCGTGGTCGAGCAACGCCTGGTTTTCCGGGGTTCCGTATTGGTACTGGCTGTTGGTCCCTGCCATTGTGCAGTCTCCTTTGACGACGATCTTTTATCCGCGCATCTTATTAATAAGAGCTGCTTATACATTAGCGGGCAAAACGGACAGACACACGGGCGAAAGAGGATAAACCTTTCAGACTCCCAGTTCGTCGGTGTCGATGACGATGGTCACCGGGCCGTCGTTGACCAGACCGACCCGCATATGCGCGCCGAAACGCCCCTCGCGCACCGGAACTCCCCCGCTGCGCAATGCCTCGTTGAACTTGATCCACATGAGATCCGCATGCTCGGGCGCACCGGCCTTGACGAAGCTGGGGCGATTGCCCTTCTTCACATCGGCGAACAGCGTGAACTGGGAGACGGACAGGATCTCGCCGCCGATGTCCTGAATCGAACGATTCATCTTGCCCTGGGCATCCTCGAAGACGCGCAGATTCAGGATCTTATGCGCGAGCCACTCGATCTGCCGGTCGCCGTCGGCATCGGTGACGCCGACCAGCAGCAGATAGCCCGGACCGATCTGCTCAGGCAGGAAGGTGGGATCGGGCTCGCCAAGATCGTTCAGCACATCGACCGAGGCGCTGGAGACACGTTGCAACACAACTTTCATACGCCCATCCTATCCAGGGGCTGCCAACACCAGCCGCAGCCCCAAGAATTGTGCACTTGGCCCCGGAATTGTGTATCCACGTCACCGCGCGACCGCCGAAATCCCCATGTTTCCGCAGCGCATTGCCGGAACCCGGTACACAATTCTTGAGCCCAGTACACAATTCTTGAGTTAATCGCCCTCCCCGGATTTATTTCTCACGTATAAGCTGCATAAACAATTGCAGATCGCCCGGGTAACGCATACCAATTTCCGCGCACACAGCATCAAAATAATCGGGTATATCTTCTCGTAGATGCAGTAACAGTGAATCGAAACCTTGCAGGAATTCGAGATACCGCTGTTTGTCCGTCACGAACTGCATATCCTTGGCAAGCTGAAAAACCGTGATATTTGAATCATGCGGATGGGCGCAGTACAGGCGCTCATCGTGCGCGCAGATGTTACGGTAATCCTTGATCCTGCGGTAAATCCTGTCGAGACGCTGAGACGTGACCTCCACCTTGCACTTATGCGAGTCCTCGTACAATGCGGTGAAACTGCGTGCGATGTTCGCCCGCACCTCGGTTTTCTGGGATTGGAAGAACCAGTACACCTGTCCCAGCGTCAGATCATTGGACAACACCCACAGCGGGACTTCACCATCATGATGTTCCAAGCAATGCTTGAGGTAGTCTTTCTTATCCGAGTACCCCGATTCCGCATTCAAGCGCAAGATCTTCTCTAATCGGGGAATAAGCTTCGCCGCCTTCTCATGTGCCGCTCCGCTGTCCGCATAGTTTGCAATGTTCAGATAAGGGTTCTTCTCATCCGGGTTCAGTTTCGTGAACTCATGCGAACAGACCGTTTTCAGGATGGCTTCCGACAAGGTGGTCATACGGAAGAACAGGAATCGCAGATTGCGGTCAAACACATACAATGTATAGATATCGTTGAACGATGCGCCATCACGATAGCGGTCATCGCCAGCCTCTTTTGTCTTCCGTCCATCCAAGAACGGCATCTTGTATCCGTTAATGACGGAATAGTAGCCTTCACGCTCAAGCACCCACGCGGTACGAGAATCCGTTGCCAGCCCACGGAACGCAAGTAACTCCACTTGATTGGCGACTGACATGAACGGCTTGTGCATCAATTCTCCCCCGCCTAGATGCGCAAAAACCGCCCCGGGACTCCGGAAGCGGTTTTTACGAACTGGACACTGCCCAGCTTTATCGCCCGGTAAGCATATCACAAAAAACGCTGGATTGCATGCACCTCGCCGCTCAGCAGCGCAATACACTGTGAGTAACGATGCCCCTGAAAGGAACGTCACATGGAGACCATGCTGCGCAACGACATTCCAGAACGCCCCGAACCGCTTATGACGCGATCAGGCACGCCGGCAAGATCATTGTGGAATCTTGATCCGCAGATACTGCATCTTAATCATGGATCTTTTGGCGCTGTGCCACATGCGACGCTGGAACGCAGAATCGAATTGCAGCGCGAAACCGAAGCGGCGCCGGTGAAGTGGTTTGTGCACGTATATGAGCGCCTAGAGACAGCGCGCAGACACGTGGCCGCATGGTTGCACACCAATCCCGACACCATGGCGTTTGTTCCCAATGCGTCGGCCGGCGCCAGTGCAGTGGAGCACGCCTTGCGGTTTGGCCCCGGAGACGAGATCGTGGTAACCGATCATGGGTACGGCGCCGTGGTGATGGGAGCCGAGTTTCGTGCCATGCAAACGGGTGCGTCCATCGTGCGGGTGCACATCCCGTTGGGCACTTCGGATGACGATATCGTTGCACGCATTGCGGCGGCGTTGGGAGAGCACACGCGACTGGTAATCGTCGATCAGATCACTTCGGCCACCGCCACGCTGTTCCCAGCCCAACGGATAGCGCAGTTGGTTCACGATCGTTCCAATGCCCGCGTGCTGGTCGACGGCGCCCATGCTCCCGGACTGATCGAAGATGATCCCGCGGCGATCGGCGCGGATTATTGGATCGGCAACCTGCATAAGTTCGCTTGTGCCCCACGCGGATGCGCCGTATTGATCGCGGGGAGCAAGACGCTCGCCGACGAACTGCATCCGCTGATCGATTCATGGAACCCCCAGGGGCCTTTCGGGCCCCGATTCAATGAGCAGGGCACGCTTGATTACACAAGTTTCATCACGGCGCCGATCTCCTATGACACGCTTGATCGCGAACTTGGCGGATGGCCGGTGATTCGCGACTACGTGAATCGGCTGGCGGACTACGGGCAGTACGTGGTGGCGGACGCATTCGCGCACCACACAGGTCGGGACCATATGGTTTCGTTGCCGAATCCCGCGCCGGCAATGCGCTTGGTCCGTCTTCCTGCCCCTCTGGGATGCGACCATGATAGTTCCGATGGTTTGCGCCGCCCCATGTTGGAGCAGGGCAACGCAGAGTGCGCGTTTACCTGTTTTGATGGGAAGGGCTATTTGCGGTTATCCTCTCATGCATACAACACAGCAGCCGACTATGAGGAATTCGCCAAACGCTGTGTGCCATTGCTGATGGAATGGTCGCGCAGCTGAGTTCCACCCGTTGAATGGTTGAAAATACAAGAAAGCCGCCATTTCTGGCGGCTTTTGAACAGTGGAGCTGCGGGGAACTCATCACTAGAGCTATAAACCCAGTACTTTCAACGGTTTCCACACAATACATTTTTCTTTGGTACCTAAAACGGTACCCATACAGCTGATTCAGCAATTCAAATGCAAGACCAACCGCTATCTACTTAACCTCGATTCTATTGCAGCCCAAGGGCTTCCTTGACTTGTCGGATGTTTTCTTGTGTGGCGTTTTGCTCGGTTTCGCTGACATGTCCCCGATACTGGTATTTCACGGCTTGCAGGGCGTCCATGCCGGCGTTTCTTAGATTCTCGTCCTTCGCGCCATGCTCAAGGAAGTAACCGTGGTAGATCAGACCCTCCATGGTCGCCTGGTCGGCGGTCGGATTGTCAATGTGGGCAATGACGAACTGCTTGGACTGCTCGATCTGTTCGTCGGTCGCACCGGCAAGATCGGCCTTTGCCTTGTGACAGATCTCGGTAAGAGCCTCATTGGTTCCCGGCGTGGTGACGCTCCATTGCCCATAGGTTGCCGACGGCTCGGCCTGCGGAGACTCGTTCGCCTGCTTCTCGTCCTCAGCATTCCATTTGCGCTCGTCGGGATTATCGCCCAACGCTTTCGCGCTCGCATCAGTTACCTGCTGGTTCGTCTTATTCCCCATCACCCGGCACTGGATCATATACGTCACACCGTCGATGTCCGCGTGATAGCCGACGAAGGCAGAGGTCTCGGAAACGTTATCGACCAGCTTCTTATTTGTTTGGGAAACGTAGGATTGCCCGGGGAACAGGTGCGTCTTGGTCGCCTCGTCACAGGCCTTGGCAGCACTCTTCCAATCCAGAGATTCCGACTGCCCGTCTGCAAGCGTAGTCGCATTCTTGCTGTCGCCGGAACCATTCGAACCGGAGGCGGCGACGCCAATCACCAGTATTACAACGATGAGCCAGAACCACCACCGTTTCCAAACGGGCTTCTTCGGCGCGTTTCCATTGGAAGAGCTTTTGCCCCGAGCCGGAGGCATGGGCTGCTGTAGCGCTCTTTCAGGCTGGGATATGTTGCGCGGGGATTTCTTCATGCTGGGCTCCTTCTCTCGACGCCGAGTCTTTCGACGGTAAGGCTTTACTAATTAAGCCTTACCGGTAAAGCTATAGCTTAATCCCCGCGCATTTAGCTTGGCAACTATGCCACACACGCCTGTGCCCAAAGAATGGGCCGCATATGCCAAGGAACTGGGGCTGAACATCCAGCGACAGCGAACGCGGCGTAGCTACAGCCAGGAATACGTGGCCTACAATGCCAACCTGTCGCGATTCTCATACCAACAGCTGGAGAAAGGCGAGTCACGGCCGGGAACGCCTTCAAATCCCAGTCTGCTCAACGTAATGGCCGTGGCTCAGGTGCTCGGCGTCAGCGTGGACGATCTGTTACCCGAGCCATGGCCTGATCTGCGCGCCAAATGAGTTGAGAGCATCGGCGAGCGCTCGCGGTTGTTCTCAGCACACATCCGGCCGATTGTCCGGGTTGCTGTTGAACCCTTGGATGACGATTGTGGGCGGCTCCACCTTGGTTTCGTTGATATCGGCGCTGATGCTGGGTCGCCCCTCAACTCTATCTGCGAGTTGCTTGAAAGCGCTCAGCCCTTCTACTCCGCCTTGCTTGGCTTGCTCGATCAGCAAAAGAGCCATTTGCTCAGCCTGAGTCAAGTCACCACGGTTTTGCTCCGCCTCAAGCTCAGTGTCTGTCATTTCCAACAATCGTTGCGCGGCCTTACTGATCGAATGACGGTTGCCGGGGAATGTGGCCCGTCGCTCAGGATTCGTGTGGAATCCCGTCTTAGGGTAGTTGCCCTCCACGAACCTGCCGAGTTCGTCGCGGTCGTTGTTGCTGTTCATTGTTCGTCCTTTCCGCTTGACTGCAAGCGGCTGATAGTTCACGCTGTTCCGACATGGTGTCGCATACCGAGCTGAGAATCATTCTCGGTTATATCTTTGTTTGATATGCTCGCGCCTACCGGCTTAGGTTTTTGTTGCGTGTAGCGTCCTAGCTGTCCTAGTGTCCTAATCGTTGGTATTTCAACGTTTTCGGCGTCCTAATGGTCTGTCCTAGTTTTCGGTGACTGTCCTAGTGGAACATACTAGGACGGGTGACTAGGACGCGCAGAATGGCGGAATAACGCCAATTAGGACACTAGGGCGCTAGGACCGGTGGTTAGTCGCATCGTGACCATGTGGCCGACTTGGAATCGGCGCTGCCTGCCGAGGTCACCTTACCTTCCTCTCGCAGTTCCTCCAGCATGTGATAGACATAGCCGCCCTTGCGGTCGGCGCTTCTCACGGCATTGCTGAGCTTCCAACCTGCCACACCCAGTCTGTCCGGATCATGCTTGGCTAGATGGTTCAGCACGGTGTTCTTCACGCGCTCTGCCTTGCGGCTGTCGGCTTCGGCTCTTGCCTCGTCGTCCAAGGCCATTGCTTTGGCCTTCCGGTCGCGTTCGAGTCTATCGGCCTGCTGGATGGCTTCGGTCCGGAACTGGGTGGACTTCTCGTAGACGTAATCGGCCAGTGTCCAGTCCGGTTCCGTCACCTCCAACGGGCTGTCGGGATGGTTGAGGATCGCCAGCAAGGCGGCGGCTTTGGTTTTCAGACCAAGACGGTGCGCGTCGAGTGGATCCGACACTCTGCCGTGCAAAGCCTCCGCACGAACGCGCGTCGCCTCCGCATAAGCAACTTGAGGATATTGCATTACTGTCAGCGGGTAGCCCGTTTCGCCGTGGTTCAGCATGTCGTATCGGCCACCGGCCTGATACAACGCGTCCAGCGCATTCGGCGACATATCCTCCGGCAGCGACGACGTGTCGAACGGGAACGGGCCACCAAACGGCGACTCAGGCGGCGTGTCGGGCGCTTCCATGTCAGTCACCGGTGCGAACAGGAACCGTTGGGGCAGACCGGTACCGTCCTCGTCCAGAATCAAGCCCAAGTTCGCGGGCTGTACGCCGGTGACAAGGGAAAGCCGATACCCATACTGGGGTACTGTGTACCGGTTGGCTTCATTCTTGGTGAAGCACCCCAAGTCCTCGCCGGACCACGCGCTGGTGAGCATCGGAGTCAGGATGGATCCTTGACGCCTACTGTTGCCACCCAACACGGCTATCTCCGGAACGTCCAACAAGGCACGGCAATTCAAGCACACCGTCACGGAATCCTGTCGGTCGCCTTCATCCTGAGGTTTCCTCGCCACGAACATGGCAGGAACGCCCTCACCCGAAGCGGGCTGCGCGGTCGTCGCCTTTCGGATATCGGGCACCAGACTACGGGCCACGCCCGTGGTCAGCCCCTTGCCCATGCCGCTAGGACCTAGTATGCCGACGAATACGTTCAACGAACCGCACTCGCTACCGACCAACGGCGACGTGACCACATACGGCGGGACCGCAACCGATATGCGCGCCAGCACTACGAACAGCGTGGCCCACGGCGCAACCTGCTTGGCTC
Source organism: Bifidobacterium sp. LH_730 (assembly GCF_056355835.1). NCBI lineage: Bacteria > Bacillati > Actinomycetota > Actinomycetes > Bifidobacteriales > Bifidobacteriaceae > Bifidobacterium > Bifidobacterium sp. LH_730. Next base: position 163,932 of record NZ_JBKETB010000002.1, read on the forward strand.
TCGCATAATCGAACACATAGCGCAGCGTCGAACTGCTATCCCAGAACCGTTGTTCGTTCATCGTTAGGCCACCTCCCTGAGCATTCCGCGCATCCAAGCAGTCACCCGCCGTAATTCTTCCCTACGGTCGCGAGTCATTCCCGCGTAGCCGTATCGCTTACTAAAGTCATCCAACCTCAGACGACTATCCGCACGTTGAAGCTCTTCTGTGACGTCTTGGGAACTGGGGTAGCTGTTCATCACTCTGGCAACGCTTGTCCCCACGTTGATTACGTAATCAGGATGGATGCCATCAGGCCTATCGGCTATAATGGGAATCGTTTTTGATACCGCTGGGATGTTGCCTCGCATGATGTTCTGGCGGTTCATTTTTGCTCACCACCTTCAGAAGCAGCGAGCGCAATGCTTTGGGCTATCTTTTTAGCTTTGGGCTGTAGGATGGCGTCGTTGGCGGGAGTTCTAAATATCGTCTGAACGGCTTCAACCGGAATCAAGCACAGACGGCTACTGGGCTTGTAGTAGGGCAATACGCCCGAATACATAAGCTCTTGAACATGCCTCGTCGTGCAATTAAGTTTCTCTGCGACCTGTCGAACCGTAAAAGTGTCAGGAACATACCCGCTTAGAATATTTCTGGTAGGCATAACGGCCTTACCTCCAATTTCATGGAAGGTGAGGCCACATACTCACAGTTCAATTACATGGGCGACGCAAGGATATGCTTTTCTCCGCACCCTTGGCCCACTGCGGCATCTGTCAGTTTACCACATTTTTCGCGACATACGAATGATAGCGAAGAATCTCCCATATATCGCGTATAGCTCTGCCACGCGCAATTTCTACCGTTGATTTACTGATAGAAGCATCCAAAATGAACATCGCACCACCAAAGCCGACGGGTGTTGCTATCCTGCCATGCAATCGATCTAAGAACGCGCCTTTCCGGGCTAGTTTTCTTGTTTCGTTGTATCCCGCCTTAAGCGGAAGAACCTTTACTGCAAATTCCTCTGCTACGTCGGTACGGTAGACCTCCGCCACGCAAATCTTTCGTCCTTCGATATTCGCAGTAATGCGTTCAATCGGCTCCGCATCTCGGTTGTGATATTCCACTGGCGTACCATCAGGCAGCACCTCTACGCTATCGGGGATTCTCTTGTAAATATGCATTACCACCTCCCCGTTCGAATCTTCATGTTTCGGTTTCAAGTCATTCCTGACCAACCGATACGGTACATATTCCATCGCTTCGTCTGTCCGGTGCGTGAACACCTTATCGGCTTCGTCGGCTGTTTCAGTCACGATTCTTCTCCATTTCCGCGCTCGTGAGCGCTTCCAGTTCTTTTCTCAACGCTTCCCGTCGAGTCTGTAGACACGCCAACGCAGTTTCCGTCTCTTCGAGTTCACGGCGAACGGTTTCAACGGTGCGCGGGCCTTTGACCAGCTTGTCATATGCTTTGTTCACCAGCTCACGTTGCCGGTCGTCGTTGGTGCGCTGATAGTGTTCGATGCCAGTGGCAACGTCGCTGCGGCGAGTGGCGGCCATGTATTCTTTAGCGTTCTCCGCCTCTCGCGACACTCTGTCATCGTAGGTCGCTCTGAGCGTATGGAAATGCAGATCAGGCCGTCCGGCCTTTTCGCGGGCGATGGCGAATTGTTTGCGCAGTGTGTTCGGACTCAGAATCGTGGATTTCTCCGGCCGCAACAACATGGCATCATCCGACACATCGCAATGGTCGGCGATATGTCGACGCAAGACTTCGATAAGCGCGTCGGGAATGGGAACATCCGCGTTAGAAGCCTCCGTTTTCGTGGGCGCAAGATGATATTCGCCTACATCGCCTTCACCGCGCTCCAGACCATGCCGCACATACAAACGCTTGTGCTTCAAATCGACGTCCCGTACTTGCAGGCTACACGCCTCGCTGATGCGCAAACCGAACGCCACGGCCATCAGAACGGCAATACGCGTGTACTCCGGCATAGCCTCATACATAACTTGTATTTCTTCAGGCGTGGCAGGCGGAATCTTCGCTTGCTCGCTGTCGGGCGTTGATGGCAGCGGAACGCCCTCGCAGGGGTTTCGATCAATCAATGCCGGCCGCTCATCCGTGTCCATAGCAGCCAGCCGCATCATGGCTCTGAGCTCTTGCAGGGCACGCTTGCGCGGATATGGCCCTATCTCGCCGATAACATCCAGACATGCGCGAATGTCCTTGGTCTTGATATCCCTCAACAACGTATCGCCAAAATAGTCAATCAGGTGTCCAATCGTGACACGCTTGTTGCGCATGGTGCTTTCGCGCACCTTCTCGCCAGTAGCCGGGGAACGATAATCAGTCAGATATTGCAAGGCATACTCACGGAACGTCAAGGCCTTGACGGCTTCAGACTGCTTACGCTCGCTCGGAGGAATGTACGGGATCCCCAGAGAAGCGGCCCTATCGATCTCGCCTATCTCGTTCTTGAGCCAAGCGTTAGCCAATTCTTTCTGACCGATCTTAAACCGCTTAGTAATGTACTTACCGGGACGATTCGGGTCCTGAACCTTGGCACGATATCCAGCAGGCTTGCCGTTGACGGTTATTTTGGCGATGCTGCCGCGCCCGTTCACGGAATTGGTGCCGCGAGCTGCCTGCTTTGCCATACCTTCCTCCGTCCCCTAGGTACCAATATGTTTCAACTGGTACCTAAGATGGTACCCATAGAGTTCATTTCACGTCATCTTCGTTCGCAAACCTTCGTAACCCCATGATACCCTGAAACAAGCAATAAAGCCAATAAACACAGTGGTTTACGGTATGAAAAAGGGGTTTCAACGCTTGGTCAAAACCCTTGGAGTGGAGCTGCGGGGAATTGAACCCCGGTCCGGCGACCGTACTCCCAGTCTTCTACGTGCGTAGTCTGCTGGCCATGCGGCGGTTTTTCTGCCCCCAACTATGTCGCAGACGACTGTTGGCGGGCATATCCGCAGTTAAAGTCCCTTAACGCCCCTGTGGCTCAGGCGGCAAGGCAAGTCTTCTTAACGACGCTCAGCACTTCCCCGAAGACGAAAGAAGGTGAACGGAGCGGCTGCTCACTGGTTATTCCCGAGCGCGAAGCATCAGGCAGCGAGAGCGAACTCAGTGCGGTTAGATTTAGCACTTATTCTTTTGCAGGGGACATCCACGAGCGGACCCTGCGTTCTCGGCACGCTTCCCTGCGACGAACAGGTCACCGTCGAAACCGATCAGCCCCATATTGAATTATCAAACTCCGGTCGAATCCGGCCGACCAACCCACTATACTCCCCTGCCACGTCCGCGACAAGTGGCGCGGGTTTACGCTGCCGGCGATATGCCCCGCCAACGTTATTTGATGATGGGCCGCAGGGGCGCGGAGACATCGACCTGCGTTTTGTCGCCGATCACGTTGGGGTCGTTGATGATCTTGTCGATGACGGCTTTCTTGAGCTTCAGATCCGAGGCGTCGCCCCATACGATGCGCCGCTGGCCGCCGTTCAGCTCGGTGGTCACCGAGTCCTGGGTCTTCGCGCTGACCTTGGTGATCTGCGTGCGCAGGGACTCGGGCAGGGAGGCCAGTATCCTCAACGCTTGGCGGACGGCTCGGTTCTTGAGCCCGCGATCGACGTCGTTCACTTCGATCACCGGGATGCCGTCGACCGAAGCGCCCTCGACCGAGTTGAGTACCCGCCCCTGCCGGTCGACGGCGGTGAGCGTGTCTCCGGCCTTGAGCATCGCGGCCGGCTTTTGCGCGCTGACGGTCACTTCAAGTCCGTGCGGGAAGGATTTGGAGGCTTTGGCCTCGGTGACGCCGGGGATGTCCTTGATCTGATCGACCACATCCTTCGACGAGACCAACAACAGGGATTTGCCGGTCTGCTGATCGGCGATGCCGCGCACCTGGGATTCACTCACCCATTCGTTGGCACCGGACACCGATATGCCGGAGGATTCGAGCCGGAGCACCGGGGAGAAGAACAGCAGCCATGTGAGGCCTGCGAGCGCTGCCATGGCGGCGAGCGCGGCGAGCGAGCGCACGGCGATGACGCGGGCGTTGGCCTTGCGTCTCTCCTTGAGCCGCGCGGAGAAATCGACGACCTTGGGCCGGGTGACCAGTCCCAGCGGCCCGGAGGTTTCCTCAAGCGTGCGGGAGACCAAGTCCTCGCTATCGAGTGCCCGCGCGTCGACGAAGGCTCCGGGGGCGCTGCGTTCCACAAGCGCGGCGTTCTCGGAGCCCGGGTCTTCCGCAGATGCCGAGGAAGATGACACGGACCGGACTGCTCCGGACGCGTTCTTGCCCTTGGTTCCGCGCCCTCGTTCGCCATGCGCGGAACCGCGTGACGAGCGTGCGGAGCCCTTGGAACGTCGGCCGCCGCCAGACTCCTTCGCGACGTCCTTCGCCGCGTCGCCGCCGGAGACGATGGTGCGTGGGCGACGGTCCGGTTCCTCGCCCGCGCCGGAACCAGAGGAGACGACGCGTCGGCTCATGCCTCGCAACCCTCGCGGTGCGCCTCGAGCGCGTGCAGCAGCACCGGCCCCATGGCGGTGATGTCGCCGGCGCCGACGGTGAACACCACGTCGCCGTGGTGGGCGCGCATCGCCATCATGCGCGCGGCCAGCTCCATATCCTCGACGGCCTGGATCCAGCCCTCGGCGGGCTCATGCGCCACGCCTGCGGCCGCTTCGACGATGGTGGAGGCGCCGACGCCGGGGAAATCGTCCTGCTTCTCGCGGGCCGGGAACACGCCGCTGACGATCACGTCGTCGGCCTTGGCGAGCGCCTCCGCGAACTGAAGCGCGAAGAACCGGGTGCGGCTGAACAGATGCGGCTGGAAGATCACGCGGATCGTCGAATCGGGATAGCGGCGACGGGCCGCGTCGAGCAGAGCGGCGATTTCGGTGGGATGGTGCGCGTAGTCATCGACGACGGTCACCTGCTTGGTGACGCCGCGGATCTGGAAGCGGCGGGCGGCGCCGAGGAAGGAGCCGGCCGCCTTGGCGGCGCGGTCCGGATCCATGCCCAGCAGCGTGGCGGCGATGATCGCCGCGGAGGCATTGCGCGCATTGTGGAGTCCCGGCACGGCCAGCTCCACATTCACGCGGCGGGCGGGCTCATCGCCGCCGCCAAGCGAGGCGGGCAGGTCAAGCACGAAGCATTCGGCGCCCGATCCGGCGGATTCACTCTCGGACTCGATGCGCGCGAATGCCGCGCCGCACAGTCCGGAAGCTCCGCCGTACGATTCGATCGGCTGCGTCGAATAGGCGATAACGCGGGCCGCGACGGACGGGTCGAGCGCGCGCAGCACGGCGAGCGCCCCCTCGTCGTCGATGCAGAGGATCACATGCCCCTTGGCATGTCCGGCATGATCGACGAAGGCAGCGCGGTAATGCTCCTGATCGCCGTAATGGTCGAGATGGTCGGCCTCGGCGTTGGTGATGATCGCGATGTCGGGACGGTATTTGCCGAAGCTGCCGTCGGATTCGTCGGCCTCGGCCACGAGCACATTGCCGCGCCCGGCATGCCCGCCGTCAAGGGTGGCGCCGTCGGGGCCTTGGATGGAGCCGCCGATCGCATAGCTGGGGTCGGCGAGGCCGCCTTCGCCGGCATGTACGAGGATATGCGCGAGCAGCGAGCTGGTCGTGGTCTTGCCATGCGCGCCGGCCACGGTGACGGCGCGTCGGCCGTTCATCAGCAGGGCGAGGATATCACTGCGGTGCACGATGCGCGCGCCGGCCGCCGCGGCGGCCACGATCTCGGGATTGTCGGGCTTGATGGCGCTCGAATAGACAACTGTCGAGGCGCCCTCGACGTTCTGTGCGCGCTGGCCGATCTCGACGGTAATGCCAAGTCCCTCGAGCCGCGCGGTTTTGGAGCCTTCCTCGCGGTCGGAGCCGTCGACCTCGACGCCCTGCTCATGCAGCATCTCGGCGAGCACGCTCATGCCCGCTCCCCCGATGCCGATGAAATGGGTGCGACCCAACATTCCCACGGTTTCGTCCGCGCCGAACGCGGCCTTCATGGGATCGAGAACGATGGATTGTGCCGGTTCGTGCGTCTGCGACACCGTATGCTCCCTTCGGATCGGTCGTCAAAACGAATATCATTATGGTCCGCGCGCCCGACGGCGGCGGGATTCAGTGAACCAAGTCGAGCACCCGCCGGGCCATGGTGTCGGCCGCGTCCCGGATGCCGTATCCCCACGCCCTGCGCCCGAGTTCGGCGAGCGCCTCGGGGTTGGCGAGCAGCTGGGGCACATGGTCGCGCACCCACTGCGCGTCGAGGTCGGCGTCCGCGATCAGCAGTCCGCCTCCGGCTTCGACGACCGGCTGCGCGTTGAACCGCTGCTCGCCGTTGCCGACGGGCAGCGGCACATAGACGGCGGGCAGGCCGAGCGCGGTCAATTCGGACACCATGCCGGCGCCGGAGCGGCAGACCACGAGGTCGGCGCAGGCGAAGGCAAGATCGATGCGTTCCAGGTATTCGGCGGCGTGATAATCGCCATCATGCGCATGGTCAGGTCCCAAACCGGTGAAGGCGGCCTGGCCCGCGCCGGAGGTCACGAGTTGCCTGACCTCGTCCATCTTGCCGCGGCCCGTCAGATGGATCACCTGCGCGTATTCGAGCAGATTGCCGGCGGCACCGGCCACCGCGCGGTTGAGGCTGACGGCGCCCAGCGAGCCGCCGGTGACCAGCACCAGCGGCTGGTTGGGATCGACGCCCAACGCCTCGGCCGCCTCATGGCGCGCGGCGTCCCGATCCTCCTGGATGCGGGATGCAAGCGCGGCGATCGGCGGGCGCAGCGGCAGGCCGACGCGTTCGAGACGCGCGCCCTGCTTGGCGGCGAGTCCGCAGCCGTCATAGACGACGCCGATGTAATCCGCCCAGCGTGCGCCGAGTTTGTTGGCCATGCCGGCGCGCGCATTCGACTCGTGGATGGCGACCGGCAGCCCCATGCGATGTGCGGCGGCATAGACCGGGGCGGCGGCGTATCCGCCGAATCCGACGACGGCGTCGGCTTGGCAGCGGATCAGGATATCGCGCACGCGGGCAGTCTCCCTTTTCCAGCGCAACGGGAATTTCAGCGCGTCAAGGTTCGGCCGGCGGGGGAAGGGAACCTTGTCGATGGCGTCGAGCTCGTATCCGGCGGCCGGCACAAGGTCCTTCTCCAACCCGACGGCGGTGCCGATGACGCTGACGGCGGCCTCCGGGTCGATCCGGAGGATCGCGTCGGCGACCGACAGCAATGGGTTGACGTGTCCGGCGGTGCCGCCGCCGGCGAGGACGATGTGCGGATGTTGCTTGCTCATACCACTCGAGTCTAGTCGTCGCCCGCCTCACACGCGGGCAAGGGAGGCTTTGATCTGCGGCTGCGTGCGCATCATCGCGCAGACGACGCCGGCCGCGGCCAGGCACATGATGAGCGAGGATCCGCCGGCGGAGACGAAGGGCATCGGCACGCCGAGCACCGGGAACACGCCGACGACGACGCCGATGTTGACCAAGCCCTGCCCGACGAACCAGACCGTGATGCACACCAGCGCCATCGACACATAGCGGTCGCGGGTCTGCAGGGCGACCGCGACCATGCACCAGCCGAGCACGACGAACAGCAGGATGACAAGCGAGGCGCCCACGAATCCGGTCTCCTCGCCGATGATCGCGAAGATGAAGTCGTTGTGGGCGGCGGGCAGATACTGCCATTTCTCACGCGAATTGCCGATACCGACGCCAAGGAAGCCGCCGGAGGCCATCGCGTATTTGGCATGCAGCGACTGGAAGCAGACATCCTGCGCGTCGGCGCCCGTGCAATCGCTATAGGTGGCCATGATGCGGCGCATGCGGTTGGGACTGGTGATGACCAGCGCGAGGATGCCGACGACGACGAAGACACCGCCGAGCGCGAACCATTTGAAGGGCACTCCTCCGATGAGGAAGGCGGCCACGCCGATGAAGACGATAATCAGGGCGGTGCCGACGTCCTTGCCGGCGACGACCAGGACCAGACACGCCCCGAAGACGCCGGCGGGCCACAGATAGGCCTTGATGCCTTCCTTCTCGAATCGTCTGCGGCAGACGCGCAGGGATACGGGCAGCCAGAGGCATAGGGCGAATTTGACGACCTCGGCAGGCTGCATGCTGAAGCCGCCGATGGCGATCCATCCGGAGTTGCCGTATTCCTCGCCGCCGGTGCCGAGTGGCGTCAGGGTGAGCACCTGCAGGAACATCGCGACGCCGACGGCACCGAGGCTCACACGCTGGTAGAAACGCGTGGGCAGACGGCTGGCGATCAGCGCGATGACGATGCCGAGGATGCAGTACACGCCTTGGCTCAGGGCCTGGCTGAAGGGCGAGGCGCCCTTGGAGACCATATCCACCGAGGAGCTGGAGAACACCATGATGATGCCGAAGCCGGTGAGCGCGGCCACCGCGACGCGGAAGCCGTGATAGCACCACAGTGGGTTGAGCAGGGCGCGGATGCCGGTGTATTGGCCGAAGGACAGTTCCTCGGCTTCGTCGATGCCGTTTCTGCCGGCTCCGACGCCTGTGCCGGCGCCGGAAGCCGCGACACGACCTTTCCGCACGCGCCGCGCAACCGACGCGCCGCTTGTGCCGGGCTTGCCGGCCTTGCCGGACGCGCCGGCCCTGCCTCGCGAGCTCCGGCCCCGCCGGTCAGACCCGGCCATGCTCGCCCGCCCAACGCCGCGCTTCGTCGGCGAAACGGTCGCCACGATCGGCATATGACTTGAACTGGTCCATCGAGGCGCAGGCCGGGGCCATGAGCACCACGTCGCCGGCGGAGGCATATGCGCCGCAGGCGTCGACGGCGCGCGCCATCACGGTGTCGTTCGGCTCGGGGTCGACGACGGTGACCGGAACCTCCGGGGCTTCGGCGGCAAGCGCCTCGAGCATCGGCGCCTGGTCGCGGCCGATGACGACGGCGGCCTTGAGCGTATGCGCCTGGGCGGCGATGAGGTCCTCGAACCTGCTGCCCTTGGCGAGTCCTCCGGCGATCCACACGACCGAATGGTCGGGGAAGCTCGACAGCGAGGCCTTGGCGGCATGGCCGTTGGTGGCCTTCGAATCGTCGACGAAGCGGATGGCGCCGCCCTCCACCTGGGCAGTGGCGACGGTGGCGATGCGGTGTCCGCCGGGGGCGAAGGCCTTGAGGGCATCGAGGCAATGGTCGACATCGGCCCCCAGCCCGGTGGCCAGGGCGAGCGCGGCAAGCGCATCGGCAAGCAGGTGGGGATAGATCGTGCCATCCGGCTCGCTTAAGTGCGAGAACTCGGTCGGCCGCGCCAGACGGCGGGACTGTCCGGCCTCGCCTCCGGTGACGCCGCTCTTATCAACAATCCATCCGTCCTCGACGCCGATCTGTCCCTCGGCCGGAACGCCGAGCGTGAAGCCGACGCGCAGGCATCCCTCGGCGACCTCGGCCTCGAGCGCTTTGGCCGTGACGGCCGGATCGTCGCCGTTGTAGACCAGCGCGCGCTTGACGCCGTGGAAGACCTTGGCCTTGTCGGCCGCATAGTTCTCGCGGCCGCCGTGCCAGTCGAGATGGTCATCGGCGATATTGGTGATCGCCGCGCAATCCAGCTCAAGAGAGTCGGTGAAGTGCATCTGGAAGGAGCTCAGCTCCACGCACAGCGCGTCATGCGCCGGATTCGTGGCGCAACGGGACAGCGACATCGACATGTCGCCCGAGGCGATGTTGCCGGCGGTCGGCGCGTCGAGGCCGCAGGCGCCAAGCATCGCGGAGGTCATCTCGGTGGTCGAGGTCTTGCCGTTGGTGCCGGTGATGCCGATCCACGGGGCAGGCTTGCCGGTGCGCGCGTTGTCCGCGCGCAGCCGCCATGCGAACTCGACCTCGCTCATCACCGGGATGCCGCGGCGCTGCGCCTCGAGGATGAACGGCGTGCGCGGATTGAACACCGGCGAGGCCATCACATAGTCGACATGGCCCCAATCCACCTGATCGAAGGACTTCAAGTCGGCCCCGGGCTTGCGCTCGTCGACGCCGATCACCTTCGCGCCGCGCTCACGCAGCACCTCGGCCAGACTCGTGCCCGACACGCCGAGCCCGGCGATCACTACCGTCCTGCCATCGATATCCATGACCATGTTCCTTTCCAAGGGTTCCTCGGCCGACGCCCGCGGCGGGCCGGCCGACCATATCCGTCATAGCACGCGGAGCGCCGGCGGCCGGCGGCGCGTCCGTCCGCCGTCAGCTGAACAGCAATCCCGAGCGCGTCACCCAGTCGCCGTAGAACAGCACCAAGCCGATGAGCACGAACATCAGCTCGATCATCCAGAAGCGGACGACGACCTTCGATTCCTGCCATCCGAGCAATTCGAAATGGTGATGGATCGGCGCCATCTTGAAGACGCGGCGGTGGGTGAGTTTGAAGGAGCCGACCTGGATCACGTCGCTCATCGCCTCGATCACATAGAGTCCGCCGACGATGACGGCGAGGAATTCGGTGTGCGTGGCGATCGACATCGCGGCGAACAGGCCGCCCAGGGCCAGCGAGCCGGTGTCGCCCATGAAGATCTGCGCGGGATTCGTGTTGTACCAGAGGAACCCGAAGCAGGCGACGGCCGCGCACACGGCGATGATGGTCAGATCAAGCGGATCGGAGACGGCATAGCTGAAGCCCTCGTGCCCGCCGCCCTTGATGTGGCAGCTCTCCCAGAAGGCGATGATGCCGTATCCGGTGAAGGCGATCATCGACGAGCCGGCGGCCAGGCCGTCGAGGCCATCGGTCAGGTTCACGGCGTTCGTCCACGCGGCCATGAGGAAGTTGACCCACACGACGAACAGGATGATCGACACGACGCGGCCGGCGAATTCGAAGCTGAGGAACGGGGTCTCGATGAAGCTCATGCCCGCCTGGGCGCTGGGGAAGCCGGATTTGGTCGGGATGAGCAGGGAGAGCACCGCATAGATGGTGGCGAGGATGAACTGGCCGGTGAATTTGCCGGCCACGGTCAGTCCCTCGTTCTGCTTCTTGCGCACCTTGGCGAAATCGTCGATGAAACCGAGCGCGCCCATCGACAGCATCGCGAAGAGCACGAGCAGCGCGGATGGCGAGGGCACGTCGCCGTTGCGCAGGAAACGGTAGAGCGCCGAGGCGGCCCAACCGGCCACGATGGCCAGGTTGATGACGACGCCGCCCAGGGTCGGGGTGCCGCGCTTGACCAGATGGGATTGGGGCCCGTCCTGGCGGATGTACTGGCCGTAGTGGAGCCGGTGCACCAGGCGGATGAGCAGCGGGGTGCCGACGATGGTGACGACCAGCGACACCAGCATTCCTATGATGAGCGCGATCATCGCTCTCCTTCCGTTTCCGTCACGGTGGCGGGGGCGCACGGGTTGGCGACGTGGGTCGCCTCGGTCCGCGCCGACGGCACCCAGCGTTCGGCCAGGGCGTTGAGGCCCGAGGCATGGGATCCCTTGAGCAGGACCACGGTATGGGGATGCTTGCGGGCCAGCTCCAGCACATGGCGATCGGTTTCGTCGATGTCTTGCGCGTGGACGACCTCGGTATGGCCGCCGGCTGCGGCAACGTCGGATGCGCCGGAGGCCAGCGCGGCGGCCAAGGCATCGAAATGCGGGTCGCTGGACGAGCCGACGGCCACGATCGCATCGAGGCCAAGTTCGGCGGCGTCCCTGCCGATGGCGGCGTGCAACGCGGTTTCGTCGCCGCCCAACTCGAGCATCGCGCCGAGCACGGCCACGCGGAATGGCTTGGCATCGTCCGCATCCGAACCGGAACCGGCCCAGCGGGCCAAACCGTCGAGGCCGGCGCGCATCGAATCGGGGTTGGCATTGAAGGAATCGTCGATCAGCGTGAACTCCGCGCCCTCGCGTTCCACCTCGCCGATGGCCATGCGGTGCGGGCTGATGCGGGCCACATCCTTCAGCGCCTCGGCGATGGCGGCCGGCGTCATGCCCATCAACGAGGCCACGGAGGCGGCGGCCAGCGCGTTCATCACATTGTGCGCGCCGGGAATCGACAGGGCCACGGGCAGCGCTTCGCTCCCGTCCCCCTTCATCGTCATCGTGAACCGCGGGCGGTCAAGGCCGTCCGTCTCGACGCCCGAGGCCGACACATCCAGCGTCGCGCCGTCAATGGCCTCGCCCTCAAGTCCGAAGCGCACCACCTTGCCCGGGGCGATCGAAGCCATCGCGGCCACATGCCCGTCGCAGGCGTTGAGCACGGCCGTGCCCCCCGGCACCAGTCCGCGCACGATTTCGCTTTTGGCCTGGGCGATATGTTCGACGCCGCCGAATTCGCCCAGATGGGCCACGCCGACCTTGAGCACCACGGCCACATCGGGCGGCGCGATGGCGGTCAGTCCGGCGATTTCGCCGATATGGTTCGCGCCCATCTCGGCGACGAGGAAACGCGTGCCCTCCCCCACCTTGAGCGCGGTCAGCGGCAGGCCGATCTCGTTGTTGAACGAGCCGACCGGCGCGACGACGGAGCCCAGATGGGCCAGCATCGAGGCGAGCATGTCCTTGGTGGTGGTCTTGCCGACCGAGCCGGTGATGCCGATGATCGAGAACTCGCCGGCGGCCGCGCGGCGAAGCTCAAGATTGCGCTTGGCCAAACGCCCGAGCGCCCGCACCGCATCATCCACGACGATCTGAATCAGGCCGGCGTCCTCCACCTCGTGCTCCACGATGGCGGCCACGGCGCCTTGGCGCGCGGCCGCGGACACGAAGTCATGGCCGTCGACGCGCTCTCCGACGATGGCGACGAACACCGATCCGTCCGTCACCTGCCTCGAATCGCTGACGGCGGCATCGGCGAATGTCGCCTCGGCATCGACGTCCGCCGGCGTCACCATCCCGCCCTCGACGGAATCGGCGACCTGCGCCACGCTCATCCGCATCATATGGCCTTCGTTCTCCTTCCCTCGCGCGCACCGGCGCAACCATGTCCATCCCACGTGTCCGATCCGTCCCGAAGACGGCCCCAGCCGTCATCCCAGCTCGTCGGACACCCTCAGCGCGTTCCTGATGTTGTTCCTGCGCACGCCGGCGGCCAGCATCATCGATATCGCCAACGACAGCTCCATCCGTTCCGAATGCTCCATATCCGGAGCCGCCTGGGCGACCAATGCGTCGGATTCGGCCGTGCGCACGGTGGTGCCGCCCTGCGCGGGCCCATCGAAGCCGAAGCGGGCGCGCATGCGCTCTGCAGGCCCCGCGCCTTGTCCCGACACCGCGCCCACGGCACCGAGCACATCCACGTTCACGCCGCTCAACGCTCCATCCGACAGCGTGCGTCCGTCAAGAGCGACGACCATGGCCACCGCGCCGTCCTCGGCGCATACCGCCAGCGTGCGCTGCACGTCGAGGATCGACAGCGGATATCCAAGCCCCAGCTGCCGCTCCAACGAGGACGATCCGTAGGCGCTGACGATGCCGACCGGATTGCCGAGCATATGCAGCACACGCGCGGTGCGGCGCACGGCCGATTCGACGCCCTCGGGAGTGGGGCCGGCGACGGCGAACACCGCCAGTTGCGAGGAGGGATTGCCGGCCAGCTCCCCCGCCAGCCGCCCCAGCTGGGCGGCGGTCGGCTCGGCGAACAGCAGCGGCAGACCGATTCCGGCGCCGGCCGAGCGCATCGCATGGGGCACCAGCGCCGCATATGCTCCGCGCTCCTGCGCCTGCGCCAGGCGCTCGACGTCGACGGAACGGGATGGGATGTAGAGCGCGCCCGGACGGATCGAATCTATGTCGTCCGCCAGGGACGTGATCGTCACGGCGCCCGCGAAGGACGGCGCTAGGTCGAACCCATAGCGCTGAGCCAGGGTGCCCAGGGTCATCCGTTGCGTGACGGACTCACTGACAGCGCTCATCTGAAAAGCCTCTCGTTCTCTTCTGCGGGCCTTGGCTCACCACGTCACCGGAATAGCATCCTGGCGCGGCTGGGAAACAGGCACATCGTATTTCTGCATAAGGAATTCACCGATCTTGGCGAACACCGGACCGGCCGTGAGGCCGCCATACTGGCCCTGCGGATCCTTCATCACCACCGTCACCACGAACCGCGGGTTGTCGGCAGGGATGATCGCGGACCAATCGGAGATCACCGAGGTCAGGCGGCCGTCGGGGCCTGCGACCTCGGCGGTGCCGGACTTGGCCGCGATGCGGTATCCGGGAACCTTGACGAACTGCTCGTAGTGGGCGGAGGCGGATTCCATCGCGTTGCTCACCTGCGCGGCGGTCGCCTCGTCGATCACGCGCTCGCCGGCGGGCACGGGCGTCTCGATGACATGCCCGTTCGCGTCGGTGACGGATTTGATGATCGTCTGATCGCGCTTGATGCCCTTGTTGGCGATGATGGCGACCGCGTTGTTCAGCTGGATCGCATTGGTCATGTAACCTTGGCCGAACAGGACGGTGTTCTGCGTGCGCCCGTCCCAGTCGCCCGGTTCGTAGAGCACGCCCTGCGACTCGCCGGGCAGCCCCAGGGCCGACTTCTGGCCGATGCCGAACTTGGTGAGGAATTCGTATCGCTTCTCGTTGGAGTATTTGTCGGAGGCCATGACGGTGCCGACGTTGGAGGACTGCTCGATGATGCCGGCGAGCGTCCAATGCTCGGCGCCATGGTTGCTGGCGTCCTCGTAGGTCTGCCCGTCGACGGTGATTTTGTCGGGAACGGTGAACTTGTCGCCCGCCTGGTGCAGGCCCTCCTGCACGAGCCCGGCCATCGTGATGACCTTGCCGATCGAGCCGGGTTCGAAGGTCTGCGAGACGGCGCGCGAGACGTTCATCTTCGCCTCGTCGGAGCCGGCCTCGTATTCGTCGGTGTCCTCGAGCGCGACGATGCGGCCGGTGGCGGCCTCCTGCACGACCGCGAGCACCCAGTCGGCCTTGTATTCCTCCTTGGCGTCCTTGAGCACCTTCTTGACATACCAATCCACGTCGGCGTCGATGGTCAGGGACACGTCGGAGCCGTCGACGGCGTCCTTGGACTCGGTGACGGTGCCGGGGATCTCCTCGCCGCCGCCGCCCTGCTGGTAGACCTTGACGCCATCGGTGCCGGTCAGGCGCTTGTCCTCGATCTGTTCGATGCCGGCCACGCCCTCGCCCTCGGAGTCGACGCCGCCGAGCAGCGCGCCCATCAGCGTGCCGTTGGCGTAGACGCGTTCGCTGGACAGCTCGCCGTAGACGACGCCGCCCAGATGCAGGTTCTCGATGCGGCGCATGACGGAGGGCTCCACATCGCGTTTGATCATCGCGTATTGGCCGGAGCCGGAGAGCGTGCCGCCCAGTTCCATCGCGTTCATGTCGAGGACGGTGGCCAGCAGGCGCGCCACGGCGGCCGCGCCGGTGGCCCCGACCGGGCGCCCCTTGATCTTATGGCAGTATCCGGCGACCTTCGCCTGGCGCGAGCCGCAGGTGATCGGCGTGAAGGTCGCCGCGGCCTCGGGATTGCCGATGACGTTGTATCGTTCGACGCTCTGCGCCAGCACCTTGCCGTTGGCATCGAGGATGCGGCCGCGCTTGGCGTTGATCGTCACCGGGATCGTGCGCGACTGGGTGGCGGCCTGCGCCATGGATTGTCCGTCGAGCAGCTGCACGGTGGCGAGCTTGACCAGGCATCCGGCGGCCACGAAGGCGAGCACGGTGACGATGACGAGGATGCGGAACGCATAGGCCCTCGCCTTGGCGAACTTCCTGAGCTTCGATATCATCGCGCGCCTTCCGATGGCTGGTATCCGTTGAGGTCGATCGTCAGCGAGCCTGACTGGGGCACCATCCCCATCTTCTGCGCCTTGTCGGGCAGCTTGGCCTCGAGGGCGTCGAGCTTGGCCTGGTCGTCCTCCACGTCCTGCGTGAGGCGGGCGATGCGCTGCTCGATCTGAGAGGCCTCGAAGGAATTGCTCACCATCTGGGTGCGCAGGGCAAGCGCGCCAAGCAGCGTGGCCACGAGGAAGGCGACGGCGACGACGATGTGCAGCAACGGGGTGTTGCGGCGGCGGGTCCAGCTGATGACGCGCCCGATGCCTTCGGCCAGTCCCTTCCCCTGGGCCCGGGCGCCGGCGATGACATTGAGCTGGGGGCGGCTCGGCTCGGCGGCCGGCCTGGCCGCGGGCTTGCCCTCGGGACGGCGCGCGGCGGAGGCAGCGCCGGAGCGTGCCGAACGTGCGGAGCGCACGGGGCGTGCGGATGATGCCGTCATGCTCGCCGCTCCCCTCTGTCGTCGGTTGGCTGTGTGCGCTTGGTATTCGTATGGTTCGTATGGTTCGAATGGCCCGCGCGGGACTTGGATTGCGTCTGCGTCCGTTTGCCGTGGCGGTTGGGTTGCCCGGCATGGCCGCCGCCCGCCCGTTCGTCGGGGGCCGGCGGCCGCCCGAAGCGCCTCAGCGCCCGTTCGGGCAGTTCGCGGGAGAGTTCCACGGCGCGGAGCCTGACCGAGGCGGAGCGCGGATTGACCTCGATCTCCTCGGGCCTGGCCTTGAGCGCGCCGCGCGTCAACGGGGTGAAGAAGGGCATGGCCTCGGGCGGGACGACGGGCATGTCGGCCGGGGCGTCGATGGCGAGCCCCTGCGCCATGAACGCCTTGGTCGTGCGGTCCTCGAGCGAGTGGTAGGACTCGACGACGATGCGGCCGCCGACCTTGAGGCGCAGGGCGATGGTCGGCAACGTGGCCGCCAGCTTGTCGAGCTCGCCGTTCACCTCGATGCGCAGTGCTTGGAAGACGCGTTTGGCCGGGTTGCCGGCGGCTCGTCGGGAGGCCGGGATCGTCGCGGAGACCAGGTCGACGAGCTGGGAGGAGGTTTCGAGCGGTTCCCCGCCCTCGTCGCGACGGCGCACGACGGCCCGTGCGATCTGACGGGCGAAGCGTTCCTCGCCGTAGTCCTTGAATATCCGGGCCAGGTCCGCCTCGTCGTATTCGGCGAGCACACGGGCGGCGGTGAGCTCCTGCGCGGCGTCCATGCGCATGTCGAGCGGACCGTCGTGGGAATAGGAGAAGCCGCGTGCGGTCTCGTCGATCTGCAGGCTGGACAATCCCAGATCCATGAAGGCGGCGTCGATGCGATCGACGCCTTGTGCGTCGAGCACCCCTGCGAAGTCGTCGAAGGCGGCGTGCACCGGCGTGAAGCGGTCGGCCAGTCCCTCGTCGGCCATGCGGCGCGTGGCCAGCGCAAGCGCCTCGGCATCGCGGTCGATGCCGATCAGCCGCGCGGCCGGCGCGGCCTTGAGGAAGGCGATGGCATGCCCGGCCAGTCCCAGCGTGCAGTCCACGATCACGGCGCCGTCCGCATGCGTGCCGTCGATGCCGCCGGTGACCAACTCGACGCATTCGTCAAGCATCACCGGTCGATGCACCCGCCCCGCGCCGGCCGCGATCTGCTCGGCGGTCTTGGCCTCGAGCCTTCCCGCGCCTCTTCTGGCCTGCGCGGCCATCCTCGCGCGCCCCATCAGAACTCCACCTCCGGCAGCACGTCGTCGGCGATATCGGAATATCCCTGTTCCTTCTCATTCAAATAGGATTCCCAGGCGGCGCGGTCCCAGATCTCGGCGCGCGTGCCGACGCCGATCACGACGATGTCATCCGTGAGATTCGCATAGTCGCGCAGCATCTGCGGCACCAGGACGCGTCCCTGCTTGTCGGGGGTCTGGTCGGTGGCGCCGGACAGGAAGACGCGCAGGTATTCGCGCGCGGCCTTGTTGCCCAGCGATGTGCGCTGGATCTGCATGGCGATGCGGCGGAACTCGTCGACCGGCAGCAGGTAGACGCAACGCTCCTGCCCGCGGGCCATGACCAGCCCCTGTCCCAGCTGCGGGCGGAATTTGGCGGGCAGGGCCATGCGCCCCTTGGCGTCGATCTTCGGCGTGTAGGTGCCCAGCAGCAGGGCGGGCAGGCCGGCGAAGGCACCGATGCCGGAGGTCTGCGTCCCCTCGTCCGCCTGCGTTCCAACCATATTTTCGACCATCCGACACCTCCTTTCGCCGCTTTTGGGTACACTCCGACCGCACTGTTTCACCACTTTACCCCACGCCTCCCCATTTCTCCCCACCGAGTCGTGTATTCGATGTCTTTTTAGGGACAGTTCCACCCCGGGCGCAACCGCGGGGCTTCGTTCGGGCCGTGCGCTACATTGGATTGCTTGAGTTTTCGCATCCCGAGGGGAACGGAGAAGTATGTCCGGCTACGCCTCCCAGCTGCAGGAAGAGCAGCGGGCCGTCACACGCGCCTACGATCGTCTGGACGCGCTGCGCGCCCAGGCACGCGAACGTCTTGACACCGTGCGCGCCGCCGGCTCCCACGGTTCGCCCACCCAACGCACCGAACGAGACTCCTTCGCCACGATGTACGAGGACCGGCTCGCCCAGCTGCGCGCCGTCGAGGACAGACTGGTCTTCGGCCGGCTCGACACCCTCGCCGGCGAACGTCGCTACATCGGCCGCCTCGGCCTGTCCAGCGACGGACACGAGCCGATCCTGACCGACTGGCGCGCCGAGGCCGCGCGTCCGTTCTATGAGGCCACCCCCTCGAACCACGGCGACATCGTCATGCGCCGGCACATCACCCTGAGCTTCCGCGAAGTCGTCGGCGTCGAGGACGAGGTGCTCGACGTCCACTCCGAGCAGGTCGGACGGGCCTCGGCCTCCGGAACGCTGACCGGCGAAGGCGCGTTGCTGGCCTCCCTGAGCTCTCGGCGAACCGGCAAGATGACCGATATCGTGGCCACCATCCAAGGCGAGCAGGACCGCATCATCCGCTCCGACATGGCGCATGCGGTGGTCGTCCAGGGCGGACCGGGCACCGGCAAGACGGCCGTGGCGCTGCACCGCGCCGCCTATCTGCTCTACACGCACCGACGCACGCTCGAGCGCTCCGGCGTGCTCGTGGTGGGCCCCAGCTCGGCGTTCCTGCATTACATCGACCAGGTGCTGCCCTCGCTGGGCGAGACCGGCGTGGTCAGCCGCACGATCGCGGATCTGATCCCCGGCGTCGAGGCGAACGCGTTCGACGCCCCGAAGGCCGCCCGTCTCAAGGGCGAGGCGCGCATGGCCCGCGCGGTGGCCAACGCGGTCGCCGCGCGCGAGCGCGTGCCCGCCGACCTGCCGACCATCAGCGTCAACGGATTCAAGGTGCCGATGCTGCGCGCCGACGTCGAGCAGGCCATCGCGGACGCACGCCGCACGCGCCAACAGCACAACAAGGCGCGTGAGACCTTCGTGAAGGCGATGCTGCGCTCGATGCGCGCGCGTTACGTCGAACAACTCGACTACACGCCGGATGACGACGAACTCGGACGCGTCACCTCCATGCTGCGCATGAACGACCGGGTGCGCCGCACGCTGAACCTCGCATGGCTGCCGATGACCGGCGAATGGCTGGTCGACAACCTGCTGTCGCATCCCTCCCAGCTGCGCGCGCACGCGCCCTGGCTGTCCGACGCGGACATCGAGGCGCTGACGCGCCCGAAGGGCTCGCCGCTGACGCGCTCGGACGTCCCGCTGCTCGACGAGGCGATGGAGCTGCTCGGCCCCGATCCCAAGGCGATGGCACGCCAGGCCGCGGCCGACGCACAGCGGGCCGAGGAGGAGCAGTTCGCCAAGGACACGCTCGCGCAGGCCGGCATCGGCGGCGGACTGATCACCTCGCAGATGCTCGTCGACCGGATCAACGGGCTCGACGAGACGCTGACGGCCCAGCGCGCGGCCGCCGACCGCGAATGGACATACGGCCATATCGTCGTCGACGAGGCCCAGGAGCTCACGGCGATGGATTGGCGGATGCTCGTGCGCCGCTGCCCCTCGCGCTCCTTCACGATCGTGGGCGATGTGGCGCAGACCTCGGCCCTGGGCGGCACGCGCCGCTGGCGGGACACGATGAACCCGCTGTTCGGCGAGCACGGCTGGGAACTCGACGAACTGACGATCAACTACCGCAACCCCAAGGAGGTCTCCGACCTCGCCTCGCGCTTCGCGACATCGGAGGGACTCTATATCTCCACCGTCAACGCGGTTCGCTCGATCCCCGGATCGGTCGAGCACGTCGTCGTGGACGGCGATGCCGCGCTGATCGGGGAGGTGGCGCACCGCGCCGCCGCATTGGCACGCGAATACGTGGCCTCCGACGGCACGGGACGCGTGGCCGTCATCGCCCCCGACGCGATGCTGCCCGGACTGCGCCGGGAGGTGCTCGACGCCGTGGCCGAAACGCTCGGCCACGAGGAACGAGACCGGCTGGCGGCGCAGAGCGCCTGGGACGAGCAGATCTCGATATGCGGCACCGAGACGGTCAAGGGCCTTGAATACGACGCGGTGGTCGTCGTCCAGCCCGGGCGCATCGAGAACGACGCCCCGTCGCGGCTGGTGGCCGCCTCCGACCTCTATGTGGCGATGACCCGGCCGACCCAACGTCTGTTCATCGTTCGGACAAAGGAAGACGAGGCCTCCTCGAGCCTTTAAGGTGGAAGACATGCCCAAAGCACTGCTACTGGAGAACATCCACCCCTTCGCGGCCCAGTCGTTGCGCGACCATGGATTCGAGGTCGTCACCGAAAAAGGCGCGCTCGGCGAGGACGAGCTCATCGAAGCCCTCGACGGCGTGGACCTGCTCGGCATCCGCTCGAAGACCTCCGTCACCCGCCGCGTGATCGACGCAAGGCCCCATCTGTCGGCCGTCGGCTGCTTCTGCATCGGCACCAATCAGGTCGACCTCGAGTACGCGGCCAAGCGCGGCATCGCCGTGTTCAACGCGCCGTATTCGAACACCCGCTCCGTGGTCGAGCTGGTCATCAGCGACATCATCTGCCTGATGCGCCGCATCCCGGCGCACACGCACCACATGAAGCACGGCATGTGGGACAAAAGCGCCTCCGGCTCGCACGAGGTGCGCGGCAAGACGCTCGGCATCATCGGCTACGGCAACATCGGCTCGCAGCTGTCGGTGCTCGCCGAGGCCCTGGGCATGCGCGTGGTCTTCTACGACATCGAGGAGAAGCTGGCCATGGGCAACGCCGTGCGCTGCGGCACGCTCGACGAGCTGCTCGAGCAATCCGACGCGGTGAGCCTGCATGTGGACGGCCGCAAGTCGAACACCGGCTTCTTCGGCGAGGATCAGTTCGCCCATATGAAGCAGGGCGCGATCTTCATCAACCTGTCTCGCGGCTTCGTGGCCGATCTGGGCGCGCTGAAGCAGCATCTCGACTCCGGGCACCTGTCGGGCGCCGCGGTCGACGTCTTCCCCGTTGAGCCGAAGAAAACCGGCGATCCCTTCGAAACGGCGCTGGCCGACGAGGACAACATGATCCTGACCCCGCATATCGGCGGCTCGACGCTCGAAGCACAGGAATCGATCGGACACTTCGTCTCCCAGCGTCTCGAGGACTATTGGGAGAAGGGCTCGACGGGCCTGTCGGTGAATATGCCGCAGATCACGCTGTCGAGCGTGGGCGGCGCGGCGCGCATCGCCCATCTGCATGCGAACCTGCCGGGCGTGCTGGCCCAGGTCAACCATGTGCTTTCCGACGAAGGCATCAACATCTCCGCCCAGGCGCTCGGAACCGAGGGCGAGCTTGGCTATGTGGTCACCGACGTGGCCCAGATGCCCACGCCCTCGGCGCTGGAGGCGCTGCGTGACATCGAGGGCACGGTACGGCTCAGGGTCATGCACTGAGCGCATGGACCGCGGGCGTTAAACTACGCAACAAAAAAAGCTCGTGGCGATGGATGGTATCGTCCGTCACCACGAGCTTTTGTTTGTCCGCCGGTAGGTTGTCGTGCGATCACCTTTGCAATCCACACAATCGCCAGGCCAGGCTGTCAGGCCGCTGTTTTCTCGATGGCATCCTCGGCGCGCAGCATGTCGATGGCGCACTGGAAGTCCTCGATGCTTTCGTAGTTCTGGTACACGCTGGCGAAACGCAGATAGGCGACCTCGTCCAGATGACGCAACGGCCCGAGGATAGCCTTGCCCACCTCCTCGGAATCGACCTGCGCCAAGCCGCGGGAGCGCAGATCCTCCTCGACCTGCTGACCGAGGCGCTTGAGGTCCTCCTCGCGGATGGGCCGGCCCTGGCAGGCCTTGCGCACACCGGTGATCACTTTGTTGCGTTCGAAGGGCTCGATGCTGCCCGAGCTTTTTCTGACCAGCAGCATCGTGGTCTCCACCGTGGTGAAGCGCTTCGCGCATACCAGGCACTCACGCCGTCGCCTGATCGAATACCCGTCGTCATTGATGCGGGTGTCGACGACCTTGGTGTCGGGGTTCTGGCAAAAAGGGCAATGCATGTCCCTCACAATAGCGCAACCGCGGCATCATTCGGCGGGGACAACCAGCCTTTGGCCGGCCTCGAGCGCCGCGCCGCCCAGATCGTTGAGCTCGATCAACCGATCGACCGTATCGGACACGTCCCCGTCGCCCGGCGTGATCGACGCGGCATATCCCCACAGGGTGTCGCCGGGCTGGACCGTATAGCTCGACACCGTCTGCGCCCCGGGGGCCGACTGCGCCTGCGACGGCGTGAACACCGCCAGGCCGACCCACATCAACGCCGCCGCCAGCACGGCCACGACGACGCGGCCACGACGGTTCAGCCTCACCCTGTTCCTCCGCACATCCGTGTTCCTCATGGCACTCTCCTTTCGAACGCCTGTTCTATCGAACATCTGTTCTGAGTATGGCACAGATGTTCGACTGACGCAACGCGCCGTGTCGAACATTTGTTTGATTTCACCGATGTTTCACGATATGCTGGTGACAACCGGCCGAAAGGAGCCAACCGTGAGCACGATTCCGTTCACCCCGAAGCGCGAGCCTTCCAAGGCCGACCCGTCCACGCTGACGGACCGTCAGCGCAAGGTGCTGGACGCCATCCGGCTGCATATCGACGAACAGGGCTTCGCCCCCTCCTTCCGTGAGATCGGCGAGGCCGCCGGCCTCAAAAGCCCCTCCTCGGTCAAACATCAGCTCCAGGCCCTGGAGGAAAAGGGCTTCATCCGCATGAATGCGAACAAGGGACGCGCGATCGAGCTGATCGGCGAGGCCGGGGATGCCGCGGCCGGCGGCTCAGGCACGGCCGAAATCCTGCCCTTCCCAGCCAGCCAGCCCAGCGAGTCCATCCTCGAGTCGCACGACGTGCCGCTGGTGGGCCGCATCGCCGCGGGAACGCCGATCACCGCCGAGCAGCATGTGGACGATGTGATGCGCCTGCCCGAACGGCTCACCGGAACCGGCAATCTGTTCATGCTCGAGGTCCATGGCGATTCGATGGTCGACGCGGCGATCTGCGACGGGGATTTCGTGGTCGTGCGCGAGCAGAGCAACGCCGTCAACGGCGACATCGTCGCGGCTCTGCTCGACGACGAGGCCACGGTCAAGACCTTCCGCAAGGAACAGGGCCATATCTGGCTGATGCCCCACAACCCTGCCTACTCCCCCATCGACGGCACCCATGCGCAGATCATGGGCAAGGTCGTCACCGTGCTGCGCAAGATCTGACGTCCGGCACCATCTCAGTCGTGCAGCTGCCCCGCGCTGGGCGTGGTGTATCCCTCGGGCTCCAGCTGGAAGGTGGTGTGCGGCACCGACACCGGGAAATGCTCGCGCAGGCAATCCTGCAGCTGCGCAAGAATGGCCCCCGCCTGCTCCATGTCAAGTCCGCGTTCCACGACGACATGCGCCATGACGACCGGCATGCCCGTGGCGACCGTGCTGGCATGCAGATCATGCACGGCCACCACATGCGGCACGCCCTCCAGATGTTGGCGCACCGCATCCAGATCAAGCCCCTCGGGTGTCTCCTCGAGCAGCACGCGCACCGCGCGCACCAACAGCCTGATCGCGCGCGGAATCATCAGCAGCGCGATCACTCCGCCGGCCACGGCATCGAAGCCCGACCAGCCGGTCGAGAGCATCACCACGGCCGAGATGACCACCGCCACCGATCCGAGCGCATCGTTGAGCACCTCGAGGAAGGCGGCCCGCATATTCATGTTGTCGCCGCGCTGGGCGGACAAGATCGCGATGGAACCGAGGTTGGCAAGCAGGCCAAGCACGCCGAAGCCGAGCAACAAGCCGACCTCGCGCACCCCTCCGTCGGCCCCGCCGAACAGCCGCATGCCCGCCTCGGCCAATGCGTAGACGCCGACCACCAGCAACACCACCGCCCCGCCGGCCGCGGTGATGACCTCAAGGCGCGCCCAACCCCAGGTGCGCCGCCCGCTGGGGCCCCGCCGCATCAGCGCGGCGGTGATCGTCGAGGCGACCAGCACAGAGATATCGGTGAGCATATGCCCCGCATCGACCAGCAACGCCAACGAACCAGTCACGATGGCACCGATGACCTCGGCCACGAACACCGTGCCCGTCAGCCCCATCGTCATCATCAGCCGGCGCTGATGCGCGGCCGCATCCCCGCCTCCGGTCGACACCGCATTATGCGCGTGGTCATGTGCCATGTTCCGCCTCGTTCCCGCGGCCTATCGATACCGCTTCTCAATACCATTGTCGTTTCCGCCCGGATACAACGAAACCCCGGCGCAGGGCCGGGGTTCCAACAAATCCGACGTCACTATAGCACGACTCCTTCCTCCCGCCATTCATCCGCCGTCCCCCGCGGTCCCCGCTCTGCGACGGCACGGCAAAGTCCGGCGGCGCGCGTAGCGTTAGTGGGCGAAACGCAGGGGAACCCCGGGAAGCGCGGAGTTGAGATGGGCCTTGAGGCCCGACCCTTTGAACCTGTTGGCTAAGACCATCGTAGGGAGCAGTGATATGGCGCCAAGCGCATCAAACGCCGGCGAAGCAGCCGAACAACATTCCGTTTCCGATGCGGATCCGATTCGCACCCGCATCGCCGACGCCGTGCACGCGGTTCGCGACACCACGCCGCTGGCGCAATCCTTCACCAATTTCGTGACGATCAACCTCGTCGCCAACGCGCAGCTGGCAGCGGGCGGCACGGCCGCGATGAGCTTTCTGGCCGACGACCTGATGGCCACCGCGCGCATCGCAGGCGCGACCTATGTCAATGTGGGCACGCTGCTGCCGTTCTATGAGCAGGCGCTCGACGAGCTGGCGCATGGATTGGCCGAGGAAGGCCTGCCATGGGTGCTTGACCCGGTGGCCGCCGGCATCGGCGAGACCCGCACCAGGATATTGCGTTCGTTCAGGGATGTCCCGCCGACCATCGTGCGGGGCAACGCCTCCGAGATCATCGCGCTCGACGCGATGTGGGGGCTCAGCAAGAATTTGGGGGACGCTTCGGCGACCAAGGAGATCAAGGGACCGGCCGGCGTGGAATCGACCGATGAGGTGGATTCCGCGCTTGGCGCGGCCGTGCGTCTGGCCCGTCATATGGCCACGCACACACCGGAGGGGAACGCCGCGGTCGCGGTGTCCGGAGCCGTGGATCTGGTCACCGACGGCGAGCATGTGTATCGTCTGCCGGGCGGCAGCGCGATGATGACGAAGATCACCGGCGCGGGCTGCTCGCTGGGCGGGGTGACGGCGACGTATCTGGCCGTCGCGAATCCGCTGACGGCCGCGCTGTCCGCATCGCTGCTCTACAACCGCGCCTCGGAAACCGCCGAGGCCGGCTCGCATGGGCCGGGTTCGTTCCAAGCTGCATTCCTCGACGCCCTGTGGAACACGACGGCCGAGCAAGTGGCCGCCTCCACAATGCTCACCGATTCCGCGACCTACTGACGCATATCACACCAAAGCCATATCGCATTCACCACTGCTGAGGAAATTCCGGGAACCGAACACCGGATCGGAAGGAAACCATGACCGTCACAACCTCCATCGGAACGCATGCCTCCATGCGCCGCCGCTTCGACGTCTCCGCATATTTCGTGGTGGGACCCGCCGACTGCAAGGGCCGTCCCGTCACCGACGTGGTGGCGGCCGCGCTTGACGGCGGCGCGACCTTCGTGCAGCTGAGGGCCAAGGGAGCGGACGCCGCGGACATCACCGCGATGGCCGCCGACATCGCGCGCGTCATCGACGGGCGCGGCAAGGCCGACGACGTGGCCTTCGTGATAGACGACCGCGTGGATGCGGTCTGGCAGGCCCGCCGCATGGGCATCAAGGTCGATGGCGTGCATATCGGCCAGACCGATATGGATCCCGAGCAGGCGCGCGCCCTGCTCGGCCCCGATGCCATCATCGGCCTGTCCGCGAACACCGCGGAACTGTTCGATATCATCGAACGCCTGCCCCGTGATATGATCGACTACATCGGCGCCGGAGCCGTGCACCCGACCGCCTCGAAGCCAGAGGCGACGCTCATCGAGAAGGCCGCGGACGACCACGAATCCATCAAAGCCATCGACCGACTGGCCAAGGCCAGTGAATATCCGGTGGTGGCCGGCGGCGGCGTCAAGCTCGCCGACATCGCGCCTTTGGCCGCCACGGAAGCCGCAGGCTGGTTCGTCATCTCCGCAATCGCCGGCGCCGACGATCCCGAGGCGGCCACCCGTGAGCTGGTGGAGGCCTGGCGCGCGGCGCGTGGGAACCGGCGGCATGGATATGCCTCCGCCGGCGCAGCCGACGCCGCCGATGCCGCCGATGCCGCCGACGCACAGGGCAGGGAGACCCTGCCCGGCGTGCTGGCCGTCTCCGGCTCGGATTCGTCCGGCGGAGCGGGCCAGCAGGCCGATCTGAAAACCATGCTGGCCAACGGTGTGTTCGGCATGAGCGCCATCACCGCGCTGACCGCGCAGAACACGCTGGGCGTGCGCTCCGTGCAGGAGACCGAGCCGAATATCCTGGCCGATCAGATCGATGCGGTGTTCGAGGACATCCCGCCGGTTGCCGTCAAGATCGGCATGGTCTCCTCCACTGCCCTGATCGACGTGATCGTCGACCGCCTGACCGCCCACCATGCCTCGAATGTGGTCGTCGATCCCGTGATGGTCGCCACCTCGGGCGCCCGGCTCATCTCCGACGACGCCATCGGCGCCCTGACCGAGCGCCTGTTCCCGCTGGCCACGGTCATCACGCCGAACGCGCCCGAAACCGAGGTGCTGCTCGATCTGGTGCGCGGGCAGGCCGCCGAGGTCGATTCCGGTGCCTGGCACGAGAACAGCGCGCCGGCCACGGTCAACTCCCCCGCCGATATGGAGTCCGCGGGGCTTGAGATCGCGCGGCATTACGGCTGCGCGGTGCTGGTCAAGGGTGGCCACGGCCGCAACGACGCCAACGATGTGTTGGCGGAGCCGGATGGCACGATCACCTGGTTCGAGGGCGAGCGCGTCGACAATCCGAACACGCACGGCACCGGCTGCACGCTGAGCTCCGCCATCGCCTCGAATCTGGCCAAGGGCGAGCCCCTGGCCGATGCGATCCGTCTTGCCAAGGCATATCTGACCGGAGCACTGTCGGCGCAGCTGGATCTCGGACAGGGATCCGGTCCGATGGACCACGCGTGGCGCTGGCGCTAACGCCTCCTGTCGTCCTGAGCATGGCATGCCATCGACCCCACCCCGTCATCCTAAACGTCCCCGTCATCCTGAGCGGAGCGCGAAGCGTGGAGTCG
The DNA here is from genome assembly GCF_056355835.1 of Bifidobacterium sp. LH_730. NCBI lineage: Bacteria > Bacillati > Actinomycetota > Actinomycetes > Bifidobacteriales > Bifidobacteriaceae > Bifidobacterium > Bifidobacterium sp. LH_730. The sequence continues at coordinate 191,457 of NZ_JBKETB010000002.1, forward strand.
AAGGATCTCAAAGCAAGCCAGAGATTCTTCGACTCGCTGCGCTCGCTCAGAATGACATCTGTAATGTAAAGGAACCAATATGACCGAACTCGACCGCAACGCCCTGAAGCAGGAAGTGCCCGTCGACCCCGAAACCGGCAAGCCCTATATCAATACGCTGGCGGCGGTGGCGATCAGCCCGGCCGGCGGCAGCCCGGAGAAATCCGCCGAGGTCTCGCAATGCGTGAAGGTGATCCGCGAATCCGGCCTGCCATGCGAGACGAACGCGATGTTCACCAATATCGAGGGAGACCTTGACGAAGTGCTGCGCGTGGTGGCCGAGGCCACCCGCAAACTCGCCGAACAGGGCATGCGCACCGATGTGGTGATGCGGCTCGACATCCGCCCCGGGTTCACCGGTCAGATCAAGGCCAAGCAGGCCCTGGTCGACGATATCCTCGCCGAATAAACGTATTCCCATATCAGCGAAGCGGAATGGATGCCATCTTGGCGTGCATTCCGCTTCGTTGTATTCTGGGAATCATCCGAATCACGGCAAAGGAGCCGATTATGAAGCGGTCTCGACACCATTCCACAAAGCTCCGTCTGCTGACGGCGGCCATCGTCGTGGCGGCGGCAATCGTCGCAAGCATGTTCTGCGCCTGGTGGTTCATATGGCGCGACACCCGCCCCAAGGCCATCCCGGCCACAGAGGCGACCATCGCCGCGCTTACGATCGACGCGGCTGACCTCGGCGCGAACGGTGCCGTCAATGACGGAACGATCCTATCCTTTCCCTACGCTTCGGCCGCATTATTCCTTGAAGAAGGCATGGCGGACGGGCAGGGCAATGCGAACTATTCCCCCGCCTCCCTATGGCTGGCGCTGGCCATCGCCGCACACGGCGCGGACGGCCAGACGCGCGAACAACTGGACGAAACACTGGGGTTGGCCGGATTGACCGATGAGGATTACCGATCGCTGTTTCAATCGATTAACGGCCGTTATGGCGACGCGAAATCGCGGATGTCCACGGCCAATTCGCTGTGGTTGAATCAGGAGCGGGCCAAGCCGTTGCAATCGTTCGTCGACGCCGCCAGGCAAACGTTTGACGCGCAGGTGAAGTCGGAGACCTACGATGCGCAGACACCGAAGCGCATGAGTCAATGGATCTCCCGGCACACCGAGGGCATGCTCAAACCGGAGATCAAGGTCTCCCCCAACGAGGTGATGTCGATTATCGGCACCGTGTATGCGGATGGCGCGTGGAGCAGCCCATTCAACCCGAATCACACCCTCGAAAACACGTTCCGCGGCACCGCCGGCAAGTCCCAGGTCATGTTCATGAACCAGTACTTTGATTCGCTGACCTATCTGCGCGACGCCGAGGCGGGCTGGCAGCGCGCGGACATCCCCTTCGACAATGGCGGCGCCCTGCGCATCGTTTTGCCGGACGCCGAACGGTTCGACGACATCTCCGAGGATGCCGAGGCCCTGCGCGATGCCTTCGAAACCGACCCCGACAAAGCACTCGCATCCAGCGAAACGGAGGCCTTTCCTCCCGTGCAGATGCTGCTGCCGCGCTTTTCGATCGACAGTTCCTTCGCCAGTGACCAAATGAAGGAGGCGTTGCGCAGCCTGGGTATCACCGACGCATTCGAGGTGGGCGCGGCCGATTTCTCGCAGATGGGCACCAGCCAAAGCGGCGAGCCGCTGTTCATCGGTTCGGTGGTGCAGGGAACGCGCATCGAGGTGAACGAACATGGCGCCAAGGCCGCGGCGTTCTCCAAGGTCGATATGGAGGTCACCGGCGCGCCCGAGATCCCCGACGACCTGGTGGAGTTCACCGTGGACCGTCCGTTCCTCTACTCACTGGTCACGCCCGACGGCATACCGCTGTTCCTCGGCGCCGTGCGCAATCTATAAGGCCCAGGGGGCGCCGCAGGCCATATCAAGGAAAGTTTGCGAACGCCCGCCCCACGTGTATCGTTTGACGCATGGTGACGATGAAGGAAATCGCCCGGGAAACGGGCGTGTCGGTGTCGACGGTGTCGTTGGTGCTGAACCATCGGGACGAGGGACGGGTGAACCCCACGGTCGCGGCGCGGGTGAGGCATGCGGCCGAACGGATGGGATATCACTTCAATCCGATGGCCCGCTCCCTGAGGACGAAACGCACGCGTATGCTCGGATTCGTCTCCGAGGACGTCGCCACCACGCCCTACGCCGGCGGCATCATCGCGGGCGCGCAGCAGGCATGCCGACGCCTCGGATATCTGATGATATGTGTGAACAGCAACGGCGGGGATGGCGAGATCGCCGCGCTGAAGCGCTACGGCGTGGACGGGCTGATGTATGCGATGATGTCGAACCGAGCCGCATCGGTGCCCGACGCCCTCTCGGAGCTGCCGCTGGTGCTGGTCGACGCCACGGATGCCGACGGACACGTCCCCGGCGTCGTTCCGGATGAGTTCCGCATCGGATTCGACGCCACGAGGCGTCTGCTCGACGCGGGATGCGAGCGCATCGCCTATGTTGGTTCCCCCGGTCCGATGGTCGCGCAATCCGGTCGTTTGGCCGGATACCACGCCGCGCTGGAGGAGGCCGGCCGCGTTTTCGACGAGCGTCTGGCCATCGAGGTCTCGAACAACGCACCGGCGCTCGACGCCGTCGCATCGCTGTTCGATGGCCCGCGCCCGGATGGATTCTTCTGCTTCAACGACGCGCGAGCCTGGTATGTCTATGAATGCGCGGCGCGCCGTGGATTGGCCGTCGGCCGCGACATATCGGTGGTCGGCGTGGACAACCACCGCGTGCTTGCGGAGACGTTTGTCCCGGAACTGACGACCGTGGAGCTGCCGCATGTCGAGATGGGATATTGGGCCGCATGCCGCCTGATACGGGACATCGAGGGCGGATTGCCCGACGGCTTCGCCATGCCGGACGCCACCGCCGAGCTGCCCGATCTCGACGCTTCCCCGCACGCGACGATCCACTGCGCGCTGATCGAGAAGCAATCGGTGCGCGGCTGACCGGGGCCATTCCCAACGCGTCCATCGATTAGTTCCAGCCCACTCCCGGCTCCAGCACGGCGTGCGGTGACCACGCCGCCGCTATATCGATACCCTCACATCAATCGTTTGACGTAAATCGATTGACGACCTATAATCATCCATATGATGCGCCATCCCACGGCGCGCAGGAACAAACACAAAGGACCTTCAATGACGAACGGATTCACCCCCACCCTCACCCCGATCAAGGACCACGCCGCGGAGCTCGCCAAGGCCGAGGCCGGCGTCGCCGAGCTCGCCGCCCGGCGCAACGACCGCTGGTATCCGAAATTCCACATCGCCTCGAACGGCGGCTGGATCAACGACCCGAACGGCCTGTGCTTCTACCGGGGCCGTTGGCACGTCTTCTATCAGCTGCACCCCTATGGCACCCAGTGGGGACCGATGCACTGGGGCCACGTCTCCTCCGCCGATATGGTCACCTGGCGCCGCGAGCCGATCATGTTCGCGCCGTCCCTGAAGGAAGAGAAGGACGGCGTGTTCTCCGGCTCCGCGGTCATCGGCGACGATGACAAACTGCGCTTCTACTACACCGGCCACCGCTACCCCGTCGACGAGAACGGCGTCGGGCACGACTGGCAGGTGCAGATGCTCGCCACCCCGGACAACAATGAGCTGACCAGCGCCACCAAGCGCGGCATGATCGTCGACTGCCCGCGCGAGAAGGTCGACTCGCACTTCCGCGACCCGAAGGTGTGGAAGACCGGCAACACCTGGTACATGACCTTCGGCGTGTGCTCGGCCGAGCGCCGCGGACAGATGTGGCTCTACTCCTCCGACGACATGGTCGAATGGCGTTTCGAGCGCGTGCTCTTCGAGCACCCGGACCCGGATGTGTGGATGCTCGAATGCCCCGACTTCTTCCCGATTCAAGACGCCAAGGGCAACGAGAAATGGGTCATCGGCTTCTCCGCCATGGGATCGAAGCCGCACGGATTCATGAACCGCAACGTGAACAACGCCGGCTACATGATCGGCACGTGGGAGCCGGGCGGCGAGTTCCGGCCCGAAACCGAGTTCCGTCTGTGGGATTGCGGGCATAACTTCTACGCGCCGCAGTCCTTCACCGCCGCCGACGGCCGCCAGATCATGTATGGATGGATGAGCCCGTTCGTCGAGCCCATCCCGATGCAGGACGACGGCTGGTGCGGCAACATGACGCTGCCGCGCGTCATCACGCTGGGTGAGGACGGCGACCTGCACACCGCTCCGGCCGCCGAGATCGAGGGGCTGCGCGAGGATACGCGTGATTTTGGCACCGTGGAACTGGGCGTCAACGGCGATCTGGTCATCGACGAGGATGCCGAGGCCGTGGAGATCGAGATGACGATCGACCTCGCCACATCCACCGCCGAGCGTGCTTCGCTGCATGTGCACGAGACCCAGGACGGAGCCTTCACCGCCATCGCCTACGACGATCAGATCGGCCGCGTCGTCATCGACCGCGCCGCCGCCGCGCAGGGCGACCGTGGCTACCGCGCCGCGCCGCTGAACGACGAGGAGCTCGCCTCCGGCAAGCTCGAGCTGCGCGTGTTCGTGGACCGCGGCTGCGTCGAGGTCTACGTCAACGACGCACGCCAGGCCATGAGCTCCTACTCCTACCCCTCCGACGGCCCGCGCGCCATCCGCCTCGTCGCCGAATCCGGCACGCTCAAGATCGACTCGCTCAAGCTCCACACCCTCAGGTCCATCGGGCTGGAGTAAGAGCGTCTGACTGGGAAAGCCCCGAAACCCAAGTTTCAACCCAAAGGCCGGCCCTTACGGGTCGGCCTTTCTCTCTCCGCCTCCCAACCGCCCGCCTCCGCCGCTATAATGAGCCCCGACCCATTCAACAAGGCCGGCAGGCGCGCGGGCTCCTCACCTTACCGCACCACGCCCCGGCCATATGCGCCGAACAAGCCCCGGCGCGGAAGGCAAGGTGAACGATGGACTCCCCCACGCTCGGCTCACGATTCGCACGCACTCTGAAGCGCCGCATTCCCACACTGATCGCCGCGGTATTGCTGCTGGCCATATGGGAGGCATGGGTGCGAATCGGCCACGTGCCATCGACGATGATCTCCGCCCCCTCGCAGATCGTCGAAGCGACCATCGACACATGGCCGACGCTGGGACCCGCCACGGCCGTCACCGCCTTCGAAGGCGTCATCGGATTCCTGTTCGCCATCGCCGCCGGCGTGCTCATCGGCATCGCCCTGTATTGCTGGCGCACGTTCAACGCGGCCTTCTATCCGCTGCTCGCCGCCGCGCAGACGCTGCCGCTGATTTCGATCGCGCCTCTGTTCCTCATCTGGTTCGGCTTCGAGGTATCCGGCAAAATCGTCATCGTGGCGATCTTCGGCCTCTTCCCGATCGCCGTGCAGACCTTCCGTGGCTTGCAGGCCGTCCCGCCGTTCTACTCGGATGTGGCGCTGACCTGCGGCGCGACCCGCGCCTGGACCCTGTGGCATGTCAAGCTGCGCGTCGCCGCCCGCCAAGTCTTCTCCGGCATCCGCGTGTCGGCCGCCTATGTGTTCGCCACCGCCTCCACGGCCGAATATCTCGGCGCGCGCAAAGGCCTCGGCATCTGGCTGCAGGCCGCCTACAACTCCTTCCGCACGCCGCTGATCTTCTCGGCCACCATCGTCATCATCGCCATGACCTGCGTGGTCATGCTGGCCGTCAACGCCGCCGAACGTCTGTTGCTCGGCCCCGCCTCCGACGAAGAGGACCCCGACGCCGATCAGTGAGAGTGGGCTGGATAGCGGTCGTGCCGAACCCTCGCTATCGCTCATTCATCTCGTTTACGGTTTTGCGCCGGTTTCATTTACGGTTTTACACCGTTTTCGTTTATGATTTTCCACCACTTTGACTATCGATTTTCCACCCGGCCACGGCTGCTCCTATACTGGGCAGCGTTTGGCCGGCGTGTGGCAAACCGACGTTCCCCGATTCTTCATAGGGGCGCGGTCGGGGGCGCCGGCATCAGCGGAATGTGAAGAGGCCCTCGCGGCCGTTCTCTGCCGTTTCCGCTGCATTCATATCCCAGAGGACGGCTGTCGTCGCGCATGCGGCGGCTCTCGAGAAGCATTAGGGAGTCTCATCATATGAAGAACCATCTGTTCACCAAAGCCATCGCATTGGTGGGCGCGCTTGCCATGGCGGCGTCGCTGGCGGCCTGCGGACAGGGGAACACCGCCGATTCCTCGAACACCGAAGGCCTCAAAAAAGTCACCTTCATGCTGTCGTGGGCGCCTGACACGAACCATATCGGCGTCTATGTCGCCAAGAACAAGGGCTGGTATCAGAAGGCGGGCCTCGACGTGGACATCGTCGCCGTCGCGCAGACCGGTGCCGACCAGGCCGTGAACAACGGCGTCGCCGACTTCGCCCTCTCCGGCATGACGAATGTGGGCCTCTACCGGGTCAAGGGCGCCGACAACGTCTCCATCCTGCAGGTGCAGCAGAAGCCGAGCGCGATCTGGTGCTCGCTCGCCTCGAACACGGCGATCAAGTCTCCGAAGGATTTCGACGGCAAGACCTTCGCGACCTTCGGCTCGAGCGAAACCGACACCGTGATTCGCCGTATGATCCAGACCGACGGCGGCAAGGGCGATTTCGACAAGGTGACGGTCGGCACCTCGACCTTCCAGACGCTGTCCAGCGGCAAAGCCGATTTCGGCGGTTTCTACGCGACCTGGGAGGGCGTGCAGGCCGATATCTACGGCCCCAAGCTCAACTGCTGGACCGAGCCGGACTACGGCGTGCCCGGCAACGCCGACGCCATCGACGTGATCACCAGCGGCAGGCTCATCAAGAAGGATCCGGACACTGTGCGCAAGTTCACGCAGGCCACGCAGCGCGGCTACGAATACGCATACTCGCATCCCGACGCCGCCGCCGACATCCTCGTCGAGGAGGCGCCGGATGCGAACCTCGAGAAGAAGTTCGTCCGCCGCAGCATGCAGGTCATCGTCGACGGCCAGTATTGGGGCGACCCCGCCAAGATCAAGGACGGTTCCTTCACGCTGGGCACCAACGACACCGTGGAGACGCAGAAGTACTTCGACTTCATCGCCGCTGGCGGCGCCTACACGGACGCCGAGGGCAAGGTGGTCAAGCAGGCGCCGAAGGCCACGGATCTCGTCACCAACGAGTTCCTGAAGAAGAACTGAGCGGAGCCTTTTCGGGGGAATACGGGACCGCCGGGTTGGGGAACCGGGGACGGCGGTCCGGACTTACCCAATATCAAGGCGGGGTCGTGCACGCAGCGCGACCCCGTCCCTTTTGTTTGCATACATATGAATATGGCTGCCTTGCCTCAGCTCCCCGTGCCCTGTCACGCATGCCGGCGCATTGGGCAGCGCGGCGGTTTCCCCAAGCGTACGAAAATACGCATACCAACGAAGGTCATGCGGAAAAACGTACTTCTACAGCCGCTCAGCGTACGATTTTCCGCATGACCACCGTCAGCCTGCGTATAAACGTACCCTTGCAACCGCTCAGCGTACGGTTTCCCGCATGACCACCATCAGCCTGCGTATAAACGTACCCTTGCAACCGCTCAGCGTACGGTTTCCCGCATAGCGACCGTCAGCCTGCGCATAAACGTACTCCTACGGCCGCTCAGCGTACGGTTTTTCGCATGACTACCGTCGGTATGCGAAGAAACGTACTTCTAGGACCACCTCAACGTACGGTTTTCCGCATGAGCTTCGTTGGGATGCGGAAAACCGTACTCATGGCGTGCGGCGGGATGGCTGGCGGCCGACCGGGGACAAGCAACTTACCGGCTCTTCACGCCTCCGAACCGACGGTCGCGGTGGATGTAGTGGTCGATCGAGCGCCACAGGACATCGCGGCCGCAGTCGGGGAAAAGCTCGGGCACGAAATCCAGCTCGGCATAGGCGGCCTCCCACGGCAGGAAGTTGCTGGTGCGCTGCTCGCCGGAGGTGCGGATCACCAAATCGCAGTCCGGGATATCGGGGTTGTAGAGGTGTTCGGCGATCATCTTCTCGGTCACACGATCTCCGGAGATCCGCCCGTCGCGCACCTCGCGCGCGATGGCGGCGGCGGCATCGGCGATCTCGGCCCGCCCGCCGTAGTTGATGCAGAACACCACGTCGATGACCTTGTTGCGCTTGGTGCGCTCCATCGCCGATTCAAGCTCGTCGATCACCGACTTCCACAGGCGCGGCCGTCTGCCGGACCAGCGCACGCGCACGCCCCATTCGTCCATCTGCGCCACGCGGCGACGGATGATATCGCGGGAGAATCCCATGAGGAACCGCACCTCGGACGGCGAGCGCTTCCAGTTCTCGGTCGAGAAGGTGTAGAGCGACAGATACCGCACGCCCGCCTCGATGGCGCCGGCGATGGTGTCGAAGACCACCGGCTCGGCGGCCTGATGCCCGTCGGTGCGCACCAGCCCGCGGTTCTGGGCCCAGCGCCCGTTGCCATCCATGATGACGCCCACATGACGGGGCACCTTGTCCTTGGGGAAGTCGGGGATGCGCGCTGGGTCGGAGAAGGGGGCCGCCGGAACGCTCAGGGAGGTGTAGTCGACGTGTTCGAAAGCCATATCCACCAATCTACCAAGTGGACGCAACCCCGCCGCATCAGTTTTCCGGCGTTTGCTTTACGGCTCGGTCAACAGCCGCAACGAGCGTAGCGGGCGTTCGAGATAGTATTCGCCCCAGTCCTCGACGAGCCGCTCGGCATCCGGTTCGAGCACGTGGCCGTCGAGAGCCACCCAATCGCCTTCGACCAGCGCGGCGAGCTGGCCCAGGGCCACGGCGGACACGGGACATGCCTCGGGCGTGTGGTCCTTGGCGCACATGAGACCGCCGGCCGGCATCGACAGATAGGTCTTCTCCCCCGCGGCCGGCCGACGACCGCATACGACGCAGGCGGACAGTCGAGGCGTCCAGCCGGCCGCCGCCAACGCGCGCATCACATACGAGGCGCCGACGGCATGCGGATCGTGTGCTCGGCGGGCGAGCGCGGCGAGCGCGGCGACGAGGAGCCGGTATTGCGCCGGCATGCGTTCCCCCTCGGCGCCGACGAGTTTGTCAACGGTTTCGACGATGACATTGGCCGCCGCATATGCCTCGTAATCCGCCGATATGGGACCGGCATAGGCGGCGATGGACTCGGCCTGGGATATCACGTCGAGCGAGCGGCCGGAGGCGATGAGCAGGTCGGCGCGCATGAAGGGTTCGAGTCGTCCGCCGAAGCGCGATTTGGTTTTCCGCACGCCTTTTGCGACGGCGCGCACCTTGCCATGGTCACGCGTCAGCAGCGTGATGATGCGGTCGGCTTCGCCGAGTTTGACGGTTCTGAGCACCACGCCTTCGTCTCGATACAAGGGCATGACTTCATTATGCAACGCGCGGCGCCGACGTTGGCGTGGACGGCGGTATCGAAGCCGACATCCGCGTGACGAAGATAAACGGAGGACGACAGCCGACGAACAATGGCATTCGCACGACGAAAACGGGCGGCGCAAAACAGGCAATGGACGGCCGACGACGAGCAGCCGGACGGCAATCGCCGCGCATTCAGTACACGAACAATCCCCAGAACGCGAACACCAGCAGCACAGAGAACATCGCGAAGGCCGTGGTCCAGAACAGCACGCGCGCCAGACGGGTCGAGGCAAGCACCGGTTCGACGCCGGTGATGATGTCGCGGATCGCGCCGCGGCTCGGCGGCCAGCGCACGATGCCGCGCTGCGAGGCGACCTCGATCAGCCGCCCGAGCACACGCGACCACGCCCAGACGACCAACGTGCACACGATCTGGATGACCGGCCAGCTCCACCACATGACGCCCGGGTCCTCGGCGGGCGCCGCGCCCCACGCAAGATGCACCACACCCATGATGACCTGCCCCAGTCCCGCGGCGAAGATGATCATCGTGGCCAGCGTCGCCAGCGTCAGCGTGAGCAGCACGCCGCCGAAACCATGCGCGAAGCCGAGCGCCGGCCCGCGCCGGTCACTCCCGCCGAGGCGATCGCGTCGGCCAAGCCGCCAGCGAATCGCGCGGACCAGCGCGACCAGTCCCACGACCATCGCCGCAACCAGCGACATCACCATCATCAGATGCACGCCCAGTCCGTAGATCGTGCCGGCGCGGCTGGCCTTGAGATGCCGGGGCACTGCGATCGACTGGTAGATCGTCGCGCCGCCGACCCGTTCGCTGGTCTGTTCGAGCCCGCGCGAGGTACCCACGGCCCAGTCGATCATGTCATCCACATAGGCATCGGCGAAGGGTGTGCCTGTCTCGGCCTCGTCTCCAAGCCGCAGCACGTGATTGGCGATCGGATAGCTGCGTATCGTCACGTCCCGGTTGCCGGCGCGGTGCGCCTCATGCACCATCGCCTCCGCGCCCTCGACCTGCGCGGTCATCACATCTTTGGAACCGTAGGCGATGAAGGTCGGGATCGAGTAGGTCGAGGGCTTGAGCACCGATACGTCGAAGTTCGTCAGTCCGAATAGGTCGGAGTCGACGTTGAACAGGCGGCGGACGATCGACTGGTAGCCGTCGTGCGCGCCGACGAGCGCGAAATCCTGCGAGATGAAGAAGCCGAGCGCCTGCCGGGGCGAATACACCATCGGCGACAGGAGGATCTGGAAGGCCACGTCGGGGTCGTGTTCGAGCAGATAGCCGCTGATCCACGTCGATTCGGAGGTGGCGTATATGCCGACCTTGGCCGGGTCCACGTCGCCGCGCGCCCGCAGCAGGTCGATGGCCTGGTCATAGGCGAGCGCGGAGGCGGGATAGTCGCGCGTCAGATCGTTGGTGGACCAGACAGGTTTGTCGATGACGGCCGTGACGAAGCCGGCGGAGGCCATCGCCGTGGCCACGTCGCCGAAGGAGTTCTCGGCGGTGCCATATCCCGCGCCGTGCATGAACACGACGCCGGGACGGGCGTCGGGCGCGCCCACGGGTTCGCGGATGATGACGCCGAGCGTCTCCATCTCGCCGGTCGAGGGACGTTCCGCATCGATGGTGGCGCGCGTTTCCTTGACCTCGTATGTGCCGTTGCCCGGCAGCGTCGTGCCGGCGGGCGCGGCGAAGGTGACGACCGTGTCGGGGGTGAGCGTTTCGATGGTCTGTCCGGTGGGTTCGTTGTCCCATTGGACGGTAGTGAGATTCGATATGGTGACCAGCAGCCCCATCAGCATGATGAATATGGGCAGGCTGACCGCCAGCCGTCGCCCGCGTCCCCATGGCCGCTGACGCCCGGCGACGTCCCCCACCCCACGCTCCGTCTGCTGTTCCATCCTCCTCATCCTATCCAATCCTCTTGTCGCCGACCAACGCAAGGCTCGCTATTCCAACAACCAATCGATGAGATTGCGGCCTTGGATGCCGTTGCGGGAATAGGGAAAATCGTCCAGGCTCAGCACGGTTTTGGGCCAATGATCATGCACGGCCTCCAGCGAGCCGAATTCGCGTTCCCATGTCGCCGGGTCCATGGCGCTCACCGTCACCTGCCAATAACTCGTGTTCCCATCCTTCCGCGCGATGAAATCGATTTCGCAATCGCCGACTTTACCGACGCTGACCTGCCAGCCGCGTCGAATCAGTTCCATATACACGATGCCTTCGATGACCTGATCGATGCCGGCGGCGTTGTCAAAACCCAACGCCTGTCTCAGCCCAGGATCGGTGACATAGTATTTCTCCGAGAACGCGAGCACACGTTTGCCCGCCGTGTCCTCCCGCTGCGCGCGATGAATCAGATACGCCTGCTCCGCGGCCTTGAGATGATTGGCGACGGTTTCCTGCGTGGTGCGCCGACGCTGGCTTTTCAGATACGCGGCGATGCTGCCTGGAGTGAGGATATGCCCCTCCTCGCCGATCGCATACGCGACGATTCGCTCGAGCATATCGACGTCACGGATGGCATTGCGACGAACCACGTCTTTGAGCAGAATGGTCGCGTTGAGATCCGTGAGATATTGCAATGTCGCGCGCTGGTTGAACCCCAGCTCATGCTGGAACGGAAAGCCGCCTTGGATGACATAGGCACGGAAAACGTCACGCTTGTCGACGCCGGGATGCTCCGCTTGATAGGCGGGAAGGAATTCGGCGAAGGAAAGCGGATGGACGGGGATGGTCACATAGCGGCCGGTGATATACGTCGCCAGATCGCTGGAAAGGATATGGGCGTTGGATCCGGTGACGTAGATATCGGCGTCGTAATCGACCATGAACGAGCGCAGCGCTCGCTCCCAGCCATCGATTTCCTGGATTTCGTCGAGGAACAGGCGGATCGGATGCGCGGCATCGACATGGCCGCGCACGTATGCCGTGAGATCATCGCGAGTGGAGATGCCCGCCATGTCATCGGATTCAAAGCACAGATGCAGGATATTGGACGGCGGAATGTCGTCGGCGGGCAGACGGTCACGCAGCATGGTCAGCAATGTCGATTTTCCGCAGCGCCGCACACCGGTGAGCACCTTGATCACGTTCGTTCCGACGAACGGCTCTATTGCCTTGAAATATGCAGGGCGATCAATCATGCGCCAGTCCCCGTCCCAACAGTTAAACAGTTGCGGTTATAGCCATAACTATATCAGAAATTATATATAGTTACGGCTATGACTGGTGATTTCCGGGAAAGAACCGTCACCACCTATCATCGGTACGACGATAGACGCCGCCTACGCATGGTTGGGGTGTTGGATCGGCACCACGACGGGGCCGGTGGCGGCGAGGGGCGCGCCAGAGGCCTGTCCCTCGGCCTCCATCCGGGCGGCGATGGCCTGGGCGCGGGTGAGCAGCGTCTCGACGATCCGGTCCTCGGGCACGGTCTGCACGACCTTGCCATGTTCGATGATCTGGCCCTTGCCGTTGCCGGAGGCAACGCCGAGGTCGGCCTCGCGCGCCTCGCCGGGCCCGTTGACGACGCAGCCCATGACCGCCACGCGGATCGGGGCTGTGACGTCCTTCAGGCCTTCGGTCACTTCCTTCGCCAGTTCGATCACATCGACCTGCGCGCGCCCGCAGCTTGGGCAGGAGATGATGTCGAATTTGCGCGGGCGCAGGCCCATGTATTCCAAAAGCTTGGCACCGACTTTGACCTCCTCGACCGGCGGCGCGGACAGCGAGACGCGGATGGTGTCGCCGATGCCCTCGGCCAGCAGCGCGCCGAAGGCCAGGCAAGTCTTGATGGTCCCCTGCCAGGCCGGGCCGGCCTCGGTGACGCCGAGGTGCAGCGGCCAGTCGCCCTTCGTGGCGAGCAGACGATAGGTCTCGACCATCGTGATCACATCGTGGTGCTTGACCGAGATCTTGAAGTCATGGAAGCCCACGTCCTCGAACATCCGCGCCTCCTTGAGCGCGGAGGCGACCAGCGCCTCGGGGGTAGGGCCGCCGAAGCGCTCGTAGATCTCCTTGTCGAGCGAACCGGCGTTGACGCCGATGCGCAGGGAGATCCCCGCGTCGGTGGCGGCCTTGCAGATCGCGGGCCCGACCTCGTCGAATTTGCGGATGTTGCCGGGGTTGACGCGCACGGCCGCGCAGCCGGCGTCGATGGCGGCGAACACATATCGGCTCTGGAAATGGATGTCGGCGATCACCGGGATCGGTGATTTGGCGCAGATGATCGGCAGCGCGTCGGCGTCGTCCTGGCTGGGCACGGCCACGCGCACGATATCGCAACCGGCGGCGGCCAGCTCGGCGATCTGCCCCAGGGTGGCGTTGATGTCGGCCGTGTTCGTGTTGGTCATCGACTGCACGGAGATCGGCGCGCCGCCGCCCACCGGCACCGGCCCGACCATGATGCGGCGCGACTTGCGGCGCGGATGCAGCGGGGATTCGCTGATATCGGCGTCACCGGTTTTCCGGAAGGGCTTGTTCGCGGCGTTCTCGGGCATTCGACTCTCCTTACCGTCATTCGCGGCATTCCACAGCGCGCGCCGTCATCCCACCCAGACGCGGGGATGGCGGCGTGCGGAGCATCACGGGCGGCCCAACGACCCACAGGGCGCCCATCCGGATCGATTCACTTCCTCCGGTCTATCAGATCGTCGGCGCGGCGGCGGGCCTCGGCCTCGACCTGCCCCATTTCCTCCACGTCGGCGAAGAGCGGCGCGCCGCGTAGTTCGGCGTCCATCTCGTCGATGACCTCGCGCACGATGTCCACGATGCCGAGATACGGCAGGCGCCGGTCGAGGAAGGCGCCCACGGCCTGCTCGTTGGCCGCGTTGAGCACGGCCGTGTGTTTCTCGGAGGCCGCGAGGCAGTGACGCGCCAGGGACACGGCGGGGAAGGCCTCGTCGTCAAGCGGTTCGAAGGTCCAGGTCGCCGCCTTGGTCCAGTCGCAGGCGGCCGCGACGTTCGTCATGCGGTCGGGCGCGGACAGACCGAGCGCGATCGGCAGCCGCATGTCGGGCGGCGAGGCCTGCGCGATGGTCGCGCCGTCGACGAACTCGACCATCGAATGCACGATGGACTGGGGATGCACGGTCACGTCGATGCGTTCGGGCGGAATGTCGAACAGGCGCGAGGCCTCGATGACCTCCAGCCCCTTGTTCATCAGGGTCGAGGAGTTGATCGTGACGACCGGCCCCATGTTCCACGTCGGATGGTTCAGGGCCTGCTCGGGCGTGATGTCGGCCATATCGGCGCGCGTCATGCCGCGGAACGGGCCGCCGGAGGCCGTGACGACGAGCCGGGCGACCTCGCCGCGCGCGCCGGAGCGCAGGGACTGCCAGATGGCCGAATGCTCGGAGTCGACGGGGTTGATCTGCTCGTCGCGAGTCTGAGCGCCGAAAAGCAGATGTCCGCCGGCGACGACGGATTCCTTGTTGGCCAGGGCGAGCTGGGAGCCGGCCTTGAGCGCCGCGATCGAGGGCTCGAGACCAATCGATCCGGTGATGCCGTTGAGCACGACGGCCGCGCCGGAGCCGGCCATCGAGACGACGGCATCGGGGCCGGCCTGCACCTGGGTGTGCCGCGCGCCGGCCCGGTCGAGGGCATCGCGCAGCGCGCCGGCAAGCGAGGCGTCGGGGACGGCGACCTGCGGCACGTTGAACCGCGCCGCCTGACGGGCGAGCAGGTCGAGATGCGCGCCGCCGGCCGCCAGTCCGGTGACGGTGAAGCGTTCGGGATGGCGGGATATGACGTCCAGTCCCTGGGTGCCGATGGAACCGGTGGACCCGAGGATGACGACGGTGGAGTTGGAGATCACTGTTCCTTCTTTTCGTCCGTGCCGTCGGCGGCCCCGTTGTCGGCGAAACGCGTCGGGAAGGCCAGGTCCGGGATGTCGACGTTGAAACGAGATTCGCCCAGCAGCGACGGGAAGTCGTCGTCGATCTGCGGCAGGCTCGGCGTTTCGAGCCTGGGCATATTCGCCTCGGAGGGCGCTGAGACGACGGGCATCTCCTGGGAGACCGCGGCCATATGGGCGAGCGCCGCCAGCGAGGAGTCCGCCGGCTCGTGGGCGACTGATTCGGAGGCCGGGGCGGGGGACGCGACCGGCTCAGGCGTCGCAGACGGCGCCGGCGCGGCGGACAGGTCGGGAACCCGGGCCGGCGACTGCGGCACGGGTGTCGGCGACACAGGCGTCGTCGGCGCGGCGGGTTCGCGCACCGGAACCGGGGTCACCGGCGTGGACGCCCGGCGCACCGGCTTGGCGATCGGCGCGAAGGATGGCGCCGATGCGCTGGAGGCGGCGAAGATGGCGCGCTCGGCCTGATGGAGTTCGTCGAAGGTCTCGGCCATGGGCTCGCCCGCGAAGCCGGCGGCGGCCGGGGCCTGTCCGGCGGAAGCGGGCGGCATGTCGATGATCGCCGTCGTTTCCGATGCGGCGGGGGGATTCGCCAGGGGCGCGGCGGATGGCGCGGGCGATGACGTTCCGGCATCCTCCTGCCCATCCCCGGCGAACGAGGGCACGGAGGCGAGGTCCGGCGAAGGAGAGCCCGACGGATCGGACAGATAGTCGCGCACGCGTCCATATGATTCCAGACGGCTCAACAGACGCACGCAGGCGTTGAGGAAGAAGTCGACCTGACGCTCGTCATATCCCTTCGCGCCCTTGCGCTGTGTGAACACGGCGTTGGCGACGGCGGCGGCATCGAGATCCGACAGATCGCTCACGTCCTCGAGCCCGATGCCGTCGACCCCGAGCACGGAGGCGGCCTTGTCGGCGATCTGGGCGACGAGGCGGTCCACCTGCCTGCGGTCATAGGACGGGCGCCTGCGCACGCCGGGGGCGAAACGCTGCCCCTCGGCGCGGTCGACATGGTCGACGACCAGACGGTAGAGCGCCTCGGTGTCCGCCTTCCAAGCCACGCGCCCCTTGCGCGAGATCTCCCATGTCGTCTGCTTGTCGACGACGGCGCGCTCGAGTCGCTGCAACGCGGCGTCGACCTGGGCGATCTCGTATCCGCCCTTGGCGCAGTCGAAGGACGCCTCCTGGATGTCACGCTGATTGAGCTGCGCGCCCTCGCCCTCGTAGAGCCGGTGCGCCTGTTCGAGGAAGGCGTCCACCTGTTCGACGTCATATCCCCACGCGCGCTTGCCGACGCGCGCGATGCCGGTCGAGCCCGCCTGAGAGCGCGCGTCCGCGGTTTCCTGTGCCATTGTCCGTACCTCCCCGAACACGATGCGTATCCCTACCTTACGTGGGGTTTGGGACGCTCCGGACGCGCGCGGACGCCGCGCGTGGACCTGGGCACACGGTATGGTGGTGCCTCGCGGGCGATTAGCTCAGTCGGCTAGAGCGCCACCTTTACACGGTGGATGTCGGGGGTTCGAGCCCCTCATCGCCCACTTTCGAAAACGTTGGAATTCCAACGTTTTCACCCCACAGAAACGGCCTTGGACACCGTTCTGCCCACATTTTGCCCACATTCCTTCGGCTTCTCGGCGAGCTCCACGCTCGCGTCGATCAGCGCCGCCACGTCGTCGAGATCGCCGTCGAAGAGATCCGCGTACACATCGAGGGTCATCGCCGCCGACGCGTGTCCGAGCATCCTTTGCAGGGCCTTGACGTTCGCGCCGCAGTGGACGGCGATGCTCGCAGCGGTGTGTCGCAGGTCGTGGGGCGAGAGCATCGGCAGTCCGGCGCGCCGAAGCGCCGACGGCCACCACGTGCGGTTGCCTTTGCCCTCCGACGCTGACTGGAAGCGCAGGGGCTGGCCCGACGGGTCGAGGAACACGCGCTCGCCGGACCCTTTTTCCAAGGTGACCTCGCGCAACGCGTCGGCTACGACACGCGGCATGGGCACGTCGCGCACCTCGTGGTTCTTGGGAGTGGTCTCCACCTTGTGCCCAGTGCGCCCGGTGACGTTGCTGTCGATATGGAGCCTGCCGTGTGCGAAATCGACGTCCCGCACGTGCAGTCCGCTCGCCTCGCCCCATCGGATGCCGCACAGGCCGAGGACGAGCACCAGCGCGCGGCGCTCGCGGGGAATCGCCGTGGCATGTCCGGCCTCGTCTGCGAAGCGCAGCAGCTGCCCTATGGTCAGGTATACGCGCCGTTCCTTGCGCTTGCGGCGCTTGGGGAGGATGATTCCGTCGGTTGGCGCCGTGGCGACGAGCCTGTCCCTGACGGCCATGTCGCAGATACTCTTGAGCAGGGCGTAGGCCTTGATGGTGGTGCTGGCCGACCTGCGGGCGGCTATGCCGCTGACCCATAGCTGGACCTCCGGTCGTTCGATGCCGTTGATCCTGCGGTCCGCCCATTGCGGGGCGACGTGTGTGCGCCATGTGCGCTCGTCTGTCTCGAGAGTGGACTGCTTGACCAGCGGACGACGCACGAGCATCCACCTCTCGTACAGTTCGCCGATGGTCGCCTTGCCAGCCTGCGGGTCGATGTAGCTGCCGGTGGCCTTGGCGATGGTGACGTGCTCGGCCGCCCAGTCCTCCGCGTCCTTCTTGCGCTTGAAGCCGCGCTTGTCGGTCTGCGAACCGTCCGGCTTCCTGTAGCGCACACGCCAGCGCACGCCGGCCTTCGTGTCATACGACTTGATGTTCGCCATGCGCGCCTCCTAGAGAACTAGCGCAAAAGATAGATCATCGGACATCAGGCGACATGAGTCCTGCGACGTAAAGCGGAATGCGGTCGACGCTATAGATATCATGTTCGATTTCAGACGAGCCGAGCATGGAATCGCGAAGCTCATCCCTAAGACGCTCTTTCTTTTTCTCGCCGTCGAGATAACCGTAGATTCCGATGACCGCAAGTACGATAACGGTGATCACAATCACCACAACGGCGCCGATGTTCTGCGCCTTCACTGCCTTTTTCTCAGATTTATTCAGCTTTTCCGAAATGGCCGGGGCCGCCGCGAGATAGATCTGCTGAGCTATCGAATCGTCCTCGATTCGAACCATGCTTCCATCGCCTTTCGGCACTATGGATACCAAAGCGTCTTTCCCATCGATTCTCACGGTCAATTCCATCATGACCTCACTTGTGGATACGAGGCAATTCGCCGAGGAAGCCCATTCGACCAAACCGTCGTAGGTCTCCTCGACAGGCCGTGCGAAATACTTCTCCATACTTCACCCTCCTATAGATTGGTCCGCTGCTTCATGCAGCAATGTTCTAAAGTCTTCTATCACCGGCACCGTGACGCCGAGCTCCGACGCAAGCGCATAGACGTCATTCCCGTAGATTCGTTCGGCTGCGGCGTATTCGAGCGGACTAACCAGTCTTGCCGCTGTCTCACGCCGAGTCCGCGTTTCGCCGATATCGCCACAGTCGCGGTCCCCACGCTTCCAATGGACAAGCTCATGCACGAGTGCGCATTTCTTTGCCTCGTAGGTAAGCCTCCGGTCTATGAGAATGGTCTGTGTAACCTCGTCGTAGCATCCGCACAAATTGCCGGGCAGGATGGCGCTCGCCACCGTCAGCTGCGGAGCTATCTCGTAAAGCAGCATGCGCATCCGACCGTAGGACAGACCTGACGGCGGAAGGTTCCGCTCACGCAGGGTCGTCATAATCCGGCCCCGCCTCTCCATCAACAAGCGATTGCTTGTCTTCGCTGCGGTATGCGGCAAGCTTCATGTCGGACTTCTCTGCTTTCCTCATCGCCGCTTTGACCTTCGAAGCCTCATCTTCCTCCTCAAGCTGCTTGGCGAGGGCGATAATCTCACGCAACATCTCCGTGGGGGCAACACTACATACATCGCAGATAGTTAGGAACTCAGATAGCTTTACTGACGCTCGTCTCCCAAGTTCAATGTCTCTAATTCGGCTATAGCTGACAATGCCGCCAATCCGGTCTTCAAATTGTCGATATGAGTAGCCGCTATCAGCAATAAGCTGTCCCAAAACTTGCTTCGCCGCATAGTCAACTGGACCCCAAACATACTTAGTAGCCATGCTCATTATGTTATCACCTGACGACACGCCGCGCATCTCGATTTGTTGACACCTGTCATCATTTAGTGCATGATGACAGGTGTCAACGATTGGAGGTGGTTGTAGTGACGATCATGTTCGTCAAGGACAACACGGAGCTGGTTTTCTACAGCACGGATGATTACCGCGCGTCGCTTAGCATGCCAGTCTTTGAAAGTCGTCCCGGAGTGCCTGACGAGCCCAATGCGCGACTTCCTCGTCTGTTGAGCCGTATCCCGTTCTTTCGCAAGCCTCGCGAAGCGCCTCCCAGGCAGCGTGTTTTTCCCGGATGTCCAGATCGCGCAGTGCTGGCAATCGATATGACAAACAATACGGCTTGGATACGCGGGAACACTCCAGACGGGTGGGTTCCTCTTCGTATTCAAGGACTACGCGGATACGTTCCAAGTCAATTCCTCCACGAGGAAGAAGAATGGCATGGAACGACTCGCCTGGAGCTAGTAAGGCAATGTCTGGAACGATGGCGTAACCGTGCTCATAGCGGGGAGATTCAACCATGAGCACGACGTCGCATTGGTCGCTCATGACCTTGGCCGCGTGCGCATTGCCATCGCCGTCATTGCGCCATTCCACGAACAGGTATGGACGCCGGCATCCACAGGCGACGATTAGACGCCCGATGTTCTCAACGAAACACTTCGGAAACGTCTCGCGATGCCTGATGTTCGCTTTGGGTCGCGTCTTCCATGGCCACCAGATGGTCACACCGGCGAAGAGGGCTGACACTCCGGCGAATCCAGCAGACACCCAAGCCAGCCAATCGTCCATGAGCAAACCCCAATCAAAGGAAACACCACTATGAGCACAAAGGTACAGCAAACGCACACCGATGGCTGGGCGTTGAAGGCGGCAGCGCGCATCACCAGCGCCTCGCGCGACAAGGCATTGCTCGCCAAAGCGCAGATGACCCGCATCGCCAAGCGATGCGGCGTCAACCGCATGACCATCACCCGGCACCTCGACGGCGACGACCTGCGCATGAGCGAATTCCTCGCCACCGCCGTGGAGGCAGGATTCGACCCCGTGCAGGCATTGAGTGACGGCATCAAAGGCGAGGCGATCGCGAAGGAGGCGGAGCAATGAGCGGAACCATTCTTGCTGTCGTCGCGGTTGTTTTTTTGGCGATTTTCGTCTTGGCGGCCTCTGCCGTCTTTCTGTGCTTTGCGCTCGCCATGCTCGAGGATCTGCCCGACGACAGTCCGATCAGGGAGCTCTTCCACCGATTCCTCTCAAAAGGAAAGGAGAAGTGGTGATGGATGGTCAGATGCTTACCCCGGCGCAAGTGTCCGAGTGGTGCGGCGGCCGGCCGAGCGTCAAGACGTTGGCGAATTGGAGGTCCGGTGGGCGCCGCATGCGCGGCATGGTCGTCGACCATGGCCCGGATTACGTCAGGGTCGGTTGCCTAGTGATGTATCCGATGGAGGCGGTGCTCGCGTATTTCGGCGATCCATCCAAGCGACGCCACGGGGGCACGCTCGTTGAGGATTGCCCGAGGCTCGCCATGTCCGGGACGGTGGCGGCATGAGCGCGGGTCATTGGAGCGGTTATCGCAAGCCCGAGCGGCCGGTCAGGCTGACCAGTCGGCAGCGTGACGCGAAGTGGCTGTTCTGCCTGCTGGTCTCCGTCGGCCTCGGCGTGCTGGCCCTCTGGTCGGGCCTGTGGCTCGTGGCGGGCTTGGCGGATGGCGTCGTGTCGCTCGGCCACTTGGCGTTGCTGGTGTTCGCGCTGATGATGGGCCCGGTGTTCATGGACATCGGCGAACACGCATAAGTCTTGCCGCATGCACCACGACTTTCTATCCCAAACCCCAATCGGGTGAGCCGTTCTGGTTTTCCCTGTGTCACTCCGGGGTGCGTGCGGCCGGCGACAAGGACAGTCGTTAACACCGAATAACTGAAACTGGCTGCCGGTCGAAGCAAGGTCCCCTCTCTGTTCGGAAGACATTGGGCGCTGCGTTTTAGACATACTGGCCGGCGGCCTTCGGGCGGTGCAGGCTTGCCCCCGGCGGATCACGCGGTTCATGTGGCGCGTGGCGGGCCGGGACTTGGGTTCGATTCCCGGGCCGTCCACGACGGTGCCCCGATCTCACGGGGCCGTTTGTCGATTCATCGAAAAGGAGAACTTATGCCCAGATACAGCAAGGCCCAGTTGGATGAGTGGGCCAGGACCCCGTGGCGCGATCTGAATGCGCGCGAGCAGTCGGCGGTGCGCAAACACATGCGTTCCGTGAAGGGCAATGTGCTGGCGGATCTCGCGGAGGCGGCGTTGCTCGACAAGCCGCAGTGGAGCATCAGCCAGGCGTACAAGGTCGCCGTCGGAGGCACGCCCGCGGCCGACGTGCCGGTCAATCGCGATCCCGTGGGCCCCGCCGATGCCGGCGCCGCGGCCCCGGGCGAGCATCTTGTCATCCAGTCCCCGCCGTCCGGCGAGAGCGTGGATGACGATGCGTGGCTGTCAGAGCCTCCCGAGGATCTGTGCGAGCGGAGTTCCGCGAGGGTCGCGCACGAGGATTTCGCCGGACTGTTGCGCACGAGGCCTGGCCAGTGGCGCCGGTGGAGGGAATGCCGTACGCGGAAGAACGCCATGGACGTCGCGCGCCGTGTGCGCGCCGGCCGTCTGGCTGCGTTCCATCCGGCGGGCGCCTATGACGCGAGGGCCGTGGAGAACCCGGTCGGCGTGCATGGGGTCTATGTCTCCTATGTCGGCGGGGAGGTGGCGCGGTGAGCGGCGAGACCGTCGTGACGATCGTGGGCAACCTGACCGCCGATCCGGAGCTGCGCGCCATAGCCAGCGGGGCGACGGTCGTGAACTTCACGATCGCCTCGACCCCTCGCTCGTTCAATCGGAACACGAATCAGTGGGAGGACGGGCCGGCCCTGTTCCTGCGGTGCAGCGTGTGGAGGGACATGGCCTCCAACATCGCCCAGTCGCTGTCCAAGGGCACGCGCGTGATCGCGCAGGGCCGCCTTCAGCAGAGGAGCTACCAGGCGCAGGACGGGAGCAACAGGACCGTCATGGAGATGCAGGTCGATGAGATCGGCCCCTCCCTGAGGTATGCGAGGGCCGCCGTGGTCAGGACCGCGCAGCGTCAGGCGCTCGGCAGCGCCTACCAAGGCTACCAGGGCGGCGCCACGGCGCCGACGGTCATGCCGGCGGACGGGGCGGATCCGTGGGCGCAGGCTCCGGCCGGCCACACGGACTTCGGCGGACATGCCGAGTCGGAACCCGAGTTCTAGCAAAGGAGAAGACCATGAATGACAGGAACGACGCGTTGGAGGGCGAAGTCCTTCCGACGATTCCGGTGGCGAAGACGTTCCGTGTGCGCATGGACGATCTGGCCGCTCTCAGCGGCGAGATCCCGGACACGGTCATCCGCATCGACGCGTGCCCGGAGCGCATGTATCCCGACCCGCAGGCCGTGTCCCTGCTGCATTTCGCGGCCGAATCCAAGACGTTCACCTTGGAGGGCTTCGAACGGTTCCGCGACGACTGCGGGAACGACATCATGCACCGCATCCAGCAGATCGTCGACCGGCATCCCGACGTGTTCCCCAAGCCGGAGAAGGCCATCAAGTACGCGTTCGCCGCGCCCCGGGCCGTCACGGGCACGCCGCCGTTGAGCCAGTGCCCACGCTGCGGCACGCGGCTATGGCCGGACGCGTACCGGGACATGCCGCGCGAAAAGGCCGCCGGCGTTCTGCTGGCGCGCCCGCATCCGAACTGGTGCGCGGAATGCGGGCAGCGCTTCGCCTACGACAAGGACGATTTCATGAGGACGCAGGACGAGATCGCGCTGACCCTGCTCGCGCACCGGCTCGCCAATCCGGTCGAGCAACCCGAGCTCGACATGCAGGAGGAGGCGGTGGCATGAGCTGGTTCATGGTCGACGACGGCCTGTACGACAAGCCGAGCCTCGACTATCTGCCGCTGGCGGCGTTGGGACTGTGGGTCAAGGCGGGCAGTTGGATGGGCCGCCAGTCGCGCAACGAGGACTACGACGGCACCATCCGCCTAAGGCATGTCAAACGCCTGGGAGGCACCAAGGCGCAGGCAATGCAACTCGTCGCGGCCGGTTTGTGGGACAGGATCGCCGAGGACGCGTTCAGGCCCGTGGAGGACGAGCGCTTGTGGAAGCTGGCGGGAAGCCGCGAACTGTCCGAGAAACGCGCCGCCGCCGGCAGGGCCGGAGGACGTGCGAGCGGGCAGGCGAGGCGAAGCAAACGCGAGGCAAGCCGTCGAAGCGACGACGAGGCAAACGCCTCGGACGACGGCGAAGCAAACGGGAAGCAACACGAAGGCAACCCCGCGAAGCAAACCAGCGTAACAGACGAAGCATTTGGTTCAAGCAAACGGGAAGCAAACGCGAAGCAATTGCTTCAAGCAAAAACGAAGCATCCGGACCATACCCATACCGATACCAATCCAAACCTCCCCCCGGCCCCCTCCGAGGCAACGCCGGGCCGGGGCTCGATGGCCGGCGCCGTCGCCTCGGTCGAGGCGGACCCGTTCGCCGCGGCGTGGAGCGCCCACCCGGTCCACTCCGGCTCCAAGGCCAAGGCGAAAGCCGAGTGGGAGCGCCTGTGCGAATCCGGCTCGGACCCGCTGCGCCTGTTCGGCGCGGTCCTGGCCTACGCGAACAGCGTGGCGGAGGGCGAGATCCACACGCCCTGCAACCTCGCCCACTGGCTTGCCTCCGAACAATGGCGCGACTGGCAGCCCAAACCCAAACCTCAGCCGCTGCCCGACGAGGCATGGCTCCAAGCCCACCTCAACCAGCCCCTCGAGGAATCCGGCGTCGACTCCATCGAGGCCATGAGAGCCAGAAAGCCCTTCTTCCAGCTCGTCCGCCAAGGCCACGACTGGGCCCAGGCCGCGCAGGAGACCATCAGCCAAACCATCGAAAGCACCGAAAGGATCCCGGCATGAACCACATCATCGACCGCCACGGACGCGAAAGCCTGCGCGTGCGCACACTGGCGGACACTCGCATCCAGATCGAGGGCACGCAGACCGGCCACACCTACCTCGGCCTCGAACCACGCGAGGCACTGAGCCTCGCCGCCACGCTCATCGCCCTCGCCCCGGACGACCGAAAGCAAAACGACCCACAGCCCAGGCGACAGGCCCTCCTCGACGGACGAGGCCCCCTGGAACGGATGGCATTCGAAGCCATCAAGGCCGGCATGTGCCTGACGATCTCCATCGGACCGGCCGAGCCCGCAACGGAGGAGGACGAGCAGTGAGCGACCAGAAGGTCGAGAAAGCGGCCAGGGCCGCATACGAGGCATGGTGGAACGCCACCCGCACCGACCCCATCGAGGACTGGCATGGTCTGAACGCGTCCGAGAGGACCGTGTGGCGGCTCGTGGCCATGAAGACCATCGAGGCCGCGCGATGAGCCAGCCAAGCCGCAGGACATGCGAACTGGTGGACGAGCGCGACGGACGATCCTGCATCCGCTGCGGGCTGAGCCTGTACGCCGTATCCGGCTCGCGCCACCACCGCGCGACCCGGAGCCGGGCCGACAAGGCATGGAGGCACGACCCGTCGAACGTGGTTGACCTGTGCGGGTCGGGCACGGCCGGCTGCCATGGATGGGTCCACGCCCACCCCGAGCAGGCCCATCAGGAGGGCCTGTATTTGAGGGCCGGCGAACTGCCCTGGCAGACTCCGGTGCTCACGAAGCGCCACGGGTGGATCCTGCTCGACCGCGAAGGCGGCTGGACACCAGTCGAGGAACCAACGAGAAAGGCATTGACATGAGTGACATCCAACAAATCCCCGTCGGAGACCTGCGTCCCAATCCCGACAATCCGCGCAAGCAGGTGGGCGACGTCACCGAACTCGCGCAAAGCATAAGGCAGCAGGGCATCCGGCAGAACCTCCTCGTCACGCCCATGCGGGAGGCCACCGGCCCCAACGAGAGCCGCATCGTGTACCGGATCGTCATCGGCCACCGCCGGTGGACCGCCGCCAAACAGGCCGGCCTCGAGACCGTGCCCTGCGCGATAGCCGAATTGACCCCGCGCGAGGAGCGCGAACTCATGCTCGTGGAGAACACGCAGCGCACGGACCTGACCCCCATGGAGGAGGCCGACGGATACCAAGGACTCCTCGACCTCGGCTCGAGCGTCAAGGACATGGCCGAGCGTACCGGAAGAAGCCAGACATTCGTCCGCGGACGACTCAGGATCGCCAGCATCCCCACACCCATCCGCCAGCAAGACCAATTCGCCCAACTCGATTTACTCGAATTGGAGGCGCTCGCCGACCTCAACGACAGCCCCGCCGACCAGAAGCGCCTCGCCAAGACCATCGGCACCAACAACTTCGACTACACCCGCACCATGATCGCCCGCGAGCGCCGCCGGCGCGCGTGGTTGAAAGAGGCCGGGGAGCAGGCGCGTGGGATGGGGTTGGAGATCCACGCCCTGCCCGGGAACGCGGGACGCTGGTCGTGGCATCCGGACGATTGCGAGCCGTATCCGAAGCTCTTCGACGAGGGCCGGCGGTTCGACGAGCAGTGGGGCGAATGGCTCAAGGGCGACAAGCTGCGCGAGCGGGCCCGGCTCTACGAGGATGGCGAGAGTCTGTTCGCCTACCAGCCGCTCGACCCCAAGGCGGCCGCCCGACGGGAGCGGGAGGGCGCGGAGGCCAAGAGCAGGCGCAAGCGGGAGCTCGAGGAGGCCAGGAAGTGGCGTCAGGTCGACGAGACCAGCCGCGACACCCGCATGGCATGGCTCAAAGCCAACCTGCCGGGCTTCTCCGGCCCCAAGCAGACATTCATGCTCGAACGGCTCCTCGCCAATCGCATCCTCGGCCCATACGGGTTCGGAAGCCTGTTCGAAGGCGACGTCAACCGCGCCGACAGGATCGTCCAGGCATACAACCTATTGACCACGCCGCTGCCCGTCGCCGAGAAGGACGTCAAGCACGACGTCTACCACCTCGCCGGACCGGAGAACATGCGCGCGCTCGCCGACAGGGCCGGCAAGCCGGGCCAGAGGCGCATGCAACTGCTGCTGCTCCTATTGGCGGACACCGAGTCGCGCGTCGACGCTGACTGCTGGCGCGGCCGCTCCTACGGCAGCACGCTCGCCGACTACTACCGGCTCCTCGATGACATCGGATACGAGGCCAGCGAAGAGGAGACCAAGCACCTACCACGGAAGGACAACGAATGAGCGACAAGCCACACATGCTCCTATGGATCGACACGGAGACCACGGGCATCGACCCCAAGGACGGCAGGCTGCTCGAGGTCGGCATGCGCGTCACCGACCTCAAGGCCAGCAGCATCCAAGAACAATTCGACATGGCGATCAGATACGACCCGGACAACGAGACACCCATCGCCATCGGCGAACGCAACCTCACGGCCATCGGCATGCACGCGCGCAACGGCCTGCTCGCCCAATGCATGGACCAGCGTCGGGCCCGATGCCTCGACGACGTGCGCATGAGGATCGGCGACCTGATCTACCGGTATAGAAACGTCATCCTGCACCCGGCAGGCACGAACGTCGACTTCGACCTCGAATGGATCGACGAGAAGATGCCCGGCGCGCTCGCGGGCGTGTCGTACCGCAAGCTCGACCTGAGCTCGCTCAGGATCACGGACATGGCCCGCGGACGCGACCCCTACGCATATGGGCATGACACGATCCACCGCACCGCCGACTGCCTCCAACGCGACATCGACGAATACCGCGCATGGCTGGACGACGGCGAATGAAAGGACACGAAATGAGCCACGAGGCGAAGATATTCACATGCGAGGAACTAGCCGAAGCTTTGCAGCAAGCTATTGGGCCAGCCAAATTCATTCGATCGCTTATCCCAACGGCGGCTCTCGTTGAGATCGCCGACAGCATGTACGACGGATCCCACGGCGCACTGACGGAGGTTGAGGAATGAGCGAACCAATCTGCGAGGTTATGAAAATCGTTTCAGCCGAATTGCAGTACATAGGGCATTTCAACATCATTTCGATCACTTTGCGGTTACGTCGCGCAAGCACTGGCTGCTCGGTGAATTTCGCGCCGCAGCAGCTGCCGGATTTGCTCCGCATCGCCGGCATCGACGTAGAGGACGACGGCAACAATCTGTCGGAATTGGTGGGCAACCCGGTCATGGTCAAGTTCCCTGATTGCACGGGCCCTGCATCGGCGATAGGCAATGTCTACAACGATACGAAATGGATGGAAATCAAATGAGCCGCATGATAGTCATCCGTCACGAGCCCAGGGGCAGCGAACGACCCAAGTACGAGCGGATATGCGACGCCTGCCGCCATCCGGTCAGCCGCTTCGCCCAGACCGGCGACCACTGCCCAAGCTGCGGCGCCACCCTCGAGGAGGACCAATGAGCAGCATCAGCGTGGACGAAAACAACCACATCGACATCGACCAGCAAGCGCTCGACGCGCTCGCCGACGCGGGACTGGGCAACGATTCGCCGGCCGAGGCGTTCGTCATCGGATACCGCGCCGGATGGGACCAAGCCCTCGCGCTGGCCGTGGAGATCGAGGAACGCATCAACCAAGGAGACGAATCATGATCGACATCAAGACGCTCAACCCGGAAAAGATTCGCATCATATACGGGCAGCATCCGTCGAAGGACGAGAACGTCCAGTTCTGGAACTGGGGAAACGGCGAGATAGCCGTCTCGACCGCATGCACCGGACATCAATCGCCCGTCAGCCGCATACCGGCATCGGATGTGCCGGAATTGATCGCATGGCTGCAGTCCGCGGTCCTGCATGATGAAGACCATCAGGATGACGCTAAGGATGTGAGCAAATTGGCTGACGACACCGAATACGAGCGCTTCGCCATGGAATACGCCACAGAATTGGCCAAGAGATCGGTCCTCGATGTGACTGGAACGCAGCTCGTCGCCATGAGCGCCACTCTCCTCGCCACCGGCAGCGAGGAAGGCCTGCGCAGCCTCAAAGCCCTCATGCCACCCGAAATCGCCAACGACCCCATGTCATTGGCGACTATGCACGCCATCGGGACGGCGCTCGCCGTGATCAAGGCATATTTCGACGCAAGGGAGGCGAAGGATGGGCAAGTACAAGCGTGACATGATCCTCAAATGGCATGCGGACGGCTATTCGGTCGATGAGACCGCGCGGCTCCTGCAGGTCAGCGAGCGCGAGGTGGTGGACGTGATTCGCGCGGCGACGCCCAAGGAGGTCAAGGCGGCGGAGCGCTCGCCGGATTTCGTCGAGCCGCCGCTTTTCGACGAATAAGGAACAAGCCATCCGCTGGGGATGGCTTGGCTTGTGGCAATGCCCAATCATACCCCGGCGGAAAGGCAATACATCATGGATTTCGGATGTCCGAACGATGGCAGCAGGGTCGCGCCCGGCAGGTGGCTGTGCGGGGACTGCGAGCGCGCGTATCTGCGTCTACTGCGAGATCTCGACGGCCAGCTCAAGGCGTTGCGTTCGGTGGCGCTCAGGCAGGTGCGTATAGGAGCGCGCGAGCACGCGCCGTCGAACGGATTCGCGCCCAGCCCGATCGACTGGGACGCGCAGGAGTTGTTCGAACAGTCGTGCGAGTGGATGCGCGGCGTGTGCGCGCGCCTGAAACCCGAGTGGGCCAAGGTTCCGCTGCGCCAGTGGCGCGGCCTGTGGAACCGGCTCGTCGCCAACCGGAGCACGCTGCTCACCTTGGAGGATGCACCTGAGGATTACGCGGCATTGCGGGAGCTGTCCGACCGGATCGAGCGTAGGCTTGCGCCGATGCCGGAACTGGTGCTGTGGGGCCACTGCCCGGCCTGCGACGCGGACGTGATGGCACCGCGCGACGCCAAGTGGGCCGATTGCAAGGAGTGCGGCGCGCAGCTCAACCTCGCCGAGATACGCGTCGCCTACCTCGACGCCGCCGCGAGGACCGAACTGGGAGGGGCCGCGCGCGAGGGCCTGCACATCACACGAACCCAGTCAGGCGCCGCCGAATGGTTGAGCGAGACCACGGGGCGCAGGTTCTCGGCGCAGCAGCTGGCCATGTGGCGACGAAGGGGAAAGCTGCCGTCATGCCGGAGCGTCGGCGGCGGATACTGGGAGTGGAGCGTACGCGAGCTGCTGGCGTGCGCCGGAGGAGAATGATATCGCTTGACATTACTAACGCATTACGTTAGTATAAGTGACGTGAGAACGCGGGACAAGGAACTCAACGACTACCTCTACGGCGGCAGATACCCGAAAGGCTATCCGACCGGCGTGGAGAAGGCGTTGAAGCGCAAGCTCCAGATGCTCAAGGCCGCGCACGCATTGCAGGACCTCAAGGTTCCGCCGGGCAACATGCTCGAAGCGCTCGTGGGCGACCTGCTCGGACACTGGAGCATCCGCGTCAACAAGCAATGGCGTCTCATCTTCCAATGGGACGACGAAGCGAAGGAGGCATACGATGTCTATTTCGACGACTACCACTGACCGCTACCTGAGCACCCCCGGCGAGATCCTGTCCGAGGAGTTCATGCAGCCGCTCGGCATCACCGGCTACCGTCTCGCCAAAGCCATCGGCGTCCCCCAGACCGCCATCAGCGAGATCGTCCGCGGCAAGCGCGCCATCACCACCGCGATGGCATACCGTCTCGCCAAGGCGTTCGGCACCACCCCCGAGTTCTGGGACAACCTCCAGCGCGACTATGACCTGCTCAGCTTCGACCCGAGCCAGCTCGGCGACATCAAGCCACTCGTCGCCGCCTGAAAACCGTTGCGATTGCAGGCTGTTACAGTTTCGTGATATGCTGACGCATCAGGTGGAGTGTCAAGAGAGACGACCACCGAATTGCTGCTGATCCCCGCACGGACACTTCGGTTGGCACCAGTCCGACGGGGATCAACCATATCCGGCCGAGTAAGCTGGAACACATGCCAACCGAAAACAACAATCAAAGCACCATCGGCATCGATTACGACGCCCTCATCAAATGGTTCGAGGAGAACTGGCGCAGCCAGGAATGCCCGATATGCCATTCGTCATCGTGGAACATCGAGGAGACGCCATTCCGGCTCGAACGCCTGGTGATGGTGGGCCAGCCGGTCCACGGCGCTCCCTTCCTCGGCCTGATATCGGTGACCTGCAAGAAGTGCGCCTACGTCCGGCTCTTCGACGGATTCCAGATCGGAGTCATCAAGTTCTATCCGGGGAATCACGATGACAAGTGACCACGGTTTCTCGGTGGGGCCGAACGACTTCGGCGGAAAATCTCCCATCGAGTACAACATGCTGCGGCCGAAGGAGGATCTGGTGCCAGTAAAAGGGACGGATCTGAGGCATCTGAAACGAGATATCAGGGACATACCGGATGGGCAGGGAGTGTTCGACAACGCCTTCTGGGGCTTCCTTGGCCTGGGCGCTCCATTGGTTATTCAGTCAGTCATATCTAGATTTGGAAGCATACCTGACATCGTTTCATTTTGCGTGGGCGCTTTCGCCGTAATCGTTGCCTTTATTTTCAAGGCGCTTGGTGCGAAAGCGAAGGATAGTCGTGGACGGTACGTAGATAACATCATCGAGAACATCGACGATTACTCGTCTGGCGTAGAGCGCACCTGAACCGAAGCATAAATCCGAACGCATAACTTCGAATCCCCTGACCCATCGAGCATGGCTCCATGCCATGCGATGACACGAATCGGGGGATTCCACATACTTGGATGGTTGGCGGAGAGGCCTAACGCACGCGCTCGCTAGGCGCGCGACCAACATGGTCCGCGGGTTCGAATCCTGCACCATCCGCAAAGCAGAAGGGCGGCAGCATGGCACAGCATCGCGTGCGCAAGACCACCCGCCAGTTCGAAAAGGACAAGGCCGCATTCTTCGCCAAGTGCAAGCGAGAGCACGCAGTGTGCTGGCTATGCGGCATGCCCATCGACTACACCGTCCCGAAGAACACCACCGACGACAGCTACAACCTCGACCACCTCTACCCCGTCACCAAGCGACCCGACCTGCAGTTCGACCCGGCTGGCTTCCGACCAAGCCACACCAGCTGCAACAATCTGCGCGGCAACAAGGATCCGCACGCGCCAATCGGCACACTATCAAGGCAATGGATCGCGCTCGACACCGCCGCCTGACCCACGAAAGCCAACGGGAAGGGGCGGTAGAATCCTCCGACAGGCACCGACCGGCCCACTACCCGCGTGCCCGCTCTTTCTCTCCCCGTTGAAATTTGCACAGAGGGTCGCGCACGCGCGAAAGGAGGCCGTTCCATGGCCGTTTTCCCGCAGCAGTCGGTGTGCGAGGCGTTGGAGGCGTCGCTCAGGAGCGCGAAGCACCTCCGGGCGCGCGACAAGGCCGCCATCGCGGCCGCCCGTGCGCTCGCCTGGAAGATTGACCATTGGGACGAGCTGGCCGAGCGTGCCATAGCGGACGTGGAGGGCACGAAGCAGCGTCCCGCGGTGCCGCAGAACGACAACGTGAGCATCGCGAGCTTCCTGAAGTACCTTGACGCGCTCGGTCTGACGCCGGCCGCGGCCGACGCGAAGGCCACGCGGACCGCGTCGGCGGGCGATAGGCCGAAGGCGAGGCGGAAGACCGCCATGGAGGAGTACATGAGCGAGTTCGGCTGACGGGAGGCGGCGTCATGGAGGATTGCATCATCGCCGGCGAGGTCACGGACGCCGATCATGGCGTGACCGTGCCGAGGATCTACACTCCCCCGCTGCGCAAGCTCGACAAGACGACGAGCAACGGCTATTCGGTCATCGCGTTCGCCGAAATGGTGCTCAAGGTGCACCTCTACCCATGGCAATGCTGGCTGCTGATCCACGCGCTCGAACTCAACCCGGACGGCTCCTACCGTTTCCGCAGGGTGATCGTGCTGGTCGCCCGCCAGAACGGCAAGACCACCACGATGGGCGTGCTGGCCGCGTGGTGGCTGTTCGTCGATTCACAACGCCATCCCGAGCGCGTGCCCCCATTGAAATTCCTCGTGGTCGGCGCAGCCCAGACGCTGGACAACGCCAAGGGCCCCTACGAGACGGTGAAGAACTGGTGCAACCCGCAGCCGCAGACCGACGAGGAGTCCGAGCTGGCCGTCCCGGACCTGCAGGCGCTGGTGCAGAAGATATCGAACGTGAACGGCGAGGAGGCGGTCATCTGCCGCAGCAAGGCGAAGTACATCGTCCGCGCGGCGAACAACATCCGCTCCAAGAGCGCCGCCCGCGCCATCTTCGACGAGCTGCGCGAGCAGCATAACGAGGATGGCTGGAATTCCGTCAGCCAAATCACCAAGGCCGTGTGGTCCAGCCAACTGTGGGGCATCAGCAACGCCGGCGACTACCGAAGCGTGGTCCTCAAGAAGCTCGTCGACGCGGGACGCGCGCTCGCCGACTCGTGGAGGGCATACGTCGACGCGGGCCTCGGCAAGGCCGAGGAGTGGGCGAACGACCATGACCCGACCTACGGATACTTCGAGTGGAGCGCGCCGGACAAGTGTGAGCTCGACGACGACGATGCGATACGCCAGGCGAACCCGTCCCTCGGATACGGGGCCATGACGCTTCGCAGCGTGAAGGCCGACATCAACACGATGACCGAGGCCGCATACCGCACCGAGGTGCTATGCCAGTGGGTCACCGCCGACGTCATCCCCTACATTCCGCCAAGACTGTGGCGAGAAGGCATCGACCCCACGTCCACCATCCCCGACGAGAACCGAGTGGTCCTCGCCATCGACACCAGCGCCGACCGCGAGACCACCTACATCGCGGCCGCCGGCATGCGCGCCGACGGATTGCCACACGTGGAGGCCATCGCCAGACGCGACGGCATGATGTGGGTCCCAAGATACCTCCGCCTGCTCAAGGAAAAATGGCCGGCCATCCACGAGATAGCCATCCAATCCAAGGGCTGTCCCGCCGTCGACTTCATCGACCCGTTGACCGAGGCCGGATGGACCGTGCATCTCATCGAGGGCTTCAAGCTCGGCGCCTGCACAGGCCGGTTCCTCGACCGCATCAAGGAAGGCAAGCTGCGCCACCTGCCCCAGCCGCTCGTCGAGCAGCAGGCCGCGCTCGCCGTCACCCGGCGGCTCGGCGAGGTCATGGTGTGGGACCGTGCGAACGCCGCGACCCACACGAGCATGCTCATCGCCGAAAGCGAGGCGTTGTACGCGCTCGAGACCTGCGACGGAGAGCCCGACAAACCGAAATACAACTCAACCAACGGGGACATAAGGATGTCCTTCGCCTAACCGAATCGAGAGGAGGCTTATTTTGAGTTTCCTCGACAGTCTCTTCCATGGCCCGGCGGCCATCGACCTGAAGTCCGGCGAAGCGGATTCCACGGCCGTGACCGTTCCGGCGACCTCCACCCAGTCCGACGTGTCGTGGCCCGACGAGTGGGATTTCATCGGATGGGCCAACGGCATGTACACGCGCCAGTACGCGGTTCGTGTCGTCGTCGATTTCATCGCCCGCAACATCGCCTCGCTGCCGTTCAAGGTTTACCGGCGCGACGCGGACGGCGACGCGATGGAGGTGCGCGACGGATCCTTGGCGCAGCTCATGCGCCGGCCCAGCATGCTGCCGGGCATGACGCGCTACCGGTTCATCGCGCGTCTGCTCGAGGACATGCTCCTCGAGGACAAGTGGCTGTGCGTGCTTGGCATCTCCAAGGGCCGATGGACGCTGCGCCGCATACCGGCAGACTCCTACCAGCTGGAGGGCAACGCGCTCGGCGAAATCACCGGAGTGCGCATCACCGCATCGGAGTCCATGCCGGGAGTCCACTACGACCTGCCAGACCCGCGCATCGCGTTGGACATCGGCTACATCGACGGGCTTCGCTTCGGCAACCCAGTGACCGACGTGCTGCGGCCCTTGCTGGCCGAGGCGCGCGCCCTGGAGCGATACCGGCGCAACATCGCCGAACGCGGAGCGCAGATCCCCGCCTACGTGTACCGGCCCAAGGAGATGGAGTGGCCCAGCCAGGAGGCGTACGACGCGTTCGTGCAGTACATGCGCAACTACACCGCCAACGGGGGCATGGCCGGACGCCTCCCCGTGTTCAAGGACGGCATGGAGATCCGCACCGTCGAGAACCTGTTCAAGCCCATCGACATGAACGACCTCGAGGCGCGCGACAAGATCAACGTGGCCGTGTGCAACGCGTTCCAGGTCTCACCTGAGAACGTGGGCTTCCGTGAGGGCACGAACAGCAACATCGCGGCCTACAAGGAGAAGATGTGGAACGTCGAGCTGATGCCATACATCGTCGCCCTCGAGGAGGCGCTGAACCTCACGCTGCCTGACGCGGTGGGCGAGCCCGAATGCTACGTCAAGGCCAACATCGACGCGAAGCTGCGCGGCACGCTCGAAACCCAATACCAGGCGCTCTCCACGGCCACGGGCCGTCCGTTCATGACCACGAACTACGCGCGCCAGCTGCTCGACATGCCCAGGGTGCCCGGCGGAGACGAGCTGATCACCCCGCTCAACGTGAGCGAGGGCGGCCAGCCCAGTCCGCAGGACGGCGGCGTGACGCAGAACGCGCAGACCAACACCAGTCCCAACGGCAAGACCGCAGCCGGCATGCTGTTGGCCGATTTCAAACGTGCCTACCAATATGACGCCGCATTCCGGCGCGACTGGGACGAACTCACTGGAAGGAACGAATCATGAGCCTCGAACACACCGGGTATCGGATAGACCTCAAGGAGCTCGACACCGGTGACGGCGAGGGCACGTTCACCGGGTACGCGTCGACATTCGGCAACAAGGACCTCGACGGCGACGTGATCCTACGGGGCGCGTTCGCGGACACGCTCGCCAACGACTTCAAGGCCGGCGGCGCGGGAATCCCATTGCACTGGCAGCACAAGGACGGCTCCCCGAACGATGTGATCGGCGAGACGCTGAGCGCCGTCGAGGACGAGAAGGGCCTGCTCATCACCGGCCGCCTCGACATCGACGTGCCCGAGATCAAGCGCGCCTACGACCTGTTGAAGCGCGGGCTCATCCACCAGATGAGCATCGGCTACATCGCCGAGCAGAGCGCGTGGGTCGACGGCGAGAAGGGCTGGATCGACGGATACCGGGAGCTGCGCAAGGTCAAGCTGTTCGAAATCTCGCTCGTGCAGATCGCGGCGAATCAGGAGGCCGAGGTCATCGAGGTCAAGGCCGGACGCGCCATCAGCAAGGCCAACGAGTCGAAAATCCGCACCGCCTACGACGCGCTCGGCGAACTGCTCGACTCCATCACCGAGACCCCGGACGACCGGACCGAGCCAGACCCGCCGAACGATCCCGACGACGACCCGGATGACGCCAACGACGATAAGCCGGAGTCCGGCGCGAAGAGCTTCGCCCCCGAATGGGAGCGGGAATACAAAACCATCAGCGACTTCTTCTCGCTGGCCAACCAATGAAAGGAGATTCCATGACACTCATGGAGCAGCTCGCCGCCGAGAAGAAGGCGGCGAAGGCCATCCTCGCCAAGGGGATGGAGAACATCACCGACGACGAGCAGACGCAGCTCAAGGCGCACTACGAGGAGACCAAGCGCCTCTCCGAGCGCATCAGCCTGTTCAAGGCCGCCAACGACGACCTCGACGAGATCGGCGAGGACGGCGACTCGAAGCGTAAGCCCAACGGAGAGGCGAAGAGCCTCGGCATGCTGTACGCGATGGAGCTCAAGGAGGCCGGCCTGACCGCCAAGGCCGGAGCCAAGCACGGTTTCGCGACCAGCGACTTCAAGGCCGCGACCGACGTGCAGGCCACCGGCGGCGCCGATGGCGCGTATTCGCCGCTGCTCGTGCAGGTCGACCAGAACGGCGTGTGGCCCTTCGAGCGTCCGCTCGTGGTCGCCGACCTGTTCTCCAGCGGCACGATGAGCGGCAATTCCATCAAGTACCCCGTGTACGGCGCGCTCGAAGGCGGCGCCAACATGGTCGCCGAGGGCGCGCAGAAGCCGCAGCTGCATCTGCCCGACCCGACGTGGAAGCTCGACGCCTTGCACGAGGTCGCCGCATGGTGGAAGATCACCGACGACATGGCCGAGGACCTGCCCTACATCGTCTCGGAGATCAACTCTCATGCGCAGTACAACCTCAAGCTCATGGAGGAGATCCAGCTTTTGACCGGCGACGGCACCGGCCAGAACATCGAGGGCCTCCTCACGCGCGACGTGCAGACCCTTGGCGCCGGCGCGGACACGGACCCGGACCGCGTTTTCAAGGCAACCACGCTGATCAACACCGCGACTGGATTCAGCGCCGACGCCGTGGTCATCAACCCGGCCGACTACGAGACGCTGCGCCTTTCCAAGGACAACAACGGCCAGTACTACGGCGGCGGCTTCTTCAACGGCGCGTACGGCAACGGCGGCATCATGCAGAACCCGCCCCTGTGGGGCCTGCGCACCGTGGTCACCGAGGCGATCGCCAAGGGCACCGTCGTGGTCGGCGCGTTCAAGGTCGGCGGCACCGTCTACCGCAAGGGCGGCCTGCGCGTCGAATCCACCAACAGCCACGACGTGGACTTCACCAACGACCTGATCACCTACCGCGTGCGCGAACGCCTCGCCCTGCAGGTCAAATACCCCAAGGCGTTCGTCAAGGTCACGCTCGGCAAGGCCGGCAAGTGAGGCGGTGAGCGATGGCAAGGCAACTTCGAGTCATCCCCGCCGCGCAGGCCACGCCTGACCAATTGCAGTACGCCGCCGAGGTCGCGTTCGTTGACGAAAACGGCAACCCCGTCGACATCGGCGGCGGCTCCGCCGCATCCAGAGTCGCGTGGAGCGACGTGACAGGCAAACCGGCCGCCGCAGCCGCCATCGCGGACCCGGCAGACAACGCCGACGCCTCCGCATTGGCCGCGAACCAGAAGAAGATCCTGGCCGCGCTGCGCACGTGGGGAATCGTCAACCCAAAATGACGGTCGCCGGACTGCGCATCACCAAGGATGACGGCAGTCCGGTGCCCGACGCCATCGACGCGGGCTCGACCCTTCGCATCAGTGTCCTCGCGGAAACGGAATGAACGACGGGAGGCGAAATCATGGCCGACGAACAATCCATTGTGATTCCGGACATCATCGCCGACCCGTCGTCCTTCGACGCGAACGCGGCGTTCTGGCTCAAAGCCGCGCAGGCGGCCATACGCCGCCACTGCGGATGGCACGTCACCCCGAACTGCGAGCTGGCAGGCGTGGCGAACACGCGCGGCGGCAAGGTCCTGCGTCTTCCCGCCCGCAACGTCACCTCGCTGGATGAGCTCACCGACAGGCGTGGGCGCAGCCTCATGCCCGGCGTCGCCTACGATCCGGCGACAGGACTCGTCGAACGCATCGACGGCCAGGCCTTCCCCGAGGGAGTGGCCGCCGTGCGCTACCGCATCCACGCCGGATACAACCAATGCGACGACGTGCGGTCCGTGCTCATATCCGCCGCGCAACGCGCCAGCCTCGCCGCAGGCCCCGGACTGGTCGCAAGCCAATCCACGAACGGCTCCACCGTCACCTACGCCAACCTCGTCACCCTCATGGACGACGAGAAGGCCAAGCTCAACCCATACCGGCTGGAGGCGCTGCCATGAGCCTGCTCGACAGCCTAGGCAAGGCATCCTTCGCTATGGGCGGGGCGACGCCATTCGTGCGCATGCGCGCCGGCCGCAAACCAGACCCATACGACCCCGGCCAACAGATCGAGGACTGGGACCACCCCGATGAGCTCCGATTGCGCGGGGCGCTCGCCAGCTCGTCGAGCACGCGCACGCCCGACGCGTTGCGAGACCAGACGTCGTCCACCGCCTATCTGACGGTGAACGACCCGTTGGCCGACGTGCGTGTGGGCGACCGTATCCGCGCGGATCCCGACGACGGGCGCAAGTGGGAGGTGTCTGGCTTCCCGTCCAAGGACGTGAACGCGTTCACCGGATGGCAGCCGACCTTGGAGATCGCATTGTCGGAATGGAGGGGCTAGGCATGGCGCGCGCAGGCCAGACTTACATCGATTTCAACGATTCGTTCTTCGACGAGATCCTCAACAGCGCGGGAGTCAACGCGTTGACGCAGGCAGCCGCCGAACGAGCGCTGGCCGAGGCCAAGGCCAACGCCCCGGTCAAGACCGTCGCATACCGCGATGGGCTGCGCATCGAGCAGGTCAAACGAGCGCACCGCACGACCCAGATGGTCGTCGGCCACGATCCCAAGACCATGCTCATCGAATCCCAGACCGGCAACCTCGCCAAGGCGTTGAAGAAAGCGAAGACCTGACATGACGTTGGTGCTGCCTCCCGACCTCGAACTGTGGCTGTGCGGATACCTGCGCGGCCGGCTCTCCGACGTGCCTGACCTGCGGGTCTCGAACAAGGAGCCGCCGATGTACGACGGCTCCCATCCGCTCGTCGTCGTGCGCGACGACGGAGGCGCCCAGTCCGAGCGTATCCTGTTCGACCGCAGCATGGGAGTGACCGTGCGCGGCTGGACCCGTCAGAACGACAAGCCCTGCAAGGACTTGGCGCGCCGCGTGTACGCGCTGCTCACCGACGATCCCGGCATTCTCAGCAACCACGCCGAAAACAGTCCGATACTCGCCATCGACGAATCGGGCTGCAACGGGCCCTACCCGGTCACGGAGGACGCGGATGTCTGCCGCTTCTACATGACCGTCGAATACACCGCGCAGGGCGATTACTAGCACCCCGCGCATCAAAAACAAAGACCCAACCCCTTGGCGGAGACCCTGCCAAGGGGTTTCTCACAGGAAAGGAAACCTCAATGGCAAGGGATTCTCAGGGGAACAACCTCGACGACACCGACATCACCGTAACCGGCCGAATCATCCTCGTGCCCTACGCGGCCGAGAACGTCATCACACCGCAGATGATCGCCAGCGACGTGGCCGACCCAGAGCTGCCGGCCGCTTACAATCCCGACGCATGCGTCGGCCTGATCACCAGCGACGGAGCCCCGCAGGACGGCCGCGAGGCCGGCGACGACAATGAATTCTGGCAGCAGGGCTACACGCTGTCCGGCGACCCGACGCTGACCACTCAGTTCACCACGGCCGAGGACAATGACATGACCCGCCGCGTCACCATCGGCGACCCCGACGAATACGGCGTCTACCACGTCACCGACATCGTGCAGAACAAGAAGTGGATGGCCTACAAGGAGAACGTGCTGCGCTCCGGCAAGGTGCGCCGCCGCGCAGGCGTCGTGCAGGTCACCAACAACGAGCCCGGCCAAGAGACGCGAGGCAGCGTCAAGGGCAACGCGCTCACCGCCACATGGCAGGCCGACAGCCTGTACGGCAACGACCGCTACATCGAATCCACGTACGATCCGAGCCAGCACATCGCCGTCACCTCCATCACGGCCAATCCGGCGTCCGTGTCCGTCGAGGTCGGCAAGACCGCCACCGTGGCGCTCGCGATCCTTCCCGCGGAAGCCGCGAACCAGAGGATCACCGTGGAAAGCTCCGACGAGGCGAAGGCCACCGCGACGGTCGACGGCACGTCCCTGACCGTCACGGGCGTGGCAACGACCGAGGACGACAAACCCGCTCAGGTCACCGCCACCGTCGGCGGCAAGAGCGTGGTCATCCCCGTGACCGTCTCCCCAAAAGCGTGACCGGCGTCCGCGTCGCGTTGGCGGATGGCGGTCCGGTGCCGGCTGAAATCGCTGCTGGCGGAGAGCTGCGGTTGCGCGTGTTCGCGCAATACGACGATTGATGGGATCGGAGGGGGCGACGTTGCGGCCGTCCCCTCCGTTTGGAGAACGTTTGGAGTTTGACGATGGCTGAAGAGGATGTGACCGACCGCGCCGATTACACGGTGACGGGAGGGTTGACGCCCGTCGAGGGCGAGAAGGCCGCGTGGCATGTGTCGGAGGACGAGGGGCCGGTGAGCGTGACCGCCAGTTTCGGCGGCAAGAGCATCACGGCGGACTCGCGCATCGTGGGCACGCTCGCGGACATCAAGGTGAGCGTGCGTGCCGAGGAGGCTGGCCAGCGTGTGGCCGCCACGCCCGCCGTGGCCGCGAACCGTCTGCGCCTGTACCACGTGGATGACGCGGACAAGCTGCCGGACGTGAGTTACGGCACGGTGATCGCGGAATCCAGTAATTGGAAGGAACTGACCGCAAACCGCGTCCTGTATGGCACGGAGGGTCAGGTCGTGACGGTCGTGGACGTGGATTCCACGAGCCGCAAGGCGCGCGGCAAGGGCAGCGCCACGCTGCCCGCGCCATTGCTGGGCGCGCTGACCGTGAGTGCGGAGGCCCGGTTGAACGGGCAGACGGTGACCGTTTCGCCCGCTCCGTCGGGAGATGATCTGCGCCGTTACAAGATCACGAACGCGGATGCGAGGCCGACCGTCGAGTGGGGCACGCAGTGCGCGACCGCCGACGGTTGGACGGACCTGCCCTCCAACGGCGAGGTCTCGGGCGCGGAGGGGCAGGTGGTCACGGTCGTGGACCTGACCAACAGCGGAGCGTATGCGCGCGCGAAGGGCGAGACCACGTTGCCGGCGCCGATCTCGGGCGATCTCGAGTGGGACGCGGATGCGGGCGAGTACGTGAATTGGGCGGACTGGGCCATGGCACGCCGCGACGGCAGGCAGTATGGCGTGAGTTTCCCCAAGTATTCGGCCTCGAACTCGCCGGATGGCGAGAAGACCATGGACAACGCCGGTCTCGCGGATCCCGTGGCGAGCACGAACGAGACGGCCGGCGCGGACCCGTACCAGTCGATCCCGCTGTTCGCCACCGTGGACTGCAATGCGACCATCGACGCGGACGGCGTGCCGCACGTGACCGCCATCGACGGCATAGACGACCGCTTCACCCGCACCGGCGCCGACGTGTATGTGATGCAGATGCCCTTCTACTGGAAGTACACGGAGACCGACACGCACAGGGACATCGCGATCAGCGACACCAAGCTCTCCGGCTACGTGCCGTTCGAGGGCATGCTCCTGCCCGACGGCAGCGAGCGTCCGGTGCTCCTGTACGCCAAGTACATGGCCTCCAAGGGCGCGGACGACGTGCCGATGAGCGTGTCGGGCAAGCGTCCCGACTCGTATTTCGGCAGCGTGGCAAACATGTACGACAAGGCTGGAGCGAAGGGCGCGGGCTATTCCGGCCATTCGCAGGCCGACGCCCTATACGTGCAGGTCATGCTCATAGTCAAATACGCCACGAAAAACCTTCAGGCCGCGTTGGGAGGATGCTCTTCGTACGGGAACGCGGAGACGCTCGCGGCAGCGGTGGCGAACTCGAACCGCGTCCCATTGGCCAAGGGCAAGGGCGGCGCGTACGTCCCCGGCTCGCAGGTCATGGTCAACGCGAACGGAGACCACGGCACGGCCGGGGTCACCGGAGTGCGCACCATCACCAGCATCGACACCGATGACACCGCATACGACTACGTCATCCTCGACGGCGACCCGTTCGACGCGGACACCAGCATGAAGCTCGCGACCGCGCCCTACGACACCGGTTTCTGCGACCAGGTGAAGGGCAGGGACGGACGCACCCTGGCGCACGCCGGCCGCGACAGGCAGCCCATCCTCCTGCAGGGCATCGAGATGATGCTCGGCGCCATGGAAACCGACGCGGACGCGATCGTCAGGAACGTCAAGGACAGCGACACGCAGGCCCACAGCGAACTCTGGCGCTGCCACGACAGCCAAAGCATAAACTCGAACGGCGAAGGCTACGTGAAGGTCGGCGACTACCCGGCCACACAGAAACTCGACGGATCGGAGAACTTCTACCTCGAGGACTTCGAACTCCACGAAGGCGTCCTCCTGCCCATCGGCAGAGGCGCGACCAGCACCACCGGCCTCACCGACGCCATATGGGTCAACAGCGGCAGCAGCAGCAGCAGCAACTTCGCCAACCGCCGCTTCGGCACGCTCTGGATCAACGCCTACGCCGGCGCGTTCTACGCCAGCGCGTACGACACGCTCGGGCGCACCTGGTGGGGCTACGCGGGCCGGCTGTCTGCGTTGGGCCGGTCGAAGCCGCAGGCGTAGACCGGTGGGGGTGAAGCCATGGGCGAGGGGGCGAAGCCCCCTCATATCATCCCCACATATTCTTGGGATTTGCGGCCGCCCCCGCGGCCCCGCCACCGGGCTTGCTTCGGCACGCTCAGGAACAACGCCAACGCCGGCGCGTTCTACGCCAACGCGAACGACACGCTCGGGCACACCAGGTGGAACTACGCGGGCCGGACATCTGAACCATTTTTCGAAGACCGCATCTCGCCTCCCATCGATTTGAGGAGGCCCCAGCCACGACGCCAGAAACGGCGTCGAAAATACCCTGACCAACAAAACACGGCCGGTACCCGAACCACTCCAGCACCGGGGACAGCCGTTGGAATCCAGATAGCCTGACAATGAGAACCTTTTGCAAGCACACGCATATCGCCAACCAGGCGATGATGAGGCAGGCGATCGACCATTTCCTCAAGGGCAAACGAGGCCGCAGGGACGTGATGCGTTGGCTCGACGAGCATCCAGACCTCGACCTGACCGCGTTGGACATGGCCATCGCCCTGCAGGAGCATCGCACCGGTTTCCCTCCGATACACTACTTCGAGCGCATCGAACCCATCACCGGCAAGCACCGGGTCATCGGACGCGAGAGCATCGACCAGCAGATCTACGACCACGCGGCCGTGCTCGCGTTGAAGCCGTTGACCGAGGCGCGGATAGGACGCTGGCAGACCTCCACCATCCCCGGGCGCGGCATCCTCGACTCGAGGAACGCGATCAAACGATGGGTCAACGACGGACGATCCCGCTATTTCGTCAAGCTCGACATCGTCCACTACTATCCCACGATCCCGCGCGACCGGTTGAAGACGATGCTCGCCCGTGATGTCGGCGACAGGACCCTATTGTGGCTGATCGGCCGGCTCATCGACACCAACCAAGGCGGCACGGGATTGAACATCGGCTCGTACCTGTCGCAGACCCTCGCCAACTACTACCTGTCCGGCGCGTACCGGCGCGTGCTCTCATTATCCAAGACACGGCGCGGCAAACGCCGCAGGCTCGTGACGCACGCGTTGTTCTACATGGACGACATGCTGCTCATGGGCCGTGACGCGCGCGACCTGACCATGGCCGCGCGCAGCCTCGAACGACACCTGCGCGACAAACTCGGGTTGCGCGTGCATCCCGACTGGCACGTCCAGCGCATCGGTCGCACGCCGGTCGACATGGTCGGATACCGGTTCCTGCCCGATCGCACCACGTTGAGGCCCGCGTTGTTCCTGCGCGCCAGACGCGCCTTCGCCCGCGCATCCAGACCCGACGGCATGTGCCGCTCACGGGCCAAAAGGTGCGCCTCCTACTGGGGGTGGCTGTACAACAGCGACTCCATCCACTTCCGCAAGACCCACCGCATCGACCACACCATGCGCCGGGCCAGACGATACCTATCCAAGGAGCATCAATGACACAGAAGACCTACAGCCTCAACCCATTGGAGGAGATCGACTACTACCCGCGCTACGACGGACTGGCCGACGTGCGCATCCGCGAGAACATCCGCAAGGTCGACCACGTGGGCGAGTTCGGCGACGGCACCGAGTTCGACGAGACCGAATGGGAGGCCGACGAGACCTATCTGGTCACCGACATGACCCTCGAACAGGTCCAGGCCAACAAACAGCACCTGCTCGACTCCAACAAGGACACTTACGCGGCGCGCGTCATGCTCGCCGACATGCCCCGCGCCGACGGCCCCACTGTCGGCGACTGAACCCGTGCCCGCCGGCCTTCCTTTCTTCACGGCGGGCACCCCTACCTGTCCCCATACGGGCTTCCTATCCGGCCCGCATGGGGATTTTCATACGCGGATAGGAAAACACACAAGGATAGGAAACAACATCATGGATGAGAACACCAACACCATTCCCGTCGCAGTGCAGGCCGCGCA
The DNA here is from genome assembly GCF_056355835.1 of Bifidobacterium sp. LH_730. Taxonomy (NCBI): domain Bacteria; kingdom Bacillati; phylum Actinomycetota; class Actinomycetes; order Bifidobacteriales; family Bifidobacteriaceae; genus Bifidobacterium; species Bifidobacterium sp. LH_730. The sequence continues at coordinate 235,797 of NZ_JBKETB010000002.1, forward strand.
GCCCTCGCCGGTAGCCGCGACGGCCCCCGCATCCGAACCGTCGGACGCGGATTTCATGGGAGTCGACGACACCCGTCTCGCGGATGAGATCGCGCGGGCCGGGGAGCGTATCCGCAACAAGTACCTCGTGCGGTTCCCGAATCTGGTCGTGCTCGCTCCGAGCGGCCGGCGCTACCGTCTGCCGTTGAACCCCGAACGTGACCTGATCGAAAGCCTCCGGGACGATTCCGCGCCTGCCGACATCATCTCCAAGCTGCTCGAATCCGTGGACCCTGAGCAAACCACCTTCATCGGGCGCGAGGGCTCGTCCACGCTGGTGTCGATGTTCAACGACTACATGAAGGTCATCGAAAGGGTGCAGGACGCCAGCGTGGGAAAATCCTCGACTTCCTCGCCCGCGTCAGCGAAGACCGAGTAGAGGCCGCTGCCGATTTCGCCCGCCACGGGTGGAGCCTGACGGGCGACCTTGGGGGCCGTCTCCGTTACGGGGATGCGATCGCGCTCTACCTGTCCCTGCTCGCCGACACGTCGACCCTGACCGGCGCCAAGCACGCCGGCTTGGAGTATCCGGTGCGCCGCGAATGGCTGCTCGACCATTACGAGGGGTTGCGGTCGCCCATTCCAGAGCGTGAGGATGCGGCGGCGCCTGTCATCAGCGAAAAGGAAATCCGCAATGCCGAGACGCACTTGAGCAGCGTGTTTGGCCGATGAGACTTGGAGGTGGACCATGACAGGAGGATCGGAGGTCGGCACCGGCCACGTGTCGGTGTTCCCGGTGATGACCGGCTTTCGCAACCGGGTCGCAAAGGAGATGCAGGCATCTGGAAAGTCCGGCGCCAGCATGTTCTCCAAGGCGTTCAACGGGGCGAAGGCCGGCCGCGACGCCGGCCGCGAGATGCGCAAGACCTTCGAGCAGGCCACGCAGGGATTGGGCGGCGCCGGGTTCAAGCGTCTGGCGTCCGCCGCATCGGATGCGGGCCGTCAGATGTCGACGGCCCGCCAGCAGCAGCGGGCCGCAGCGGCGCAAGCCGAGATCGCCGAGCGCAAGCTCGCCGAGGCAATCGGCAAGTATGGCGAGGGATCCTCGCAGGCGTTGGCCGCGCAGGAACGCCTCACGCAGGCGCAGGAGAAGAGCCTGTCCTCGTCCGACCGGCTCACGCAGGCGCAGGAGAAACTCGCGCAGGCACGCAAGGCTGTGTTCGATGTCGCCGCGGATTCCGGAGACAACGGTCTCGCATGGCTCAAAACCGAGACGGAGAACGCCACCCGAGCCGTCGAAACCTCACGGACCCGATTGGCGCAGGCGAACCAGAGCGTCGAGAAGTCCGAGGAGAACCTGCGTCAGGCCATCGCCAAATCCGGCGCGGACAGCGAAGCAGCGGCCAAGGCACAGGCCCGCCTCGCGTCCAGCAAGGCCAGGGCCGGCACCGCCAGCGACCAGCTCGCCGCAGCCGAGCAACGCCTATCCTCGGCGCAGGAAGAGACGCGCAAAGCCACCGAACGCGCCGGTCAGAGCCTCAAGGAAAGCGAATCCGACGCAGGAGCGTTCAAACGGGCCATGGCGGGCGCTCGCGAAACCCTAGCTGGCCTCAAGGGCGGCGCGGACGACGCGAGGAACGGCCTCGAAGGTCTCAAGGGCACTCTCGCGACCATCGGCGTGGGCACCGCGTTCGCCGCGGCCTTCAAGTCCGGCATCGAGCAAGCCGACCTGCAGGGCACCATGAAGGCGGCCCTCGGGGACACCACGGCCGCCGACGAGGCGGCCAAGGTCGCCAGCGGCATCTACATGGACGGATGGGGAGAAAGCCTCGACCAGGTCAACGAGGCCGTCATCCAGACCAAGAACACGCTGCGCGACATCGACCCCGCCGGCCTCGACAAGGTCACGAGAAGCGCATTGGTCATGTCCGACACGTTCGGCGCCGACGTATCCGAAAGCGTGCGCGGCGTCAACGTGCTCATGGAACGCTTCGGACTGAGCGCCAACGAAGCCAGCGACCTGATGGTCGCGGGCATGCAACGCGGCCTGAATTACACCGACGAGCTGGGCGACAACCTCGCCGAATATTCCGGACGGTGGGCAGACGCCGGCATGAGCGCCAGCCAATACTTCAGCCTCCTGCAGGCCGGCACCGACAACGGCGCCTACAACCTCGACAAGGTCGGCGACTTCCTCAACGAATTCCTCACCAGCCTGTCCAACGGACGCCTCGACGAAGGCATCGGGAACTTCTCCGAAGGCACCCAGAACGTCTTCGACAATTTCAAAAACGGAAAGGCCACCGCACAGGACGTGCTCAACGCGGTCATCGGCGAGATGGACAAGATGACCGACAGCACCAAACGCGCCAGCATCGCCTCCGAACTATGGTCCAGCCTCGGCGAAGACAACGCATGGAGCATGATCGGCGCGCTCGCCGACGTCAAGGACTCGTATGGCGATGTCGCCGGCGCGGCCGACAAGGCCGCCGGGAACGCCCAGAGCATGGGTCAGAAATGGCAGGCGTTCGTGCGAACCCTGACCGGTTCGGTCAGCAACGGGCTGATGCCGGTGATCGAGCAGGCCACTTCGTTCGTGGAACGCAACGGCGACAAGATCTCCCGCACCATCGAGGGCGTCTCGCAGGTCGCGGGGAATCTGGTGTCGGCGTTCCTCGACCTTCCCACGCCGGTCCAGGCCGGCATGACGGCGATCGCCCTGTTCGGCGGCAAGCTCAAGCCAATATTCTCCCTTGCTTCTTCGGCGGCGTCGGGCATCGGCGCTGTCGTCAAGGCCGTGGCCGGATTGGCCGGCGGCAGGTCCAACGCCGCGTCCAATCTCGGAGCCATCGCCAAGGGCATGGAGCATGCCGGCGAGTCCGCCGGAACCGCCGCGGGAAAGACGTCGGGATTGTCCGGAGTCCTCGGCGGATTCGGCCCGGCCGGCCTCGCGTTGAGCGCCGCGCTCGGCATCGCTGCCACCGGAATCATCGGATACCAGGAGCAAGTCGAAAAAGCCAAGAACCTGTCCAACGAGCTCAAAACCGCAATGCAGACAAGCGCGGACGCTGTGAAGCAATTCTGGAAAGGAATCGAGCAAGGAACCGATGAGAACGCCGATTTCTCGGTGTTCGAGAAGCTGTTCCAAGGCGTCAACGCCGACAACATCAAGGAACTGGCCGACCAGTACGGCGTCAGCATGAAAACGATCCAAGATGCCGTCGCCGGATCATCGAAGGCATTGGACGAGATCCAAGCCAAAGTCAAGAATTCTCCCCCCGGAAATGCTTTTAAAGGCAAAATCAGCGAATTAGGGAATGAATATAAGACTGCCATTTCCGAGATGATTGCGGCATCACAAGATCTGAAGTCCATTGACTCGGTTTGGTCGGGTGTCAGCGCTTCGGTGTCTGACGTCGGCACCTCACTGAAGGCGAACGGTGATGCGACGAGGGATTTCGCGTCCATGACGGGTGCGAGCAAGTCCGCGCTCGAAGGGTTCTCGGCGTCGGTGCTGCAGAACGCGGCCAGCGTCGTGGCCAACGCCAGCGCGTACGGCGGCATGGACCAGGCGTTGCAGACGGCGAAGAACCGCGTGCAGGAGATGCGCGACGCGCTCGTCAGCCAGCTGACCGCGTTGGGGCAGACCCCGGAGCAGGCGGCGGCCGTCGCGGATTCGCTCGGCCTCATCCCCTCGGACATCACGACGCACATGACCTTCGACGGGGAGAACGCCAAGGCCGAGATTCAGGCGTATGTGGACACGCTGAGCCTGACGCCCGAGCAGAAGACGACGTTCATGAACGCGCTCACCGACGCGGCGAACGGCAACGTCGCGGGGTTGAAGCTCAACATGGACACATTGCCCGATGTGGTCAACACGTTTCTGAACGCGGACCCGTCGAACGCGAACGCGCAGACGAAGGCCGTGGAGGACGAGCTGGTCAAGCTGGGACTCATGCAGCCGACCGCGAAGCTCAAGGCCGACAAGTCCGACGCCGACGCGAAGACCGACGACGCCAAGAGAAAAGTCGACGCATTCGGCGCCACCAAGGCCACGGCCGGTCTCGCCGCCGACAATTCGCAGGCAGTGTCAGGCATCGGCGCGGCGCAGGGACTGGCCGACAAGTACGGTCTCACCAACGCGTCCGCGAGACTCGGCGCCGACAACGGGCAGGCCATCTCGCAGACCACCGCCGCCCAGGTGACGGTCGACAAGTTCGGCAACTGCCACGTCAAGGCCACGGTCGGCGTCACCGACAACGCCAGCGGCCCCATCAACTCGATCCTCGGAGGCTTGCGGAGCATCGCGAGCAACGCGTGGAACGCGGTCGTGAACGTGTTCAAAGGCGGCGACGGCAAGGCCGCCGGCGGACTCATCCGCCGGGCGACCGGAGGAATCGTCGGAGAAAGCCGGTTCGCGGCCCTGAGCGCATACGGTCCGAGCGGACTCGTATCCGGCCCCGGCTCGGCGACATCCGACAGCATCCCCACATGGCTGTCCAACGGCGAGTACGTGATCCGCGCGGCGTCGGTCAGGAAGATCGGCGTCAGGACCCTTGACAGGCTCAACCGCGACGGGACCGTGGGAACCACCGTGGTCAACGGCGGATTGAGCGAGGAGACTCTGACGTCGGCCTTGGTCTCGGCGCTCGCCACGCTCCCAGTGGTCGAGGTGAAGACCCCGCAGGGCATGGCCATGGCGCTGGCCGGCCCGTTGGACGACGAGATAGCACGCAGAGGCTCGAGAGGAGTGAGGTGACATGCCCGCATCCGAACACGGATATTTCCGCCGTCTCGACATACCGCAGGACGACACGGGCCTGTCCCTCGCCGGTTTTCCCTTGTCGGACTACGGGCTGTGGCTGAGACGCGCCGGATGGAGCCTCGGCGAAGGCGACCATAGGACCAGCATGACCGACATGCCCGGCAGGAACGGCACGGTGGACATGAGCCAGCGCGACGAGATGGGCAAGCCCTACGTCGCGCGGCGCACACTCGCCCTGCAACTGGCGACCACAGGCGACGAGGACGAGTACTGGGAAACGCGCCGCAAGCTCAAGCGCATCGATGGCATAGAGACCGACGTCGGCTGGCGTTCCATGCCCGGCACACTGACCGGCATTCCCACGGTGGGAGCGTGGGAGGAGACGCGCACGAGGACCGGAGTCTTCATGTGGGCGAACGTCGAGCTGACCGTCGAATGCGACCCGTTCGCGCGCGGCAGGCTCGAACGCTTCACCGCCACCGTCTCCCCGAAGGATGTGTGGGTCGACACAGACCGGCCCACAGCGCCCACCATCACGACCGTTCCGCCTTACGGCACGAAACGTCTCTACCTGACCATCGGCGACCGCCAGCTCGTCTACAACTTCGACGGGAACGGGGCCGACGGCTCCACGACCCTCAAAGTCGACTGCGACGCCAAGACCAGCGTCTACGGGAGCACTCCGGTGTTCCCGACCATCGACAGCGACTATCCGACGCTCGTGCGCGGATCAAACACTGCCAGCACGACGGCGGGAAGCATGGACGTCGTATACCGGCCGCTCTACGAGTTCTAAGGAGGCCTCATATGCCAGCCACGCGTTTCCTCCTCTATGACGCAGTCGGGAACCTGCTGGATGATTCGCTTCCCGTTTGGTCGGCGACGCGCAAGCAGTCGCTGCAGGGCGCGGACTGGTCCGACACGCTGAACCTCGACGTGGATAAGCCCGTGGAGAAAGGCCGTTACGTGGTGTTTCGCACGGAGGACGGCGAATGGTGCGAGTACCGGGTCACCTCTCCCGACGACATCCGCGAGGACGGATTGCCGTCGTCGAACGTGCAGTGCGTCAACAGCGTGCAGGAGCTTGCCGCGACCCGTCCCGTGCAGTGGATGCGCGAGACGGATGTGGCGGCGAGGACCGTGGCGGACATGTGCACGCAGGGGACGCGATGGAGCGTGGGCACGGTCGACGACGTCATGCTCGAGGAGTTCGAGATGTCGGGCACGAACGGGTGGGACGGATTGAAGAAGCTGGCCGCCTCGGCCGGCTTGGAGATCATCACCCAAGTGCTGCCGGACTCGTCCGGCTCGCGCATCGGCTCCCGCACGGTGGGCCTCGTCAAGCGGCGCGGCTCCGTCTCCGGCAAACGCTTCGAATACGGCGCCGACTTGGAGAAGGTGAGGCGCACATATGACGCGGACGAGGTGTACAGCCGTGTGATCCCGTTGGGCAAGGACACGGACTCCGGCAGGCCTTTGACCATTGCGAGCGTGAACGACGGGCTCGATTACCTCGATTCCATCGACCCGACGTTGTTGGAGCGCTGGGGCATCCCCGACGGGTCCGGCGAGCTCGCGCCACCCACGCTGGTCGTCGTGCATTCCGACATCGACGACCCTGGTTTGCTGAGGACCACGGGTTACACGGATCTCGACGCGCATTCCATGCCGCTGGTCACCTATGAGGCGACCGTGGCCGGCTACGCGATGGCAGGGTTCGACGCATCCGGACTCAAGTTGGGCGACACGGTGCAGATCGTGGACCGCAGCTTCGCTCCACCGCTGCGTCTCGAGGGACGTGTGAGCGGCTTGGAGGAGGATCCGCTGGCGGGCGTGGACTCGACCGTGGTCACGCTGGGCAATGTGATCGAGAGCCTGTCGCAGCGGCAGGCGGTCAATGACAGGACCACGTCGACGGTGAACGTCGGCAAGCCGGTGTGGGACGCGGCGAGTGGTTTGGCGAGCTCGGCGCATGACACGGCGCAGTCGGCCATGAGCGATGTCAATCAGGTCGGTCAGACGGTGCTGACGGTGCAGCAGGTCGCGGAGGCGGCCGGCCAGCAGGCCAATGACGCGCGTTCGGCCGTCGCTCTGATAGGCAGTCCGATTCCCGTCACGTTCCCGGCCGCGTCGTTCGCTTCGAACGTGTGCGACGTTCCGGTCGCGGGTCTTGGCGAGGCGAACCTGATCTCGCCGTACGACCCGTTGACGGAGCGCGCCGACTGGGATGCGTGCCGGCCGGTGTTCGCGTCGCACTCGATGCTGGACGCGGTTCCGGCCGGCAGCATCCGCGCGACGTGCGCGGCCACGCCGGCGAAGGATCTGCGCGCCATGGTGACCGTGCTGCGCGCCCCGGGAGGCGTGGACCGTCTCATACAGACGTATTGGGCCGGCAGCGGAGGCGAAGCGCCGTCCGTGAAGCCGGTGACCAAGCTGACGCCGAGCGTAACAAGTCTGACGCTCACCCTCGCCCCTGCGACGAGGGACACGGGCGCGAAGACGTTCGACGTGACGGTCGAGCCCGCTGACGCGACCGATAGGTCGCTGACCGTGTCCAGCGGAGACACGGCGGTGGCCACGGCGACGGTGGATGGCGCGACGGTCACCGTGGCCCCGGTGGCGGTCGGCTCCACGACGGTCACCGTCGCCAGCAGGGCATGGCCGTCCGCGACCGCCGTGGTGCAGGTGACCGTGGTGGCCCAATCCGTTCCCGTCACTGCCGTGACCGCCGACAAGACGTTGCTGTCCGGCACCGTCGGCGAAACGGGGACGGTCTCGTTCACGATCGAGCCCGCTGACGCGACCGATAGGTCGCTGACCGTCGTCAGTTCGAACACCGACGTGGCGACCGTCACCGGCTCCAATCCATACACGGTCTCTTACGTCGGCGCGGGCAGCGCCGTGATCACCGCGGCCAGCAACAGCGATCCGTCCGTGAAGGCGGAGACGCAGGTCGCCGTGGCGCCCGTGGTCGTGCCGGTCACCGGTGTCTCCGCGTCCCCCACGAGCCTTTCGGGAGAGACGGGAGGAAGCGGAACCATCACGTTCGCGGTCGAACCCTCCGATGCCACTGACCAAACATTGGATGTGTCGAGTTCCGACGAGAAAGTCGCCACCGTCACCGGCGGCAATCCCTGCACGGTCGACTATGTGTCGGCCGGCGAGGCCGTCATCACCGGCGCGAGCCGCTCCGACCCGTCGAAGACGGCAAGCGTGCCGGTGACGGTCACGGACCCCGTCATACCGGTCACGGGAGTGACGGTAAGCCCGGGCAGCGCCACGCTGGACGTGGGCCAATCCATCACGCTCACGGCCAAGGTCAAGCCCGACGACGCGTCCGACAAGTCCGTCGCATGGGCCTCGTCCGACCGAAGCGTCGCGACCGTGGACCAGTCGGGCCGCGTCACCGCGTCCAGCGCCGGCAGCGCGACGATCACCGCGACCAGCGGCATGGATTCCTCCAAGCAGGGGTCCGCGAGCCTGACCGTGCGCGAGGCGTACAGTCTGCGGGTCGATGTGAACGGCACGCGAGTGTCCAACGGCGGAAGGGTGACGGTCGGCGACGACGGGGCGGTGAGCATCGGCTTCACCATCACGGACAGCGCCGGCGGCTATGTCTCCGACAGCATGGACTCCGCGCCATCCGTGTCAGGCGGATACCCCGACACCATCTCCGTCGCCGGCGTGTTCTGGTACCAGATGGACCCGGGCAGCGCGACCATCGCGCTCTCGAACCTCACGTACGACGGGCGTGACTTCGGCACGTTCCGCGTGACCATCACCGTGCCCGAGCCATCGTACGAGCTGCGCCTCGTGTCGGACTCCGATGGCGAGATCACGAGCGGGTCGAGCGTCTACCCGTCGGACGGCAGCTACAGCTTCAGCTACGCGGTCTACAAGGGAGGCTCGTTCGTCTCCTCCAGCTTGGACTCGCCGCCGAGCGTGAGCCCGTCGACCGGCGTGGAGACCGCGTCGTTCCGCTATTTCTACGGGCAGGTCTCATCCACCACCACGTACACGCTGTCGAACCTCACGTACGACGGGCACGATCTGGGCACGTTCCGCGTGACCGTACGCTACACGGCGCCCGTGGTCACATGGAGGGCCTACATCCAGGGCGAGGACAGCGCGACCGGCGGAGCCTCCTACGGCGGCACCGTCTACGTGAAGGCGAACAGCAGCAAGGTCAACTGGAAGTGGTGCGTCATCAAGGAGACCTCCGGCTCGGACAACGAGTACTACGAGAGGGTCACGCTCGACAGCGTGCCGACCGTGTCGGGCAGCGCCTCGTACGGGCACGCGAGCAAGACCGGTCTGGCGTTCAAGCCATACGGCTCCTCCTCCGACAACGGGACCCTCACCGTGAGGGGTCTGTACTACCAAGGCCATTCGCTGCCAAGCCTGACGTTCAACGTCTACTACCGGTAAGACGCAAAGCCGCATCCCATCAAGCCCCGCAAGGCACACGCCCTGCGGGGCTTTCTCATACCCAAATCACAAGCAATCGAAGGAGAAACCATGGCTGTGGAGGACTACCGCACCACGACCGTCCACATGGACCAGGCCGACCAGTACATGAAACCGGTCAGGCTCAACCCCGACGACGTGGACGGGCGCGTCATCAAGGCGGTGCTGACCGACGACCACCGCACCGTCCCGCCGCTCAACAATCTGAAGGCACGGCTGACATGGAACGACCAGCCCGAGAACCCCGCCAACCCTGGCTCCTACGTGGAGATGACCGCCACCAGCGACGAGTCCGGCACGGCGGCATGGTCGACGCCCATCCCCATGGCCGCGGCGCGAGCGGTCCGGCGAGGCCAGATCAGCATGGGCGTGCAGATCCTCGACGGCGACACCGTCATCGCCAGCCGCCCATTCGCCGGACTCATCGACGCGAGCGTTCTCAACACGCAGGGCGGCAAGGACTGGTACGAGGAGCAGACCGCGCAGATCAAGGCCATGGCAGCGCAGGTGCAGGCCATGTACCAGCAGGTCCAGCAGGTCGCCAGCAACTTCGACCTCGAGATCGGCACCGTCACGTCCGGCACGCCGGCCGCCGTGACCGTGCGGAAGAACAACGGTCTGAACACGCTGGACTTCACCCTCCCCAAGGGAGACAAGGGCGACCAGGGCGACCGCGGCCCGTCCGGCGTGGACACCGTGAGGGTCAGCCAACTGGAGCCCGGCGCACTGCCCACCGCAAGCGTCAGGGACGGCGTGCTCTATCTGGGTATCCCGCAGGGCCTGCGCGGCCTGCAGGGCGAGCAGGGCCACGGCCTGCTCATCAAGGGGCAGGCGTCGGATGCGAGCGGACTGCCCGCCTCTGGCAACCAGATCGGCGACGCGCGCCTCGTGGGCGACCACGTGTACGTGTGGTACCAAGCCGACGGCGAGACCGCGCCCGCATGGCACGACGCCGGACAGCTGCAGGGTCCCTCGGGCCATGGCATGTGGACCATGAAGGCCGAGCACGGCAAGGCCGACACGGTCCAGTTCACGGAGTTCAACGGCGTGACCGGCGTGTACAAGCCCATCGCCGGCGACGTCGTGCTCATGCCCTCGGGCAAGGTCTTCTACGTGCTCTCCGTGGACGCGACGAGCGCGATCATCGGCGACCAGTACGCCAACCTCAACGTCGGCGAGCAGGGACCCAAGGGGGACACGGGCGTCACCGAGGTCACGGTCAACATGCTCGCCCCGGACGCGCAGCCGACCACGCAACTGGAGGGCCAGCACCTGACGCTGGGCATCCCCCGCGGCCAGCAGGGAGTCCAAGGCGACCGGGGTCCGTCGGGCGTGCGGTCGGTGACCGCCACCGTCATCGAGGAGGGCCAGCAGCCCGACGCCGACTACAACGCGGACACCGGCGCGTTGACGTTGAAGCTGCCGATGGGCGGCGTGCCCGGCGCGACCCCGGTCATCGGCGCGAACGGGAACTGGTGGGTCTCCGGTGTGGACACGGGCAAGCCGTCCCGCGGCGAGCCGGGCTCCAAGGGCGACCCAGGCGAGGACGGCAAGCAGGGGCCCGTCGGCGTCACCTCGGCCACGGTGACCATGCTCAACGAGAACGCGGAGCCCACCGTCAGCCTCGCCAACCAGCAGCTGCGCCTCGGCATCCCCCGTGGCAAGACCGGCGAGGCCGGCAAGGACGGGGTCCAGCAGTCCGACGTCGACTCCTCGATCAACGAAAAGCTGCAGGACTACACGTCGACGCGCGACCTCGAGAACACGTACGCGACGAAACAGTACGTGGCCGACTCCATCAACAACCTCGACACGTCCCCGAAGCTCGACCACGACGACGGCACGCTCTCCGGCTCGAGCCTGACCAACGGCGCGTCGCTGGGCAGCATCAGGGCCGGCGAGCCGGGCACGTATCTGATCTACTGGACCGCGCGCATCGGCAGCCTGCCTGGCAACGGCACCACCTCTTGCTCGATTCGATGCTCGGCGGGAGGCAAAACCCAGTGCGCGATCGCGGTCGGCGGTGACGGAAGCACCAGCGGCGGCGCCCAATCCTGCACTGGCCTGACGATGGCGTCGCTCGCCCAGGGACAGACCGTCAGCTTCTCGTGGGAGACGACCGCCGCCGGCGGCGCCATCAGCGACGGACGATGCGGCATGGTCCGCATCAGCGGAGACTGAAAGGAGCCGCGGATGACCGGAACCATACCCATATGGGCGACGCTGCTGATCGCCGTCATCGGCTCAGGTGGCTTCGGCGCGTTCGTTCCATGGCTGCTTAACCGACTCGACCACCGGCCGACCGCCGCGCAGAAGTCCCTCGAGGAACGCCTCGACCGCATCGAGGCGCGATACGAACTGCAGTCCGAGGGCATGCGCGTCCTGCTGCGATGCAAGCTCGAGAAAATCGAGACCGACATGGTCAACGCCGACGGCGTATGCGACCTACACACGAAAGCCAGCGCCGAGACCATCTACAACGCCTACGCGGCGCTCGGCGGCAACGGCTTGGGCACCCAGATGATCAACGACATCCGGAACGCCCACATCGAACCAAACGACAGCCAGGACATTCCTGGCGGAAAGGAGGCCTGATGGCCGATCACAAGGAAACCGTCAATTGGGCGCTTGCGTCCATGGATTTCTGGAAGGACGCGTTGGAGCGTGCCATCAAGACGGGAGCGCAGGTCGCGGTCGCCACCATCGGCACCGGGGCAGTCGGCATCCTGCAGGTCGACTGGCTCAACCTATTGTCCGTCACCCTGATGGCGATGATCCTATCCGTGCTCACGTCCATCGCGTCGAGCGGCAAGACGGACACCATGGGCGCGGCCAGCCTCGTGCGCAGCAGCGACGACGCGGCCCTCGCAGGACAGCAGCTCACGGCCGCGTTGCGCGAGACCGGCACGCTGCCGTTGGGCATGACCGCCGGCAAGCGGCAGATCGTCGCCACCGCCAGCGGAGCCGTCCCCGAAAGCATCGCGCCGGAGGGCGAACCCGAGCCGGTCGCCGCCCCCATCGAGGGCGAGGAGCCGGCCCCGCAGGCGGGTGAGACCCTATGAGCGGATACGCGCAGGCCATCTGGAGGGGCAGCCCCAACCATTACCAGGGGCGCAACGGGTATGCGGTCGACCACATCACCCTGCACATCATGGTCGGCAGCCTGTGGGGCACCGACTCCTGTTTCCAACAGGCGTCGTTCCGCGCCGCCAGCCACTACGGGGTAGGCACGGACGGCACCGTCCTGCAATGGGTCGACGAGGACAACGGCTCGTGGGCGGACGCGAACGCGGCGTCCGACTGCTCCGGCGTGACCATCGAACACGCCGGCGGCCTCGCGTCGATCCCCGTCACCGACGAGGAGGTCGAGGCGTCCGCGCGCCTGTGCGCGGACATCAGCCGCCGCCACAACCTCGGCCGCCTGTGGCACGACGGATTGAACGGCAACGTCTATCTGCACAGGGAGATTCCCGGCACCGACCACTACGGGTGCCCCGACAACACCATCAACGGCCTGCCCGTGGACCGCGTCATCGCACGGGCGAACGAACTATTGGAAGGAGAGGACATGCCCTCTGCACAGGAGATCGCCAACGCGGTCTGGAACTTCAACCAAAACGGGACCCTCATGCGCGACCGCATGCAGGGAACCGACGCGGCGGCCAACAAAACGCTGGCGATCCTGAACAACGAGAAGACCGAACGCGACTGGAACAACAGCCGCACCTACCGCACCATGCTCATGCTCAAACGCCTCGTCGGCATGAAGGACAACGACACCACCGTGCCGGCGGCACCAGCCGCACGCATAGAGCTAACAGACGAACAGCTGGACGCCATCGCCAGCAAGGTCGCAGCCAAGCTCAAGTAACCCACCTAGGACGCCCCTCCCCGCACGCCGCGGCGGAGGGGCGTTTTCGTCGTCCTGGGGACGGGTTTCGCGCCCATTTTCTGCCCACATTTTGCCCACATTTTTACAGGAAAAGGCATGATTTCGAGGGAATACGCGGGAATTGTAAAACCATAAAAACCCTTGGAAACACTGGGGAAACCAGCAATATTCCAAGCATCCCGTAACACGGGCGACGACGGTTCGAGCCCCTCATCGCCCACATATCCCGCATGGGCATGCGGCGACGATGCCGCGGCCATGCCCCGTCCCAGCGCCCCGGGCGCCGGGATTCAGCGTCCTTTGCCGTATGCGCGCAGCAGGATGCCGTTCCAGTCGTCGCTCACCGTCAGCGGGGTCGCGGCGTTCATGCCGGCCGTCTTGGCCGCCGACTGCACCGTGCTGCTGCTGGCGGCGCCCGGACGCCCGGGCTTGGGGGTCAGCACCCACAGCGGGCCGTCTTCGCCGAGCACCGCATACGCGTCCACGATGGTGTCGGACAGCTCGTCCTCGTCGTCGCCGTCACGCCACCAGATGATCGTTCCATCGACCGCGGAGGCGTAGTCCTCATCGACGAGTTCCTCGCCCGTCAACTCCTCGATGCGGGCGCGCACCGTGTCGTCCACATCGTCGTCCCACAGCCATTCCTGCACGACGTCGCCCTGGGCGAACCCGAATTCCTCAGCCTTTTGCGATGCTGTTTGATTCACGAGGCACACCTTACCAATATCCTGCGAACAGGCCTGTTACGAACCCGTTCCATGGACGGCGGACGGCGGACGGCGATGCGCCGCTACCTCGCCGTGCAGTGCGGCAGATCGTCCCCATTGCCCCGCCCGATGGCGACCAGCGCGTCGTAGGCCTCGGACAGCGTGGACACGCGCACGTCGCGCAGCCCATCGGGCACATGCCCCGCCACCTCGTCGCAATTGCCGGCGGGCGCGAGGAACCAGGTGGCCCCGTCGCGTTTGGCGCCGAGCATCTTCAATCGTATGCCGCCGATCTCGCCGACCTTGCCGTCGGAGTCCATCGTTCCGGTGCCGGCGATGACCTTGCCCCCGGTCTCCTGTTCGGGCGTGAGTTTGTCGATGACGCCGAGGGCATACATCATCCCCGCCGAGGGACCGCCGATGTCGTCGATGTGCATGCTCGCCTCGATGCCATCGACGTCCTTTCCGCGCGCCTTGAGCAGGGCAAGCGCGGCGTCGGCGGCCGACTTCTGGGAGTCGGTCATGTCCTTTTCGCTTTCCTTTTGGTATTCCTCCGCGGTCTGTCCGATGGGGACGACCGCCTCGCGGGGCTGCACGACGCTATGGGGGTCGATCCACGCCCACAGCACCTCGGCGTTGGTGACCGGCGCGCCGGGGATGCCGGAGGCGTTGACGGTGGTCAGCCGCAACTGGCCTTTGTCCCGGTGCGTCGCGGCGCCGGTGAGCGAGATGATGGGCTCGTCGCCGTCCTTGCCGAGCACGTCGCGCGTGGGGCCGGGGCGTTCGACGGAATATGCGCTCGGCAGACATAGGACGAGCGCCGAGAGGACGACGGCGACCGGACCGATGAGATGGCGCGGCCGGCGGACGGCAAGGTAGCGGCGAGCGCGCCGGACGATGTGCTTGGGACTCATGTGCACCAGTGTAGGCGGCGCGCTGGGTAAGCGCTGGGCATGACGGGCGCGGGTCGGCCCTAGTATGGAGGGGTACATACGACGCACGACGCTCGAGGACTCAAAGGGACGGGGATATGGACGACAACGCGATGCGACAGTGGCTGATCGAATGCTTCGGTCCCATCCAGGGAGAGATGGCCTGGCAGCAGATCTCGCAGCTGCCCGACATGGTCAGGGACCAGATCATGAGCCAGGATCCCTCGACGCTGCCCAAGCCCGATCAGGTGCAGTCGCTGATGCAGGCGTTCACGGCCGGCGGTCTCAACTCGATGGGCGATATGAAGCGCACGGTCGAGGAGGGGCCGATCAATGTGAAGCTGGCCAAGTCGCTGGCCCTGCAGCGCGCGAACGGCGCGGGCAGCGAGACGACGGTCAGCGCCGCGACGGGCACGGCGTTGCGCGGGGCGTTGAGCGAGGCGAACCTGTGGCTGGATTCGGCCTGCCAATTCGATCCGGCGCCCGGCGAGGCGCAGGTGCTCACACGCGCCGGCTGGGTCGAGGGCACGCTGGATGCCTGGGCCAAATTCGCGGCTCCCGTGGCCGCCTCGATGGGCGACGCGCTGGCCTCGGTGATCTCCGAGCGTCTGGGCGGCGAGATGGGCGGAGAGGTGGCCGGCATGTTCGCCGGACCAGTGCCGATTCCGATCCCCGACGACATGAAGGATCCGGGGCAGCTTATGAAGCTGCTGGGCAACACGTCCTTCGCGATGCAGCTCGGACAGGCCGCCGGCATGCTCTCGCACGAGGTGCGCGGCGGCTTCGACCAAGGCATCGCGCTGCTGGCGAATCCCGCCGGCGCGCTGATCGCGCAGAACGTCATCGAATACGCCAAGGCCCTGAACGGCGAGGCTCCGGCCAAGGCCGACGAGCAGGCCGGGGCTCCGGACTCCGTCGCGGGCGGAAGCTCCGAGTCCCACCCGATCGGCTTCGTGGCGCCGACGGCGGATGCTTCCTCCGAAGCCGCGACGCAGGGCGACGTTCCGCTGGAGGGCATCGGAACCGGCCCCGACATCCCCCTGGACGAGGTCGCGGCCTATCTGGCGCTGCAGGAGACGGCGCACGCCCGTCTCTACGCCTCGGTGCCCTGGCTGATGCCGCGATTCGAGGCGCTGATCGGCAAATACGCGCGCGGCGTGGCCATCGACCTCGATGCGATGGAGGAGCAGTTGCGCGACGCCGGCACCATGGATCCCGAGTCCATCTCGGGCGCGGTGAATCTGACGAAGGTCGGCATCCCCGACACCCCGGAGCAACAGGAGGCGATGGCCTCGCTGGAGACGCTGCTCGCGCTCGTCGAGGGATGGGTGGATTGCGTGACCTGGCGCGCCGGCATGGCGCATATCCCGCATATCGAGCAGCTGCGCGAGATGACCCGCCGCGAACGCGCGGTCGGAGGCCCGGCCGAACGCACCTTCGAGAATCTGCTCGGCCTGGAACTGCGCCCCAGGCGCATGCGCGAGGCGGCCTCCCTCTGGGAGCGCATCACCGCCGGGGAGGGCCCCGAGGCCCGCGACGCCAAATGGGGACACCCCGACCTGCTGCCCGCGCTGCCGGCCGACGGCGGGTCCGGCGAAGGAGACGACGCCGATTCCAAGGGGCTCGACTCATCCGGCGCCGCGAACGCCGCGTCACCGGCCCCGGCCGCCGCATCCGGCGATGCCATCGACTGGGACGCCGAGCTTTCCAAGCTCCTCGACGAACAGCCCGGTGACAGCGGCGACGATAACAACCCCACCGACAACCGGTGATATGCATGCGGATTCCCGTCCACCGGGGACCCGCGCAGATCCCGTCCGCCAGGCCCTAGGCGAGCAGCCGCGAGACGCGACGCCGCTGCGGGCCATAGCCGTCCTTGGAACGGGCGTATGACAAGTGCAGCGACGCCTCGGCGCGCGTGACGCCGACGTAAAACAGACGCCGCTCCTCCTCCAGCGCATCCCCGGGCGGAGGCGAGCCATAGGGCAGCAATCCCTCCGAACAACCCGCCAGGAACACATGCGGGAACTCCAGGCCCTTGGCTGCATGGATCGTGGATACCGTCACGGCCCCGCCGTCCTCGCCCGCGCCCAATCCAAGCGCCTCCAGGGCGGCGCGGCGCATCGCCTCGTCGCCGACCGCGGCGCCATCCGACCATCCGGCGTCCCGACGCACGCGATGGCGCAGCCCCGCCGCGCGCAACGCGGCGCATATCGCGCGCTGCTGGGCGTTGATGCGGGTCAGCACCGCGAAATCCGAGGGATGCCCGATCCCCCGATCCACTGCGCGGCGTATGCGCGCGGCGATGCCCTGTGCCTCCTGTTCGTCGCTGTCATAGACCAGCCGGCTGATGCGCGCGCCATCCGGCCTGCCGGCGGCGAGGCGCAGATAATCCCCGCGCCGCGGCGATGCGGCGAGCACGCGGTTGGCGTACCCGACGATCTGCGGGGTCGAGCGGTAGTCGGTGCCCAGGCTCACGTCGGCGGCCAGCGGACCGAACTCGTCCGCGAAACGCAGCAGATACCAGCTCGAGGCGCCGGCGAAGGAATATATCGTCTGCGCGGGGTCCCCCACGACGCACACATTGCGGTTGCCGCCCTTCCCCAGCCACAGCGACATCAGGCGGTGCTGCAGCGGGGAGACATCCTGGTATTCGTCGACGGTCAGCCAGCCGACCGAGCGGCGGATCTCCGCCGCGGCCTCGGGAAAGGCATCAAGGATATGGCATGCGATGAGCAGGATGTCGTCGAAATCAATCTGTCCGCGGGAGGCCTTCTCCTGTTCGTACGCCTCGTATATGGCGCCCATGCCCGCCGCGTCGAGACCGGCGGGGATGTCGCGGTGCGTGGCCGCGACGACGCGCGCGTATTCGCCCGGCGCGACCAGCGACACCTTGCACCAGTTGATCTCGTCCGCGACGGCGCGCACGGTCGGATCATCCTCGTCGAGGCCGGGGGCGGCGCGGCGCACGGCCCGCATGACCAAACCATGCCGGTCGTCGGACAGCGCCGGGAACGGGGCCTCGCTGACCTCGGTCCACACGCGGCGCACCTGATGGAGGGCCGCCGAATGGAAGGTGGCGGCCCGCACCGCCTCGTCGACGCCGAGGGCCGACAGCCTCGAGCGCATCTCCGCGGCGGCCTTCACCGAAAAGGTGACCGCCAGCGTGCGCGCCGGATCCCAGGCGCCGGTGGCGCAGGCGTGGGCGATGCGGCGCGTCACCGTGCGCGTCTTGCCCGCTCCCGCGCCCGCGACGATGCGCACGGGCCCCTCGAGCGCGCACGCCGCCTGTCGCTGCGCGTCGTCGAGTCCCTCGAGAATCGCGTCCGCCGATGCCGTCATGGGCCCCATTGTGACAGCCGCCCTGCCCCTCGCGGCATTCCCGCCTCGCTCCGCCTCCACGCGAAAGGGCGGTTCCATGCCTCCCACACCGTCCGCGATGCGGCTTTTGCGGCCGGGTTGTATTAGGGTGGAGATGTGACTCAACGAAACAAACTGACGCTGGCGGCGCTGGCCTCCGCCGTGATGCCTGGGACGGCCCTGGCCGGCGTGCGCGAAGGGGCGTATGCCGTCGCGGCGGACAGCGAGCACGGCATCGACCGGGCCGTGGTCCAGGACACGGCGGGGCACCTCTACGACGTGTGCGCCTCAACCGCCGTCGATGGGCGCGGACGGCTCAGGGGACGCGTGCGCGCGGCCCGCACCCTGCGCGAGGCGCGCGAAACCGGCGGCCTTGGCTTCGCGTTGGGCCGCGTCGTCGCCTATGACGACGGGGAATCGGAGCGGTCGGCCACCGGCGGCGTCGCCGTGCTCATCGGCGAGCACACCGAAGGGCAAGCGCGCGAACTCGATCTGCTCACGCTCGACGACTGCTCCGCCGTGGGCACCGCCATCGGCGCGATACACCGTCTCAATCCATCCTTCCTCGAGGAGGGGAAATACCCGGTCTTCTCCACCGGACAGATCCGGGCGCAGCTGACCGCATGGATCAAGCGGCTGCGCGCCGCCGGCCACGTTCCGTCCGAAATCACGACCAGCTGGGCGTCCATCCTCGAGACCGAGGGACTGTGGTCGTTCTCCACCTGCCCGGTGCACGGCGGATTCACCAGCGGAGACATCCTCTTCTCCGGATCGACGATCACGGCCATCGGCAACTGGCAGGCCATGCAGGTCAACGACCCGGCCAAGGACCTGGCGTGGATCTTCGCCAAGCTCGACGAGAACCACCGCAACGCGGTGCTCGCATCCTACGGACGCATGATGGGCGCCCGGCTCGACGATCTCATCATGCTGCGCGCGAATCTATGGCTGCAGATGGAGCAGGTCGGCGATTTCATCCAGGCGTTGAACCGAGGGGACAACGACCGCATCATCGAGTTCAAGGCGCAGGTCGAACGGCTGGCGCACCAGCTGAGCGAAGTGATGCGCCGCACGCGCCCGGCGGGCGGAGTCAACGCCGGGGCCGCCTCCGGCGCAGCGGCCCCGGGATCCGGCTCCAAGTCCGGCTCCACGGATGATGCGGACGAGACGGGCGATTCCGCGGCGGCCTCCGCGCATAACCCCTCCACCATCACCGTGAGCACGCTGCTCGATGAGCGCGAACGCTGGCGCCGCAACCCAGCTTCCACCGGCTCGACCGCCGTGTCGTCGAACGACGCCGCGCACGAGGACCGCACCGGCTCCTCCGAGATCAAAGCGGCGAACGAAGTGCGGCTCGATGACACCGCCGACCGCCCCGCTTCCGCGACTCAGGCCGCCACGGTGACGATTTCCCAGGCCGGTGCGACGGGCGACTCAACCGTCGGCGGCTATGCCGACGATTCGACCCCCGACGCCACGACCGCGGTGGACGCGCCGACCATCGCGATACCGTTGCTCGAGCGCGAGGAACGGGCGCTGCGCGACGCGCGCGCCGGACTCGACGGCTTCGACGCCGACGACAAGCCGATGGACGAATATGATCCGTTGGACACCACCGGCGTTCCCGACGGGAGCGACGCGGCCGACACGACTGACGCCGCGGCCGACGAGACCCACGACACGCACGAATCGTTGCCGAAGGCCTGAGCCCGAAGCAAAGCCATAACCCCACGAACCCACAGGGAGGAACCATGAACATCGAACTGGGCATCCAGAACGTCGCCAAGGCCGTGACCTTCGAATCGGACGAAACCGCCGATGAGATCGGCAAGAAGATCGGCGAAGCCATGGCGCTCAGCAGCGTCATCGACCTGACCGATACCAAGGGCCGTCGCATCCTTGTGCCGGCCAAGGCGCTTGGCTACGCCATCGTCGGCTCCGAAACCAAGCACGCCGTCGGCTTCGGCAATCTGTGATTGCCTAGATAGCTTCGATGGCGCCGCGGCGGATGATCTCGGCGACCGTGGCGTCGTCGGTGAGGTTCTCGCCCAGCTCGTTCGGCTTGCCGGCGCCATGCCAGTCCGAGCCACCGGTGACCAGCAACCCGTGCCGACGCGCGATGGCGAGCAGCCGTTCGCGTTGTTCGGGTGGATTGCCGCGGTGCCAGACCTCAAGGCCGTCAAGTCCCTCCGCGACCAACGCCTCGATCTGCGCGTCCGACAGGCAATGGCGGTTGCGGCTCGGGTCCCCCGCATGCGCGATCAGGCACACGCCGCCGGCCCCGCGCACCGCCGCGACCACCTCATGCGTGGTCGGCGAGGGCGTGGGAAGATAGTATTTGCTGCCGGCCGACACCGCGCCGGCGAAGGCCTCGGACCGGGTGCGGTAGACGCCCGCGGACACCAGCGCGTCGGCGATATGCGGACGCCCCACCGTCGTGCGCGATCCTTGGCGCACCTGCGCCATCACATCGTCCCAGGTGATCGGATAATCCCGGGACAAGAGCTCCACCATGCGTTTCGTGCGCTTGAGGCGGGCCTCGCGCGTGCGGGCGAACAACGTCTCGATGCCCGGATCCGCGGGGTCGTATTGCAATCCCAGCATATGCACCGACACATGCTCGTCATCGGCCGTGATTTCGCTGCCCCGCAGCAGGGGAATGCCCTCGGCCCGCGCGGCACCGACCGCCTGCTCCCAGCCGGCGGTCGTGTCATGGTCGGTGATGGCGACTCCCCTGAGTCTCCTCGCCTTCGCTTCCGACACCAATTCGGCGGGCGTCTTCGTGCCGTCGGAGAACACGGTGTGGCAATGGATGTCCCAGCCGGCCGTCGGCGGCACGCGGGGAATCTCGTATCGCGTCATACGCCTATCCTAGCCCTTTTCCATCCCCCACCGGGAACGGAGGAGGCGATGCGCTAAGGTTGTGGCAGCACACGCATCCGTCACAAGGAGGTCTCCATGGCCGGCACCGACACCGTTCTCGACGAGGGTTTGCCCACCGGGGCGCGGCACCGGGCGACCTGGACCTATCTGGTCGCGCTGCTCGCCTCGGCCATGGCGCTTGTCGTCTCCTTCGTGCTCGCCGCGGAGACGCTGCAATTGGCGCGCCATCCCGAGGCGCAGCTCGGCTGCGACGTCAATCAGGTGCTCTCCTGCTCGACCGTGGCGGAATCCTGGCAGTCGGAGATCATCAAATTCGGCGGACTGTCCTATCCGAACGCCTTCTTCGGCATCGCGGCCGAATCGGTGTTCGTCACCATCGCCGTGCTCGGACTGGCGCGCGTCACGGTGCCGCGCTGGTTCGCGACCTGCACCTGGCTGGGGTCGCTGGCCGCGCTGGCGTATTCGTGTTGGCTCACCTCGCAGTCGATGTTCGTCATCAACGCGCTGTGCCCGTGGTGCCTGTGCCTGATGGCCTCGACCACCGTGCAATTCATGGCCTTCTCTCATGCCACGGTGACCGTGCAGGAGCTGCCCGCCGGGCACGCTGCGAATGGTCTGCGCAGGTATTACCGGCTCAACTTCGATCTGATGGTCGACGTGCTGTGGATCGTCGCGATCGCGGCGCTGGTGGTGTTCAAATACGGGGCGGCGCTGTTCGCCTGAGGCTCCGCCTGCGCGCTACTCGCGTCCCATTAGCTCCACGCGCCCGACCAGCGTGGCCGAGCCGGTCAGGGACACGGCGTCGTCGCTCACATCGACGCGCAGCGTGCCGCCGCGCACGGTGATGTCCCAATGGTCGATGCCGGTGTGGGCGCGCAATGTGATCGCCGTGGCGCACAGTCCGGTGCCGCAGGACAGCGTCTCGCCGCAGCCGCGTTCGTTGACGCGCATCGTGGCGCTTCCCCTGTTCTCGGCGCGGTCGATGCCGTCGATACGCGTGAATTCGACGTTCTGATCGGATTCGATGGCCGGGGCGACCACCGGCTTGGTGGCCAGATCGAGTTCCGGCACATCCGGCAATGTGGAGGCGGGCAATGCGGCGCGCACCGCTTCGTCCACGCCATCGGCCCCATCGGCCGCACCGAGCACCGCCACGACATGCGGATTGCCCATATCGACGAAAGTGCCGCGCGCCGAGCCATCCGTCCCCGGAATCGTCACCTCATAGGCGTCCTTCTCCCCCATATGCCACGCGCCCATATCGACGCGCAGCACGTCACGGCCATAGGGCTCGACATCGCCCAACGGCACCAGAACCTTGACGCCGGCGCGAGTGCCGAGCCGGAACGCCTCGGCTTCCCCGGCCAGCCCCGACTTCATCGCGAACAGCGTGATCGCGCGCGTGCCGTTGCCGCACATCTCCGCCAGAGACCCATCGGCGTTGCGATAGTCCATGAACCATTCGGCCCCGCCCTCGCGGCAGGCCTCGATCTGCTCGGCGCTTAAATCGGACACGTCCTCGGGACGGGCGAGGCGGATCAGGCCATCGCCTCCGATGCCGAAGTGACGGTCGCATAGGAACCGCACCTCGTCGGCGGTCGGCTCGAAACGGCCGTCCGGATCGGCATAGACGACGAAATCGTTGCCGGTGGCGTGGGCTTTGACGACATGCTCGGGAATGCTCATGCAGCCAGCATACGCGAGCGTCGGGCGAGGGCCCATGTCGCGCCCGGCATCCGGCCGGCGGGCCGAGTAGGCTGGTCAGCGGACAAGGGAGGCAGGATGGTTTCTTCGGCACCGATCGGCGTGTTCGACTCCGGGCTGGGCGGCATCTCCGTGGCGCGGCGGATCCGGCGGGACATGCCGCATGAGCGCGTGCTCTACTTCGGCGACTCGGCGAACGCCCCCTATGGCACGAAGACGCCGGAGCAGGTGCGGGAACTGAGCTTCGCCATCGTCGAGCGCTTCGTGCGCGAGGGCGCCAAGGCCATCGTCATCGCCTGCAACACCGCCACATCCGCCTCGGTGGAGGCGCTGCGCGAAGCCTACGACATTCCGATCATCGGCATGGAACCGGCCCTGAAGGTCGCCTGCGACCGCGGGCATGGCATGCGTCAGCGCGTCATCGTGGCCGCCACGCCGCTGACCCTGCGCGAACGCAAATTCGCCGCCCTCATGGGCCGTTTCAAGGCCGATCACACGATTTTCCCCGAGCCCTGCCCCGGGCTGGTCGATATCGTCGAATCCGGGCGGCTCGGCGACCATGATCTCGTCATGGACACGCTGCACCGGTATTTCGACCGCTACGACCTCTCCTCCATCGACGCGGTGGTGCTCGGCTGCACGCATTTCGTCTTCTACCGCGACTATTTCCAAGAGCTGCTGCCGCCCACGGCCGCGATCATCGACGGCAACGAAGGCACCGTGCGCCATCTGGGCGTCGTGCTCGAGTCCTTGGGCAAGCTCGCCCCCGAATCGCAGACCGGCTCGGTCGAGCTGTCCAATTCCGACCCGTCGAAGCGCATCGCCGCCCTTGCCCGGCAACTGCTGGAGGGCCGGGAAGGCTGAGCTTCCGCTCCGGCGGCTCCTGACTCTTGTCCGCATATCGCACGTAAGCTCAAATCAATCGAACATCGGCTGTGCGCATATGGGAAGGATGGACGGCATGAGTGGAACCAACGGACATAGGACGGCGCTGATCGACGTGGGCGGAGGATTCCGCGCGATCTTCGGCTGCGGCGTGATGGACCGGTTGCTCGAGGACGGCATCGATTTCGACCATTGCTACGGTGTGTCGGCGGGCGCCGCGAACCTCACCTCCTATCTGGCGCGCCAGCACGGCCGCAACCACACCTTCTACACGAAGTACGCCTTCCGCAAAGAATATGCAAGCGTCGACAGCTTCGTGAAGAACCACAACTTCGCGAATCTCGACTACATCTACGGCACGCTGAGCAACCACGACGGCGAGGACCCGCTCGACTACGAGGCGCTGATGGCCAATCCGACCGGGTTCACGGTCGTGGCCTGCAACGCCGAGGATGGCTCGACCAAGTATTTCGACAAGTCGCGCATCCGATACGACGATTTCGACATCATCAAGGCCTCGTCGGCCGTGCCGGTGGCCTGCGAGCCGTATGTCGTGGACGGTGTACCGTATTATGACGGCGGCATCGCCGACCCGATTCCGGTGCAAAAGGCCATCGACGATGGATACGACCGCGTGGTCGTGGTCCTCACGCGCCTCAAGGATGTGCCCCGCGAACAGAAGAAGGACCTGGGCCCGGCGAAGATCCTCGAGCGCACGCATCCCGAGGCGGCCGAACGCCTGCGCGACCGGTACCAGACGTATAACGACGAGGTCGCGCTGGCCAAGCAATACGAAGTCGAGGGACGCGCGCTTATCCTCGCCCCCGAGGATCTCTATGGCCTGAGCACGCTCTCCAAGACCTTCGAGGGGCTGGAGCGCATGTATCGCGCCGGCTACGCCGCCGCCGAGGCCATTCCCGCCTTCCTCGAAAGCTAAAAAATGCTCCCCTTGTCAGGGGAGCATGAAAGCGGAACCTACTTGGTTTCCGAAGCCGTGAGCATCGCCTTCGTGACCTGTTCGTAGAGGTCCTGGTATCCGCCGGGCGTGGAGGCGGGCAGCACCACCGTCTTGGTGTTGCCGGACTCGGACAGCGAGCGCATCACGTCGAGATACTGGTTGAACAGCACGACATTGTTCACGTCGGTGATCGACATGCCCACGTTCTGCAGGCTCTTGATCTGGTCGACGATGCCGTTGGCGATCTCGCGGCGGTAGTTGGCCTGGCCCTCGCCCTGCAGGCGGGTCTTCTCGGCCTCGGCGGCGGCCTGCGTCTCGATCTGGATCTTCTGGGCCTCGGCGCGCTGGCGCGTGGCCTCCTTCTCGCGCTGCGCGGCGTTGATCGAGTCCATCGCGTTCTTGACCTGCGGCGACGGGTCGATGGCCGTGATCAGCGTCTTGACGACAGTGAAGCCGAAGCGCGCCATCTCCTGGCCAACGGTTTTCTGCACGTCGAAGGCCACGTCGTCCTTGCGGGCGAAGGCGTCGTCGAGCGTCAGCGCCGGGATGGCCGAGCGCAGCGCGTCCTCCATATAGGAGCGCAGCTGACCGGCCGGATCGCGCAGCTCATAGTAGGCCGTGGCGACGTTCTCGGGATTGACGCGGAACTGCGTCGAGGCGACGACCGTGACGAACACGTTGTCGAGCGTCTTGGTCTCCAACTGCACGTTGAGTTGGTTGACGCGCATATTCGTCTTCATCGCGATGCGGTCGACGAACGGAATGCGCACATGGATGCCGGCGAACTGCACCTTCAGGTATTTGCCGAATCGCTCGATGATATAGGCCTGCTGCTGCGGCACGATGAAAATCGCCGCGAACAACAGCGCTATGAGCAATACAATCACGACGATGGCAATGATCAGGCCGACCATGCCGGCGGCTGCTCCTGCGACCATATGAATCCCCTCCTTCGGGTCCGGGACGGCGGCGATCCGCCGCCCACCGTCTTCCAGTGTATCGGCGCCGCGCTTCGCCGGCCATCATCCCACGCGAATCGTCGACATTTGTGGACGAATAGCGGCCCGCGATCACGGCGCGCGGACGCTGCGAGGCGCCCGTCCCACATCGTGAGGCGCCGACGACGAAACACGCGTTTCGAGGGTATCCTTGACACGGTGAAAAGCGAGATTCGCTTCACAGATAAGAGAGGAACCCCATGCACATCACGAAACGTGCGGCCGCGGCCATCGCGGCGGCCTCCGCGCTCGCGCTGACACTGTCCGGCTGCGGAGCCGGCGGCGAAGGAACGGCGAGCGACGGGAACGAGACGCAGGCGAACTTCGTCTCCTATGCCAGCTTCGAGCCGAAGTCCAAGCTCGTGCCCGGCAACACGAACGAAACCGCGACGATCATCGTGCTGCGCGAACTGTTCTCCGGGCTGGTCTCCTATGACCGCACCGGCAAGACCGTCAACGAAGTCGCCTCGTCGATCGAGCCGAATGGCGACGCGACGCAGTACACGATCAAGATCAACGACGGCTGGAAGTTCACCGACGGCACCCCGGTGACCGCAGAGTCCTTCGCCAAGGCATGGAGCTACACCGCCAACGCGGCCAACGGACAGCTCGCCTCGTCCTTCTTCTCCTCGATCAAGGGATACGACGAGCTGCAGGACGAGAACGGCGACAAGAACGCGCAGCTGTCGGGCCTGGACGTGCAGGACGACACGACGCTCGTCGTCACGCTGAGCCAGCCCAATTCGACGTTCCCGACCATGCTCGGCTACCCCGCGTACTCGCCCCTGCCGGAATCCTTCTACAAGGATCCGAAGGCCTTCGGCGAGAAGCCGGTGGGCAACGGCCCCTACAAGCTGGACTCCTGGGAGCACAACCAGTCGATCCGCATCTCCCCCAACCCGGATTACAACGGCCCACGCAAGATCAAGAACGAGGGCATCGAATTCCGCGCCTACACGGACACCAAGGCCGCATACGCCGACGTGCAGGGCGGCAACCTCGACATCTCCACCGTGCCCGCCTCGGCCCTGAAGACCTTCAAGGCCGACAAGAACGTCAAGGCCTACAGCGAACCGGGATCGAGCATCCAGTACCTCAGCATCCCCGGCCGCCTCAAGCACTTCGCCTGGGGCTCCGAGGAGGGCAGCCTGCGCCGCCAGGCGATGTCGCTGGCCATCAACCGCGACGAGACCACCGAGAAGATCTTCTCCGGCACCGCCACGCCCGCGGACGACTTCCTGGCCCCGCCGATCCCCGGATACTCCGACTCCCTCAAGGGACGCGAGGTGCTCGACCACGACGCGGCGAAGGCGAAGGAGCTGTGGAAGAAGGCCGATGCCATCTCCCCGTGGGAGGGACCGCTCAAGATCACCTATGCCGCCGACCATTCCGGTTACAAGGAGGCCACCGAGGCCATGGCGAACTCCATCCAGCAGGCGATCGGAATCGAAACCGAGGCCGTGTCCGTGCCGACGTGGAGCCAGTTCTATGACTCGCTGACCAGCAAGACGATCGACACGCCGTATCTCAACGGCTGGTCCGCCGACTACCCGGCCGCCGACAACTACCTCGTGCAGCTCTACGCCTCCTCCAGCGCGGATGGCAAGGGCGCGAACTTCGTCGACTACAAGAACCCCGACTTCGACGCGTTGATGGACAAGGCGCTGTCTTCCCCCACCGCCGACCAAGCGGCGTCGTACTACCAGCAGGGCGAGGAGCTCCTGTTCAAGGATCTGCCGAACATCCCGCTGTGGAGCCTCAACGCCACCTTCGCGACCACGCCGCAGGTGAAGAACATGCAGTTCGGCTACGACAACGTTCCGCTGCTCGACCAGGTGAGCAAGAACTAGGTTTGCGCTGGTTCGTTCGGTTTCCACACGAATCAGCGCAAACCAGAAGGACGGCCTCGCGACACCAATCGCGGGGCCGTCCTTCGTTGCGTTTTGACACAAATTGCATGGCATAGACGGTGCACCCATTTCACCGCAACGGTATGTAAGAGTCGTCATCGGATTACGCCCTTAGAGAACAGCCTCCGACCACACCGGCCGGTTCGAATGGACGACTCGGGAATGGCAGGACTAGTCTCTGAACCCAACGATTGCCCAATCGAAGGGGGTCGATGATGACGACGGCATGGGGCGACGAAAGCATACGGAGCAAAGGCTTCGAAAGACCGGTGTACCTGTTGGGCGCATCCGTCGTGCACTCGGATGTCGACCGGGCGTGCGAGTTGCTGACCGCCCTCAAACCACGGCACGCGAACAAGCTACATTGGCGCGACATGGACCGCGCGCACCAATGGGTGTCCATCCACACCATCAACGCACTCGACGCGACTCATACCGTCATCGTGGGGACGCGCGCCTCGCCGGAGAAACTCGAACGCGCACGCCGGGAATGCCTCAAGCGCATGCTGACCGCGCTCGAGGTCGACTGCATAGATGAATACCGAATGGAAAGCAGAGGACCGGACTTGGATCAGAAAGATCTGAATCTACGCAACTATCTTCGAAAATCCCATGTGCTTTCCAAGATCCAACTCGGACATGTCAAGGCCGACAAGGAGCCACTGGTCTGGATTCCCGACCAAGTGCTCGGTGCCTACGGTAACGCCATGGAAGGCGAGACGGAATATCATCGATTCCTTGACGAGAAGGTTCTTGACGAAGTATTCGCCTTGCGCTGAATACCAAGCCCATGTCACCGATGCATCCTAAAGTGAAGATTACGAGCCAGCCATTTTCGAATCGGTCTGGAAGTAGGGGACGGAGCATCCTGTGTTTCATAGGACCCGACCCACGCGAACGAAGGGTGGCCCGCGACATCAATCGCGGGCCACCCTTCGTGCATTCGCCAGGCATGCGCCGAACTCAAGGCAAGGCTCGAGCTCGAGCTCGAGCTCGAGGGCAGTCTGCAGCCCGAACCGTTGTGTTGCCCAGAACGACTCAGACCAAGCCGAGCTCCTTGACCTTGGCCTCGAGCTGCGGGTTGGTGGGCTCGACGAAGACGGTGCCGTCGGAGAAGAGCAGCACCGGGATGTGCTTCTGCCCGCTGATCTCGACGGCGCGCTCGGCCGCGCCCTCCTCGTGCTCGATGTCGTGGTGGTCATAGGCCACGCCGAGCCGGTCCAGCGTCGCCTTGGCACGGCGGCAGTCGCCGCACCATGCGGCCCCGTAGAATTCGATGCTTGCATTGTCGGCCATATCGGCTCCCTTCGTCATGTCATTGAGCGGACGATGCCTTCCAACCTAGCAGACGCGTGACTCAGTGGGTCTCGGCATGCCGCGAGCGACGCGCATACCAATTACCGAAGGACTGCACCAACTGCACCACGGCGATCAGAATGACGACCGTGATGAGGATGACGATGGAATCGAATTGCTGGTATCCATAGGAAATCGCCAGATCGCCCACGCCACCGCCGCCGATGGTGCCGGCCATCGCGGTGGCGCCGATCAGACCGATGCACGCCGTGGTCAGCGCCAGGACGATGGATCCCTTGGCCTCGGGCAAAATGAAATACCGGATGGTCTGCGCCACGCCAGCCCCCATCGATTCCGCAGCCTCGTAGATCCCCGGATCCACCTCGAGGATGGCGCTTTCGATGAGCCGGCCGATATAGGGCGCGACATACACCACCAATGGCACGATCGCCGCGTTGGTGCCGATCGACGTGTGCACGACCAGACGGGTGAACGGCATGATGGCCACCATGAGGATGATGAACGGCACCGAACGGATGACATTGACCACCGTGTTGAGCACGAGATACACCACGCGGTTCTCCAGCAACCCGTTCGGACGTGTGATGGCCAGCGCCACCCCCACCGGAATGCCGATCAGCGCGCCCAGGAACAGCGCGATGCACACCATGTACAGCGTGTCGCCGAACGCCTCCGCATACTGGTCGAAGGTGACCGTGGAATCAAGAAAATCAGACATGAAGCACCTCGAATTCCAAATCATCGTTTTCGACGGCGGACAAGCGCCTGCGCAGCGCGTCCCCGTCCGCGGCATCCGAGGCCGGCAGCCCCTCCAGGCCCAGCACCAACTGTCCCAGCGTCATGTCGCGCAGCCTGTTCTCATTGGCGTGCAGCAGATTGATGCGCTCGGGATGGACCGCGCTCCCAAGGATATCGACGATATGCCGCACGGCATCCGCACGATAGCGGACGCGCACCACCGTCGATTCCTCGCCTGCCTCGATGCGCGTCGTCAATTCCTCGGGAAGCTGGCGCGGAATCACGGTTTCCACGAACTGCCGGGTCAAATCATGCGCGGGGTGGGAGAACACCTCGCTGACCTTTCCCTGTTCGATGACCTTGCCCCCGGCCATCACCACGACCTGTTGGCAGGCGCGTGCGATCACGCTCATCTGATGGGTGATCAGTAACACGGTGATGCCGGTCTTCGCGCTGATGTCATTGAGCAGATCGAGGATCTGTCGCGTGGTGATCGGGTCGAGCGCACTGGTGGCCTCGTCGGAAAGCAGGATCCGCGGGTTGGTGACCAGCGCGCGGGCGATGGCCACGCGCTGGCATTGCCCACCCGACAATTGCGAGGGAAAGTGCTCGGCCCTGTCGGCAAGGCCCACGAGCTCAAGCACCTGCGCCACACGGGCCTTGATGTCCTGCGGGGAGGCATGGCCCAGCACCAGCGGAATGGCCACGTTCTGGGCGATGGTTTTGGACGCCAGCAGATTGTATTGCTGGAAGATCATGCCGATGCTGCGACGCAGCTCCGCCAAGCCATGCTTGTCCAGGGAATCCGGATCGCGGCCGAGCGCGGTGACCGTGCCGTCGGACGGTCGCTCAAGGCCGTTGACGGTGCGGATCAGCGTCGACTTGCCCGCACCGGAGGAACCCATCACTCCGAAGAACGAGCCCTCGGGCACTTCGAAGCTCACATCGTCGAGGGCCTTGAACTCGCCGTTCCTCGTCGCGAAGGTCTTGCTGACGTGATCGAAGACGATGGATGCGCTCACTGCCGCAGCTCCTCGGGCACGAACCAATAGTCATTGGCGTTGTTCTTGTCGAGGTAGTCGAGGAATTGCTTGGACCGATAAGCCGCGGCGACGTCCTTCGCCCACTGCTTGTCCTTGTCACCCTGCTTGACCGTGGCCTGCAGCAGGTATTCGGGCTTGAGGGTCTCCTGCGCAAGCTGCAGCTTGGGATCGACCTTGGAACTGTAGGAGATGCTGCCGGGAATCACGGCGTAATCGACGTCGCCGAGGCTGCGCGGGATGGTGGCGGAATCCACGGGCTTGATGTCGAGGCCCTTGTCATTCTTCGCGATGTCGTTGACGGTGACGGTCACCGGGTCGGCGTCGGCCTTGAGCGTGATCCATCCGATCTTCTCCAGAAGACGCAGTCCGCGCGACAGGTTCGACGGATCCTGCGAGATGAGGATCAGGTCTCCCTTGGCGATGTCGTCCAACGATTTGTGCGTCTGGGAATACAGGCCGGCGGGCACGGTGGGAATCGGGGTCAGTCCCGTCAGATCGCCGCCCTTGTTCTTGTTGAAGGCTTTCAGATAGGCGGTGTGCTGGTCGACGTTGAGATCGACGCTGCCTTCGTTCAGCGCGATGTCCGCGGTCTGCAAATCCGAGAAGTTGGTGTATTCGACGTCATATCCCTGCTTTTCGAGCACGGGGGCGACGCCCTTCTTGAACAACTCGCTGTAGGGTCCGGGCGAGGTGCCGACGTTGATCTGCTTGCCGGCGTCGCCTCCCGACGCGCTGGCGCTCGAGCCGCAGGCGCCGAGGCCCACGGCGACGGACACGACGGCGACGGCCGCCGCGACGGTTCGGATGGTCTTTCCTACGATTGCATTCATATCGATTCCCTTCTCGTTCGATATCCCCATGGACGAGGTTCCGTATATTTTCATTGCAAGGCGGAAGTCGTTCCCCCTGTCCGCCATGTCTGCATCATATGACGGCGCGACGGGCGCCACGGCCCCGCCGTCATACGCAAAAGTTTGAACGCCTTGACAATCGGCCCCGTCGCCGCGCATTCGCACAATCGATAGATTTTCCCTATCCCCCACACCGCCAGCCGCCAGCCGCATCCTGATAGGTTGTTCAGCGCACACCGGTGCCACAAGAACACCGGATACATACAAGGGGGCCATCAGAAGATATGAACAGGGGATTCGCCACCGACGCCGTGCACGCCGGATATGACATCGATTCCAACAAGCACGCCGCCAGCGTGCCGATATACGCCACCGCGGCCTTCGATATGGCCGACGCGCTCAACGGGGACGCGCTGGCCGCCGGGCAGCGACAGGGATTCTCCTATTCCCGCGTGGCGAACCCGACCGTGGATATCCTGGAACGCCGCCTGGCGGTGCTCGAGGGCGGCGAGTCCGCGGTGGCCGTCGCCTCCGGCATGGCGGCGGTATCGTATGCGCTGCTGTGCGCGGCCGAAGGCGGCGGACGCATCATTTCCCCCACCGACCTGTACGGAGCCTCGGTGGATGCGATGGAGACATTCTTCCCGCAATTCGGCATCCATACGGATTTCGTACGTGACATCAACGACCTGGATGAGGTCGAGGCCGCCATCGGACCGGACACACGCTGCATTTTCGCCGAATCCGTGGCCAACCCCAGCACGGCGGTCACCGACATCGCGGCATTGGCCAAGCTGGCCCACGATCACGGCATCCCGCTGATCGTCGACAACACGGTGCCCACGCCTTATCTGCTGCGCCCGATCGAGTTCGGCGCCGATATCGTCGTGCATTCGACGACCAAAGGCATCACCGGCCATGGCAACGCGCTCGGCGGTGTCATCGTCGACGCGGGCAACTTCGACTGGGACAACGGACGGTTCCCCCAACTCACGCAAGACGAGTTGGTCATCAGCGACGAGCGGAACGGCGAATGGAAAAGCTTCGTCTCCGCGTTCGGCCGGCAGGCGTTCATCCGGCGCATCCGCACGAAATACCTACGCACCTTCGGCGCGGTGGAAAGCCCGTTCAACGCCTATCTGCATCTGATCGGCCTAGAGACGCTGCCACAGCGCGTGCGACAGGAGGTCGCAAGCGCCACGGCGATCGCGGAGCATCTGACGCACACCCCGCATGTCACGCAGGTGAACTATTCAGGGCTGGCTCTGGCAGCCGATGCACGGACCGACCATCCCGATGCCGTCTTTCGGAACGACGATGGCCGTCAGGAGGCGTTGGTACGCAGGTATCTGCCCAACGGCGTGGGCACCATCCTCTCCTTCCTCGTCGAGGGGGACGAAACCCACGTCTCCCGCATCATGGATGCGGTCAGGGTGTTCACCTATATTCCCAACATCGGCGACGCCCGCTCGCTGATCGTCAATCCGGCGCGCATCACGCATCGCGAGGTGCCGACGCGTTACCGCGAGGCCGCGGTAGTGACCGACAACCTCATCCGCCTGTCCATAGGTCTGGAGAACGTCGACGATCTCATCGCCGATCTGGACCAGGCCATCGCCGAGGCATACTGACGACAATGATTGTGCGTCCCGGTCTCCTTGTGAGATCGGGACGCACAATCATTGCCAGATCGACTGCAACTGACAAAAGAGCGGCGCCTTGATGGCACCGCTCATCACTTACCCGGTCTTGGCTTATGCGAGTTCGTCCAAGGCCTTTTCGGCCAGGTTCCTCAAGAGCTTGGCGCCGGCGATGATGCCCGCGGGATCGGGGGCGAAGGACGGCGAGTGCGCGGCACCGGTCGCGCCCGCGCCGATGCGCACGAAGACGCCCGGGGCCTTGTCGAGGTAATACGAAAAGTCCTCCCCGCCGAGCCCGGCCTTGCCCTCGAACACCTCGAGCCCTTCGTCCGCGGCCGCCTGGCGCGCCACTTCGGTCCAGTGGGCGTCGTTCTGCACGGACGGCGAGCCGAAGAACCACATCGTCTCCGCCGTGGCCCCGTAGGCGGCGGCAGTCCCCTCGATGACGCGCAGGGCGGCCTGCTTGGCGATCTGCCGGTCCTCCGCCTCGCTGGTGCGCACGGTGCCTTCGAGGAACGCGGTCTCGGGCAGCACGTTCCATGCCTTGCCGGCCTCGATATGGGTGACCGACAGCACGCGGGGATGCGTGGGATCGATGTCGCGGCTGACGACGCTGTGCAGCGCCTGGGCGATGGCGGCCGCGGCGAGCACCGCGTCGACGCCGCCGGTCGGCGACGCCGCATGCGTGCCCCGGCCACGCACGGTGACGGCGAATTTGTCCACCGCGCCGCTCGCACCGCCCGCCTTGAGATAGATGCCGCCGACCTCGCCGGGCGCGTCGTGCGTGCCGAAGAAGGCCCGCACATCGTCCAGCACGCCGGTCTCGATGACCTGCACGGCTCCGGTGGGCTGCTCCTTGGTGGCGCGCCCCTCCTCGGCGGGCTGGAAGATCACCTTCACCGTGCCCTTCAGTCGTTCGCGCTCCTCCTGGAGCAGCAGTGCCGCTCCGAGCGCGACGCTCAGGTTGAAGTCATGGCCGCAGCCATGCATCACGCCCTTGTTCCGCGAAGCATAGGACAGACCGGTGGCCTCGTCGATGGGCAGCCCGTCGATGTCGCCGCGAAGCGCCACCACCGGACCGTCCTGCGAGCCCCGGATCGCGGCCACCAGACCGGTTTTGAGGCCCGAGTCGAGGATCTCGATGCCATGTTCCTCGAGGATGGCGCGGATCCTGGCCGTGGTTTCAAATTCCTGATACGACAGTTCCGGATGACCGTGGAACCAGCGGTACCATTCCCGCAGTTCGGTGTCCAATTGCTGTGTCGTTGCCATGGTTCGTTCTTTCCCCCTGTCGCCGCACGTTCGCACCGATTCCCCTCGCGGCTGCGCGGCATATGATCGAATTTGTGTTCGGTGATTTTCCATATACGACGCGGGCTCGCGGGACCCGCGCCACAGTTCAGACGGCCACCGCCCGGATATCGGACAGCGCGTCGATGTCGGCGTCGTCCGCGGCGCCGCGGCCCGCGTCGAGCGCGTCATACGCCTTGTCAAAGGCCTGTCCCAGATCTTCGATCAAATCGTTGACGTCCTCGATGCCGACGGACAGGCGGATGAGCTCGTCGGTGATGCCGACCTTGAGGCGCTCCTCGCGCGGCAGCTCGAAATGCGTCATGCGACACGGCAGCTCGGCCAGCGACTCGACGGCGCCCAGCGAAACGGCCAGACGGAAGACCTTCAGGCTGTCGAGGATGATGGCCGGATCGACGCCGGGCACGACCTCGAAGCTCAGCACGCCGCCGAAGCCCTTGAGCCCCTTGGCCGCGAGCGCGGTGTCGTCGCCATGTCCGCCGGGCAGGCCCGGGTAGTGCACGGTCTTCACCAGCGGATGCGCGAGCAGATAGCGCGCGATCGACAGCGCGTTCTCCTGCTGGCGCTCCATGCGCAGGGCCAGCGTCTGGATGCCACGGCGCACGGCGTCGCATTCGGCCGGAGCGAGTACGCCGCCCAGCCGGTTGAGCGCGAAATAGACGCGCCCCGCCAGGTCCTCGTCCCTGACGACGACCAGACCCGCATTGACATCGGAGTGGCCGGCGAGGTATTTGGTCGCCGAATGGATGACCACATCGGCGCCCAAGTCGAGCGGCTGCTGCAGATACGGCGTCACGAAGGTGTTGTCGACGATGGACAGTGCGCCGGCCTCGTGGGCGATGCGCGAAATCTCGGCCACGTCGTTGACCTCGAGCAGCGGATTGGTCAGGGTTTCGAAGTAGACGGCTTTGGCGGGCGCGACGCCGTTCGCGCGATCCCCCTGCACCGCGTCCCGCAGGGTCTGGGGATCATGGGTGTCGGCCGCTTCGACCGACAGCCCCCAGCGGGAGAAGAACTCGTGGAACAGCGAATAGGTGCCGCCGTAGATGTTGCGGCCCACGACGATGCGATCGCCGGGCTCGAAGATCGAGAGCACCGCGTGGATGGCCGCCAGCCCGGAGGCGAAGGCGAAGCCGCGCGTGCCGTGTTCGAGCTGCGCGATCTGACGCTCCAGGAACTCGCGGGTCGGGTTGCCGGAGCGGGCGTAGTCATAGCGGGGCATGGCCTCGACCGATTCGAAAGCATAGGTCGTGGAGTTGTAGATCGGCGGGTTGACGGCTCCGGTGATGTTGTCGTTCACCGGCAGGCCGTGGACCAGCTGAGTGTTGAAACGTGCCATGGCACCCCCTTGCGTATGTGTTCGGCGCGACCCCCTGCCGCGCCAGTGGTTCCCACCATAACCACACGCGACGCGTAATGGAACGGCGTTGCTATACGCCTTGCCTATAGGGCGTTATCCCTCCCATCCGACGCGAACGCAACCGAGCCCCTGCGACCGTTGCCGTTGGCCCGCGCGAACCCCGACCGACGCATAGGCAGCCAAGCCTCCTCCCGCGCCGCGATATCGGAACCGCCGGCGGCCGCCCCGTCCGCCCATGCCTCCGCGCTCGGCGATACGTTCGAGGACCATACCGGCATCGGCACCGCGCACGGAGACACGGCGCGGGACCGCGTTACGTTACGATATGAACCGTTTGATACGGCGGGAAGGAGAGATATGGCTGCGGTGTACGGAGCGACGGAAAACGGCGCGTCGGACGGGGACGGAACCGGATTCCCCCGCGATTACGTCGCGCTCGACCTGGAGACCACCGGTTTCTATCCGAATTCCTGCCGCATCACCGAAATCGGCGCGGTGCGCGTGCGCGGCGGCGCCATAGTCGACCGTTTCCAGCGTCTGGTCAATCCGTTGACGCCGATTCCGGCACAGGTGGTGCGTCTGACCGGCATCAACGATGCCATGGTCGCCGACTGCGCGCCGATCGACGAGGCATTCCCCGAATTCCTGGCATGGCTGGCGGACGACACGGCGAGCGACGCGGTCGACGGCGCGACTGTCCGCCGCATGGACGTCGACGAAGTTACCGAAGACACAGCGACAAACCTCCCCCTGCCGATCGTCGGCCACAACGTGAGCTTCGACATCCGCTTCCTCGACCATGCGGCGCGCCGCGTCGCCGGCTGCGCCTTCGCCTGCGTCGACTACGACACCATGCAGATCAGCCGGGCCCTGTTCCCCGCCCAACGCAAGCACCGGCTCGTCGATCTCATCCAGCGCTTCGGCATCGCCGACACCGAGGAGCACCGCGCGCTGAGCGATGCGATCCAGACGCACCAGTGCCTCGAATGGATGCGGCGATACGTCCTCGACAACGCGGGACTATTCGGCGGCGAGGCGCATTGGACGACGGCCGGGGCCACCGATGGCACCGAAGCCCTGCACCAACGACTGCGCTACGCCCAAGGCGCCTAGGCCGTCGCGCGACGTCCCGTCCCTCAGCGTAGACTGAACCCGACCACAGGGGAGCGCAACCGCACGGTTGCCGCTGAGAGTGCCTTCGGGCTGACCCTCGAACCTGATCCGGACAATGCCGGCGCAGGGAGTGGCATGCGGTTCCGCCCATCCCCGGTCAACCATCGAACCGGCAGAAGGGACCGATATGACCACCGCAACACCCAACCATCACATTCCGCACGTCGAGGCCGTCCACTCGGGAGACTGGGCCTGGCTCGGCGCGACCGCCGGCTCGACGGCGGACCGCTTCTACGTCTCCGCGGCCGGGGATTGGCTCGGCGCGGTCAACTCGCGCTACGTCGACGAGATGCTCGACGACACGCTGCCCGAGAAGGTGCTCAAGTTCTATCTCATCCAGGATTTCAAGTTCTTCAACGCGGGTCTGCTCGACCATATCATCGAATTGGCGCCGCGCCAGGAGACCAAGGCCATGCTGCTGCGCCAGCAGGAATTCTTCGCTTCCGAGGAGGCGCCGTACTTCCGCGGGTTTTTGAAGGCATACTCGATCACGGACGAGGAATACGAGCGCACGCCACAGACGCCCGCGAACAAGGAATATTGCGACGAACTGGCGCGTCTGCGCGCGTCGGACTCCTTCGGCGAGACCATCACCGCGCTGTGCTGCATGGAATGGGTGTATCTGGGATGGGCCAAGCGCACCGTCGACGCCGGCGTGACGCAGCAGGTGCCCGCGCACAAGGGCTGGGTCGACCTGCACGAGGGCGAGGGGTTCCGCCGCTGGGTCGGCGATCTCATCGCATTGGTCAATGAATACGCCGATCCCGACCCCGACGGCCCGGACGCCAAGGTGTTCCGGAACGTCACCCGGTTGGAACGTCTGTTCTTCGAGCAGAGCTACGACATGGCGTGAGTCCATCGGTGCGGTTTTCCGCACGCCGACGGAGGATGTGCGGAAAACCGCACCGGAAACATGCGTGTTGAGTACGGTTTTTCGCAGGGCAACGGACGGTATGTGGAAAACCGTAACGGGAGAGGGGCCTTCGCGTACGGTTTTCCGCAACGGCTTCGTCAGGTTGCGGAAAACCGTATTCGGACCGACCGCTGTCACCGACATGCCCATCACGCCGGAGACTGCTCACGCCACGACCCGAACCGCACGTCCTTGCAGGAAGCCGATCATATCGTCGACCATCTGACGGGTCAGCTCCTCGAAGGCGGCGTCGGTGCGCCAGCCGACGTGGGGCGTGAGCACGATGCCGGGGATGGCGCACAGCGGATCGCCGGCGCGGACCGGCTCGCGGTCATAGACGTCGAGCGCGGCGAGCACGTCGCCGCGATGCAGGCGGGCGAGCAGCGCGCCGGGTTCGATGACCTCGGCGCGCGCGGTGTTGACCAGCATGGCCCCGGAGCGCAGCCGGTCGAGGTCCGCGGCGGTGATCAGCCCCTGCGTGCCACCCGCGCCCTCGATCAGCGGCAGGTGGATGGATACGACGTCGCAGGCCTCCATGAGGTCGCCGATGGAATCATATGGCTCAATGCCGAGGGCGTCGAAGTCGCGGTGACCGACGGGCGAGCGCCAGGCGGCGACCTTCATGCCGAAGGCCCGCGCGATGCGCGCGACGGCCAGCCCGATGCCGCCCAATCCGATGATGCCAAGGCGTTTGCCGGCCAGCTGCGTGCCATCGCCGCCCTTCCACGCCCAGTTTCCGGATTTGACGTTGCGGTCGAGCTCGCCGACGCGGCGCGTCAGTTCGAGCATCAGCGCGAAGGTGTGCTCGGCCACCGAGGCGTCGCCGTAATGCTCGGCGTTGCACACCGTGACGCCTAGTTCGCGCGCGAGGGCGAGGTTGACATAGCTGGCCACGCCGGTGCCGCAGAAGACGATGCACCGCACATGGCCGGCCTCGCCGCCATCGGCGGACGCCGCTCCCCCGCTGATGCGACGCAGCAGGCCGTCGTCGATATGGTATCCGCCGACGAACAATCCGTCCGCGCCGCGCAGACGCTCCGCGATGACGTCGTCGTCGCTCGTGAACTCCTCGTATATCCTCACGCGCGCCTTGTCCTTGAGCCGCGCCGCCTGCGCCTTCATCGGCGCCAGCATGGCATCAAGCACCGCCGGCATCACCACCAACGGCAGATCGGTGCGTTCGGGCTGCGTCTCGTAAATCGTCGTCATATTCCCACCCTGGGTCCTTCGCGAATGTCTTGTGTCTTGTCCCGGCGCCGTCTCAGCTCCGCGCGCCCCAATCGAGGTGCATGAAGGCGGGGACCCGATACCATTTGACCGGGTAGCCCGCGCCGTGCGCGCAGAACACGGAGTCGGGCGTGTTCTCGAGGTCGGATTCGGGGGCGTAGGCCGCCTCGGCGATGACGCGCTCCTCGTCGTGGCATGGGCGGTAGCCGGCGAAGGTGACCGACAGGCGGCCGTGGCCATGCGTGTAGGCGTTGACGTCCATCGCATAGTCGCGCATCTCGGAGACGGGGCACTCCCCCGCCAGCGTGGCGTAGTCGCCGTCATCCGAGGGCGGTTCGAAGGTTCCGGCCATGCGCTGGATATCGCTCATCGCGCGGCCGAGCATCTCGGAGGGCACTTCGAGGCGGAAGGCATACCACGGCTCGAGCACGCGGCAATTGCCGGGGCCGAAGTCGGGAACTGCTTCCGCAGCGGCGTCGGAAGAGATATCGGCGGCATCGGCGTCACCGGATTTCGTTCCGCTCTTCGCAGCCGACGACGCAATGCCACGCTTGGCATTCGCCGTATTCGATGGCTCCTCCTTGGAAACGGAACGCCCATCGGAATCTTTGCCGGATGCACCGTCTTTCTCCGCACCTTCCGGCCGTACGGCCTCGATCTGCTCGGCGGACGGGCGCCCGACGACCCCGGCGCGGGCCTCCATCAGCCCCTGCCGTATCGCGCGGTAGGTGGCTTGGCGGAAGTCGCCGCCCTCGGTGTGCTTCAGATGCGCCTTGCCCGCCACCAGCGTCATCTTTATATCGGTCAGCGGCGCGCCGATCAACGTGCCCAAGTGCTCTTTCTCGCGCATATGGGTCATGATGAGCCGCTGCCAATTGCGGTCGAGCTCGTTCTCGCTCAGCGCTGAGGCAGCGACGATACCCGTCCCCGGTTCGCCGGGCTCGAGCAGGATATGCGCCTCGGCATAGTGCCGCAGCGGTTCGAAATGGCCGACGCCTTCGATCGGCGCGGTGATGGTCTCGCGGTAGAGGATGCCGCCCGGGCCGAACGACACCTCGAGTCCGAAACGTTCATGCAGCGTGGATTGGATGATCTCGAGCTGCACCGCGCCCATCAGCTGCACATGGATCTCGCCGAGCCGCGACACCCAGGCGACGTGGAGCAATGGCTCCTCGTCCTCGAGCTCGCGCAGGGCGGCGAGCACCTTGTGCAGGGTGAGGTCGTCGAATCGCGGCGTCTCCTGCGTCGGCGCACCAGACGGCACCGACGCTCCCTCGCCATCGTCTGCGCCGCCCGGCAGCACGGTGTAGGTCAGCACCGGCTGCAGGCTCGGCGCGCCGGCATCCGGCTCCGCGCCCAACCCCTGCCCCGGGAACGTGCGCGTCGGACCGGTGACGGCGCATATGCCGCCGGCGGGTATCTCCTGCTCGATATCGAATTTCGCGCCGTTATACACGCGCACTTGGTCGGCCTTCTCCTGGCCGTCCGAACCATCCAACGTCGACTTGGCCTTGAGCGAGCCGCCGGTGACCTTGAGCCAGGTGAGGCGGTTGTGCTGCGCGTCGTGGGAGACCTTGTATACCCGCGCGCCGAAATCCGCCGGCCAAAGGGGCTCGCGGGCGTAGGTCTCGAGTCCGGCCATGAATTCGTCGATGCCATCGAGCTTCAGCGCCGAGCCGAAATACACCGGGAAAAGCGTGCGGTCGGCGATCATCGCTTGCAGTCGCCCGGTCGATATCTTGCCCTCGGAAAGATATTCGTCCGCCGCCGCCTCGTCCAACGTGGCGATGTCCTCCAGCTCGTCTTGGCTTGGGCCGGCCGGACCGAAGGCGAAGGCCGCGTCGGACAGCCTGCGGCGCAGCTGCGCGAGCACGGCATCCCGGTCGAAGCCGTCGGCATCGCATTTGTTGACGAAGACGAAGGTCGGCACATGGTATCGGCCCAGCAGACGCCACAGCGTTTCGGTATGGCCTTGGATGCCGTCGACGCCGGAGACGACGACGATCGCATAGTCGAGCACGGAGAGCACACGCTCGGTTTCGGCGGCGAAGTCGACGTGCCCCGGGGTGTCGAGCAGGGTGAGCTCGAGGCCGTCGGTCGTCACGCGCGCCTGATGGGCGTGGATGGTGATGCCGCGCTGCTTTTCGAGCGTCTCGGTGTCGAGGAAAGCGTCGCCGTGATCGACGCGCCCGAGTTTGCGCACGCCGCCGGAGCGATAGAGCAGCGCCTCGGAAAGCGTGGTTTTGCCGGCGTCGACGTGCGCGACGATGCCTGCGACGATATGCTTCACCATATGCCTCTTTCAGCGAATCGTTCTCATTAAGAAAAGTGCGGACAAACGCACGTAATCGCACAATCGCACAAATGCCAAGGTTGGCTTGGTTTCAGCGAAAACCAAGCCAACCTTGTTCGTTTCCGAAAGCGTCTCGCTCGCACTTTTCCTAATGAGAACGATTCGCTGTTGGGAATCAGGCCTTGGCGACCTCGACCGACAGCTCCTTGACCTCCGCCGAGGAGACGACCTCAAGGCTCGTGGCCAGCGTCTCATGCGCGATGAGATCCTTGAAGGCCTCGGCCTTGGGCGCGTCGGCGGCCGGAACCGTCAGCGTCAGGGAGATGCGGTCGGCGATGTCGAGGTCGGCGGCCTTGCGGGCGTCCTGCACAGCGCGGATCGCGTCGCGGGCATAGCCCTCGGCCACCAGCTCGTCGGTCAGCGCGGTGTCGAGGATCACGAAGCCGCCGTTCGGCAGCGCCGCGGACACGGAGGCGGCGGCCTCGGCCGCATCCTCCTCCTCGACCTGGTTGATCAGCTCGTATTCGCCTTCCTCAAGCGCCACCTCGCCCGAGGGAATCGTCACGACCGGGGCGCCGGAGGCATCCACATGCCAGTCGCCGGACTTGGACGCCTTGATCGCGAACTGAACGTCCTTGCGCAGGCGCTTGCCGGCCACGCGCGCGTTGACGCGCAGCTCGCGCACAATCTTGAGGCCGTGCGCGGCGGCGTCCTCGAGCGTCGAGAACTCGATGGACTTGACGTTGAGCTCGGACTTCAAAATCTCCTCGTAGGCCTTGACGGCGGCCGGGTCCTCGACCACGACGGTGAGCTTCGACAGCGGCTGGCGCACACGGATCTGCTCGGCCTTGCGCAGCGAAAGGGTGCCGGAGACGACCTCGCGCACCTTCTCCATCGCATCGACCAGCGCATCGTCGGCGAGCAGCACGCGGCCCAGCTCGGTCGGCTCGCCGGTCTTCGCGTCGGCGAGGAACGGCCAATCGGCCAGATGCACGGACTCGCCGCCAGTCAGACCACGCCACACGGTCTCGGCCTCCATCGGGGCGAGCGGCGCCAGCACGCGCATGAACGCCTCGAGCACGGTGTAGAGCGTGTTGAACGCGGACTCATCCTCGCTCCAGAAGCGGTCGCGCGTGTTGCGGATATACCAATTCGTCAGCACGTCGATGAAGTCGGAGACGGCGTCGCAGGCGTCGGAGATCGCGAACTCGTCGAGCGAGCGCTGCGTCGTCTCGATGAGGCGGCGCAGGCGGGCCAGCAGGTAGCGGTCCATCTGAGGCAGCGAGGCGACCTCGTCGGCGCGCAGCGTGCGCGCGTCGAATCCGGCGCCGCCATTGGCGGCGTTCGCATACAGCGTGAAGAAGTAATACGAGCTCCACACCGGCAGCATCACCTTGCGCACGGTGTCGCGGATGCCGTCGGCCGTGACGATGAGGTTGCCGCCACGCAGGATCGGGGACGACATGAGGAACCAGCGCATCGCGTCGGAGCCGAAGTCGTTGAA
Source organism: Bifidobacterium sp. LH_730 (assembly GCF_056355835.1). NCBI lineage: Bacteria > Bacillati > Actinomycetota > Actinomycetes > Bifidobacteriales > Bifidobacteriaceae > Bifidobacterium > Bifidobacterium sp. LH_730. Next base: position 278,610 of record NZ_JBKETB010000002.1, read on the forward strand.
CACGCCGTTGACGTCCGGATAGTTGCGCAGGTGCTTCGACATCTTCTGGCCGTCGGAGCCGAGCACGATGCCGTGGCAGATCACGTTCTTGAACGCGGGCTTGTCGAACAGCGCGGTGGCCATGACGTGCAGCAGGTAGAACCAGCCGCGGGTCTGGCCGATGTATTCGACGATGTAATCGCACGGGAAGTGCGTCTCGAACCAGTCCTTGTTCTCGAACGGGTAATGGCACTGCGCGAAGGGCATGGAGCCGGATTCGAACCAGCAGTCGAGCACGTCGGTGATGCGGTGCATATGGCTCTTGCCGGTCGGATCGTCGGGGTTCACGCGCGTGAGCTTGTCGATCCACGGGCGGTGCATGTTGATCTCGCCCTTGTCGTCGCGCGGGTAGTCGCCGAAATCGGCCTTGAGCTGCTCCAGGGAGCCGTAGACGTCGACGCGCGGGTAAGCCGGATCGTCAGAGACCCACACCGGAATCGGCGAGCCCCAGAAGCGGTTGCGCGAGATGGACCAATCGCGGGCGTTGGCCAGCCACTTGCCGAACTGGCCGTCCTTGACGTTGCCCGGGATCCAGTTGATCTCCTGGTTGTGGGACAGCAGACGGTCCTTGATCTTGGTCACCGAGACGAACCACGAGCTGATCGGCTTGTAGATCAGCGGCGTGGCGCAGCGCCAGCAGTGCGGATAGGAGTGGACGTAGCTCTTCTCCTGGAAGAGGATCGCGCGGCGCTCCTCGGGGATGGACGCCAGCGGGCCGTCGCCGGCGCGCAGGTTGCGCAGGATCGGCAGGTTCGCGTCGAAGACATACATGCCCTCGTATTCGGGGCACAGAGAGTTGAACACGCAGCCCTCGTCAAGCACGTCCACGCTCTTGATGTCGTGCTTGTTGAGCGTGGCCATATCGTCCTCGCCGTAGGGGGCCTGATGGACCAGGCCGGTGCCCTCGACGGTGTCGACGTAATCGGCGGTGAAGATCTGGAAGGCGTTGGGACCGGGAACGCCGCCCTCGGCCAGCGCGTCATCGCCGGCGAAGAACGGGAACACCGGCCAATAGCGCCAGCCGGCCATCTCGGCGCCCTTGAGCTCGCGCACGATCTCGTAGTCCTCGCCGAGCTCCTTCTCATAGGATTTCAGCAGGGGCTTGCCGATATAGAACTTCTTGCCGGCGAATTTGCCGTCCTTGACCAGCACCTCGACATAGTCGATGTCGGCGCCGACGACGATGGCGAAGTTCGTGGGCACGGTCCACGGGGTGGTGGTCCAGAAGACGGCGTAGGCGTCCTCCTCGTCCTTGAGCTTGACGGCGACGGAGACGGTGGTGTCCTGACGGTCCTGGTAGACGTCGGCGTCCATCCTGAGCTCGTGCGCCGACAGCGGCGTCTGATCCTTCGGGCAGTACGGCAGCACGCGGTAGCCCTGATAGGCCAGGCCCTTGTCGTAAAGCTGCTTGAAGGCCCACATCACCGATTCCATGTAGGGGATGTCGAGGGTCTTGTAGCCGTGCTCGAAGTCGACCCAGCGAGCCTGACGGTGCACGTAGGTCTGCCATTCGTTGGTGTATTTGAGCACGCTGGCGCGGCAGGCGTCGTTGAACTTCTCGATGCCCATCTCGTGGATCTCGTCCACGGAGTCGATGCCGAGTTCCTTCTGCGCCTCGAGTTCGGCGGGCAGGCCGTGGGTGTCCCAGCCGAAGACGCGGTTGACCTTGTGGCCCTTCATCGTCTGATAGCGCGGGATCACGTCCTTGGCGTAACCGGTCAGCAGATGGCCGTAGTGCGGCAGGCCGTTGGCAAAGGGCGGGCCGTCGAAGAAGACGAACTCGTTCTGGCTATGGTCGCCGCTTTCGCGCCGTTCGATGGACTTCTGGAAGGTCGCGTCCTGGTCCCAGTAGTCGAGGACCGCCTCCTCCAGCTTGGGGAAGCTGGGATTGGGGGCCACATGCTCGGTCGCCTCGCTGACCGCGGCCTTGGGATACACGTTCTTGTCGCTGGTGTCGCTCACCGCTGTTCTCCTCGTGCGTCGCTTCGTTGATATCGCACGAGGACGATGTCTCGGGGCTGTTTTCGCTTGCCCTGTGCACCGCGGTACCACCTCGTTTGCCGCGCCCTCTTCGGGTCTCCCCTGGGATGCGCGACCCCTTACTGTTCCGGCTGTCTCGGGCCGGTCCCGTCGGTTCTACTGAGGGCCGCGCGACCGCCGCCCCGTTCTTCCGATGACTCCCCGCTGATAACGGATCATCGCCTCACAACGGTGGATATAGTAGCACCGCCGGCCGGACAGCTCCGCGTCGGTCTCGCCATTGTTTTACCTATGCCAGCTAGAGTTTTGCCCTCACCATCATCAAGGCGTAGCCAAGTAAGTTTCGTCCACGCCATTGAGCGGGGTCAAGTCTTGCGGGATCGGTCATGGATAATCCGATGCCCCAGATAAGGTCCTTGACCGCGCATTCGGCGAGCAAGGCGTTCCCGGTGTCCTTCAGCTGCCGCAATAATTCCGGATTCTGGCTGAATTTCGCCAGCAAACCTTCGTATACCACGATTTGTCGCACGCCATTCCAACGATGATCGTCATAGTTCGACACCAACCGGCCCAGTGCTTTGATACGTGCCACATCATCCGTGACCAGAATGCGCTCTGCCGTTGCATCATCATGGAAGCACGCCGCTTTGCGGTGCATCATGAATTGTTCCATCGAGGAGAAGCCGATGCCATCCACGGCAAACGGGGAAAGATACCAATTGCTTAGATATCCGTTCTGTCCATTTGGATTATGGAAACATACGATGCCGGTCATGCATCGCCCACGTTTCGCACTGCCAGATCAAGTTCCAAATCGTGAAGTCCGTAATAGGCTTTCCTCAGAAAATCCACGGGAATCCTGCGCACCACTTCTGCGCTGGGAATATTGTAATACCATTGGTAATACGCATAGAATTCACCGATCCAGTCCGGCATGAAACCGGCAAGCGCCTTTCCCGGAAGCAACGCATATCCCTCGGTTTTGGAGAAGTATTCCCACAATTCCCGGGCGTTCATAGTGCTGACATACGCTTGCGCCTGATCGATACTCGCCCGTGTTTTGCTGGCCATATAGGCGGTGATGAAATCGACCGTGTCTTTATCCGGGAATTCCTGCGCGACAAAGTCGAAGAGTTTGCCCTGGCTCTCCACCACATCGGCCAAATACGCCTCCGCATATGCGCGCATCATCATCACCTCTTTGCATCGGTCAGCAAGGTGCTGAACACCGTGGTCACCGCATTCGCATCGGAATCAATGAGTTCACGCATTCTCTGACGTGCCATGGCGTCTCGTTGATTGTACTTGGCGTTGAATTCGGCATAGGGAACGGGAGTCAAACCATCCTCTCAGCCAGCCAAGCCAACACACCGTGCTGCTGAAAATCCAAGATGGCAAGACCATCGCAGTCCAACTCATACTGGTGGACCCAGCCATTCGCGGCATCAGGACGGCACACCGCCCATTCCTTGACAAGCTCGGCATCCGCCGTGAGGTAGAGCCCGCGACCATAGTCGTGTCGATCCTCACCGTAGCCATATATCGGCGTGCACACTTCGTTGGGATTCCCGTGATATAGCAACATCAGCGCCCGCCTCCCGCCATGCACGGCTCTCTTGATGCTCACAGCAATCTCAGCCTACGCCGGGGAAAAGCGCTGGAGACGGCAGCCGGATTCCAAACTGTTGGTTGTTTTGGGCTTCTGTTGGCGGCCGGCGCAGCAGAGCCCGAAGAACCGCTCCTGCAAATCGGCGGAAATAGCCGTTTTGTTCTGCAGCCTGGGATCAGGGGCACGACATGACCGCCAACAGAAGGCTAAAACCGCCAACAGATTGCCCAATGGCATCACCTGGGAGCACCGCCGGCATCAGTCCTTGGGCTCAATGCCGGCGGCCGCCACGGTGTCGCGGATGCCGTTGGCGATGGACAGGCACACGTTGCGCGCAAGCCCCGCGCGCATGCCGATATCCGCCATGTCGGCGATCGCGATGCCCCTGCCCTTGCCGTTCACGGACGTGGTGTGTTCGCCATTGATCCCCGGATTCTCGGTCAGGTCATAGGCCGGAGACAGATGCCACCTACCCGAGGACCGGTCGAACACAAAACTGAAGTTCTTGGCATGGTCGTCGCGATTGCCGATGAACACGTTGAAGCACATCAGACGATACAACCGCTCGCAATCCGCCAGTCCGTCGGTGATCCGCATGGTCAGACGCATCAGGAGACCATAGTCGAGGTTGGCGATGCGATGCGAGGTCTCGAGCAGCCCGCCGGCCGACACCATATGGACCTTGTCGCCATCAGGCAACCGGTCGAAGCGCTTCACACCGAAATAGCCCGGGCACTGTTTCGAGGGGAACAGCCTCGTCTCGGGCATCTCGATGCCGCACTCCCCCGCCAATCTTGACAGCCGGTATTCCCGCAGGCCGATGTCCGTCCCATCGACCGAAGAGGGGAATTTGACAATCCATTCCTCGCCGTCGATGGCGGTGAGGATCTTCGGCCGCGCGCCGCCGGATGAGCCTCCGAGCGCGAACAGCCTGTCCAGATCATCGGGAAAATCCGAGGCCAGCATCCGAGCGCACTCGGCGGCGATATCGTCGAGATCGCCCGCCCCACCGTGCCGTTCGAGCACATTTTCAGGCTGATATTCCAACGCGCCCATGCCACCGGAGCCCACGATGGACAGCCTCGCCAACGGACCGACCGAATTGGGATCGATGCCCCGTCGACGCAACAGACGATCGGTCAGCAAACGACCCCAGCCATCCGGCATGCTGTCATCGAACACGCCGAACATGCCGTCAAGAGGATCCCTCTTGGCGATGAACACGCCTTCCCGCAGCGGAAGGCTCAAAGGACTGATGGAAAACCCGTCGCGCAACCACGAGCCGTCATAGGAAAAGGCAAGCGTACGCTGCGGCGACATCATCAACCGCCCCACGGGACAGCCGTGCAACGAGACCCGAACCTGGTCGACGACGGGGAACGCGGCGTTCACGCCCGGCCTCTTTTCACGGCGGCCGCGACGTCTTCGAGGGTGCCGTAGTGCGGCGTTGCGAACAGCGCGTCGAAATCGGATTCACATCCCAGCGCGAATGCCACGGCGATCAACGACCCCAACGAAATCTCATGGATCTGCTCGAAGCGACGCAAAGACCCCAGGGACACTCCGGATGTCGCCGCAAGCGTCGCCTGCGTCATCCCCCGCTCCTTGCGACGCTCGACCATACGCGAGGAAATCGCCGCGGCCACCTCTCCTGGCAGGGGTTCATCAAGCAAAGAAAACATACTCATATATTATCAATATAAGCCAAAACAAGTGATAACTAATAATATATGAGTATATTAAAATCGGTGTTTACAGTCAGTCACCGACCTTGACCCACACGGTGACGTCGGATGGCAGCAAGCCATCGTCGCCCAACGGCTCGGAGGCCAGCATGACCTCGCCCGCGGGAACCGGCACGGCATGGCCGAGGAAATTGGTCATGCACACCCAGCCGCCAGAACGCTCAAATGGAAGCGTGACGCTCCCCTGTGGCAGAAAAACCTGAACCTTCCAAGCCCCATGGGAAGAATCGCGCTTTCATTAAAGCATGAAAACGAACACGAAAAATGTTTGATATGATGACTGCTGATGGTGAGTGATCCCATCACAGACCGGTTTCAAAAACCGTTATAACCAAACCATTGCAAGCCCTGACAGGGTAAGACGGGCCCACGCGCCCACAACTCACAAGGAAGTGAAGATGAACATACCTCGCATCAGCACCTACCGCTCGTTCGTCGTGGCCGCGGCTTGGCATGCGCACCTTGTCGCGCGCGGCCTGACCGCCGAGATCCGCCGCTGGGGCAACCACTGGCAGGTCGTCGTCACCAGCTGAACGGACGGGCGCGGGCGCCATTGATTCTCTATTCCGCGACGCGGAAAGAGAGCCGAATACGAAAATCTCCCTTTTCTCACCACGGCATCGCGCTCAGTATGAGAAAAGGGAGAGATTTTATGTCGTGTGTTGGCGCCTACTCCAGCTCGACCGCGCCGGTGTAGAGCTGGTAGTACTCGCCGCCGAGCGCGATGAGCTCATCGTGCGAGCCGCGCTCGATGATGCGGCCGTGGTCGAGCACCATGATGACATCGGAGTTGCGCACGGTGGACAGGCGGTGCGCGATGACGAACACGGTGCGGCCCTTCATGAGGTTGTCCATGCCGGCCTGCACGACCTCCTCGGTGCGTGTGTCGATCGAGGAGGTCGCCTCGTCGAGGATCATCGCCGGCGGATCGGCCACGGCGGCGCGCGCGATCGAGATGAGCTGGCGCTGGCCCTGCGAAAGGCCCGAGCCGTCGCCCTCCAGCACCGTCTGATATCCCTGCGGCAGCATGCGGATGAAGCCGTCCGCGTTGGTGAGCTTCGCCGCGGCGATGCACTCCTCGTCGGTCGCGTCGAGGCGGCCGTAGCGGATGTTGTCCATCACGGTGCCGGTGAACAGGTTCACGTCCTGCAGCACGATGCCGAGGGACCGACGCAGATCCGGCTTGCGGATGCCCTTGACGGAGATACCATCGTAGAGGATCTGCCCCTCCTGGATGTCGTAGAAGCGGTTGATGAGGTTGGTCACCGTGGTCTTGCCCGCGCCGGTGGCGCCGACGAGCGCGATCTTCTGGCCCGGCTTGGCGAACCAGGTGATGTCGTGGAGCACCGGCTTGTCGGGGTTGTATCCGAAGGACACGTCGGTGAAGCGCACGTCACCGCGCAGCAGCGTCAGCCGCCCGTCGGGCGAGGTGACGGCCTGCTCGCGCGCCTTGGCGGCGACCTCGGCGGCCTTGGGCGAGAGGGCATGCGCGGCGGCCAGCGAGCGCGTGCCGTCGTCGCCTTCCTCGCGCTTCCATGCCCAGTGGCCGGTCTCGTGGTCGACCTCGCGCATCGTGCGCCCGTCCTCGCCAAGCTCGACGTTGACCAGCGTCACGGTGCCGCCGTCGTCCTCGACCGGCTCGTCCATCAGCGCGAAGATGCGCGAGGCACCGGCCAGGGCCATCATCACCATGTTGAACTGCATGGAGATCTGGCCGATCGGGTTGATGAACGAGCGCGAAAGCGTCAGCAGCGACACGATGGTGCCGAGGGTCAGCGTGCCGGCGCCGGACAGGCCGAAGTTGCCCCAGCCGGCGATGCCGGCGATGCCGCCGACGATGGCGAGCAGCACGTAGAGCAGATAGCCCATGTTGCCGATGACCGGCATCGTGATGTTGCCATAGGTGTTGGCCGAGGACGTCGCCTCGAACAGCGCCTCGTTCTTCTCGTCGAACTCGGCCTGGGTGGCGGGCTCGTGGTTGAAGACCTTGATGACCTTCTGGCCGCCCACGGCCTCCTCGACGAAGGCGTTGACATCGCCGATCCAATACTGCTGCTTCATGAAGTAGCGGCCGGAGCGCGAGACGATGAACCTCACGACGACCACCAGCACGGCGGTGAACACGAGCACGAAGGCCGTGAACGGCACGGAGAGCCACAGCATCGAGACCAGCGCCGCCGCGCAGGAGATGATCGACTGGAACATCTGCGGGAACGACATCGTGATCGCTTGGCGCAGCGTGTCGGTGTCGTTCGTGTAATGGCTCATGATGTCGCCATGCTCATGCGTGTCGAAATAGCGGATCGGCAGCTCCTGCTGGTGGGCGAACATATCGTCGCGAATCGCCTTCAGCGTGCGCTGGGCGATGCCGACGAGAATCCAGTTATAGGCCCACGCCGCCACGATGCCGGAGACATAGAGGCATCCCATCAGCGTCAGCGCGCGGATCAGCGGGCTGAAGTCCGGATCGGCGGCGCCGACGAGCGGCAGGATATAGGTGTCAATCAGCGACTGCAGGAACAGCGCGGAGCCGGCCTGCGCCGCCGCGGACAGCAGGATGCAGCAGACGACGAGCGCGACGCGCCATTTGTATTTGAGGACGTATCCGAAGATGCGCTTGATGGTGCCGGGAGCGGCTTTGGGCGCGGCCGGCTTGGGTTTGCGCTCGTTGAACGTGTTCTTGCTCACAGCGTTTCTCCTTCCTCGTTCGCCTCGCCCTGCGCCTTGGTCTGGGATTCGTAGATCGCGCGGTATTCCCCGCAGGATTCCAGCAGCTCGGCATGCGTGCCCTTGTCGAGGATCCGTCCGTCGTGCATGACGACGATCATGTCGGCCTCCTCGACCGAGGCGATGCGCTGGGCGATGATGATCTTCGTCGTATCGGGGATCTCGGTGGCGAAGGCCTGCCGGATTAGTTTGTCTGTTTTGGTGTCGACGGCCGAGGTCGAGTCGTCGAGGATGAGGATCCTCGGCTTCTTGAGCAGGGCGCGCGCGATGCACAGGCGCTGGCGCTGGCCACCGGAGACATTGGTGCCGCCCTGTTCGATATGGGTGTCGTATTTGTCCGGGAATTCCTGGATGAAACCGTCGGCCTGGGCGAGCTGCGCGGCATGGCGCACCTGTTCGTCCGTTGCCTTCGGATCGCCCCAGCGCAGGTTTTCGGCGATGGTGCCGGAGAACAGCACGTTCTTCTGCAGGACCATCGCGACCTCGTCGCGCAGGGTGACCAGATCGTAGTCGCGCGTGTCCCGTCCGCCGACCCTGAGCGAGCCCTCGGTCACGTCGTAGAGGCGCGGGATGAGCTGGACCAGGGACGACTTGGCCGAGCCAGTGCCGCCAACGATGCCGATGGTGGCGCCGGAGGGAATCGTCAGGTTGATGTCGTCGAGCACCGGCTTCTCCGAATTGTCGGAATACCGGAACGACACATGGTCGAATTCGATGGAGCCGTCGGCGACCCGCTTGACCGGGTCGGCGGGGTCGGTGACGGTCGAGACCTCGGTCAGGACCTGGTAGATGCGCTCGGCGGAGGCGACGGAGATGATGATCATCACGAAGATCATCGACACCATCATCAGGGCCATGAGGATCTGCATCGCATAGGTGACCAGCGCGGTCAGGTCGCCGGTGGTCAGGCCCAGCGCGGCGTTGTTGCCGGAGGCGACGATCTGGTTGGCGCCGAGCCAGGCGATGAGGATCATCGAGGTGTAGACGCACAGCATCATCAGCGGCATGTTGAAGCTCATGATGCGCTCGGCCTTGAGGAAGTCCTTGTAGATGCGCTGCGAGATGCGCATGAACTTGCCGACCTCATGCCCCTCGCGGGTGAAGGACTTGACCACCCGCATGCCGCCGAGGTTCTCGTCGACGACGTTGTTGAGCTCGTCGTAGGTGTGGAAAACGCGTTCGAACACCGGATGCACGAAGGCGGCAAGCGCGATCAGGCCGAGGCCGAGGACCGGGATCGCGGCGAGGAAGATCATCGAGATCGACGGGCTGATGCGGAAGGAGAACGCCCAGGCCACGATGACCATGATCGGGGCGCGCACGCCCATGCGCACGATCATCATGAAGGCGTTCTGCAGGTTGGTCACATCGGTGGTCAGGCGCGTGATGATCGAGCCGGTGGAGAAGCGGTCGATGTTGGTGAAGGAGAAGCCCTGCACCTTCTCGAACAGGTCGTGCCGCAGGTTCTTGGCGAAGCCGGCGGCGGCGACGGCCGCATACCGGCCGGACAGCAGGCCGGCGATCAGCGACAGCACCGCGCACAGCACGAGGATGACGCCGAATTTGACGATGGCCGGCATCTGCCCGCCGGTGATGCCTTGGTCGATGAGCTCGGCCATGACGGTGGGGATGACGATCTCCAGCACGCCTTCGATGGCCACGAAGAACGGCGCGAGCAGCGTCGCCTTCTTGTATTCGCGCAGGGAGCCCAGCAGTGTGCGCACCAGATGCGCCTTCGCCACTTTCGGACGCGCCGCCTTCCCCTGGGACTGGGCTTGCGCCGCCGATTCGGGCCCGCTTTCCGTTCCCCGTCCCTCGCCGACGGGAACCGTCGACTCAGGCGACCGGGATTGGTTCCGTTCAGTCATATCCTTGTTATTTCCTTCCCTATGAGACTTGAGTCTTCTCAGTCTGTTTTCCTCATCCGCGAACCGTTTAGCCTCCGGCCGCGATGGTCGTTACCCACGGCACGCGCCCACCTTGCCGGTGGCGATGAGGTTGTCACGCATCACGTCGAGGCAATGCCGCAGGCTCTCCAGATCCTCTTCGCTCAGCCCTTCGCACATGGTGCGTTCCATGTCGTCGGCGTTGGCCCGCATGCGGCCTTCGAGCTCGCGCGCCTTGTCGGTGAGCACGATGCGTTTGAGCCGCGCGTCGCGTTCGACCGCCTCGCGCTCGATAAGTCCCTTGCGCTCCATCAGCGCGAGCACACGCGAAAGCGTGGAACGGGTCAGGCCGAAGCGACGTTCGAGGTCTTGCGGGAAAATCTCGCGATCCTCATGACGGCACAGGTAGATGATGATCTCCGCATTGCCGCCCGTGGCTTCACGGGCCTCATCCGGCATGGTGGCGGTTAAGTAGCGTGCGGTGAGGTTGGCCAGGCCTTTGACGCACACGCCGATTGGCGTGGGTTCCGCCACCTCATTCTCTTCGCACATAGCCCTCCCTACCATTCGGTCAGCATACAAATAATGTAGTATATGCAACAGTTGCAGATGCAACAATTATGGCGTGTCGTCACAACTAGCCCCGAATCCTCGGAACAGTTGGCGGCTTCGGCCCGCAGTCGGCAGATAGCGCAAAGGCACGCACCCTCCCCGCAATGGGAAAGAGCTATCCCCAGACCGTTCCGCCCTGCGTTCCCCAGGAACCTTCGAAAACATCCGCCACCTATGGGCAGAATCCGCCAACTGTTCGCACATGTCATCTGCGCACACAACCGGACTGTGCACGTTTCCAGTCCATGACACACCGACAGACACCAATAATTCCAACATTTTTAAATTCAATCGTCACAGATGTTATATTCTGTTACTGAAAACGTGCACAGTCCTGATTCCGCAGAAGGAAAAAGACAACGCACCACAGACACCAGCGAACACCGCCGTCGCTCTCGAAGGAGCCAACGACGGCCGAAAGGAAAGGACCGCATATGGCATTGCTCCCCAATCCGATAGTCCTGCAGCGCGCGGATCCCTTCGTCCTGCGCGACGGGGACTCGTATCTGTTCACCGGCTCATACCCGGCCTATGACCGCATCACGCTGCGCCGCTCCCCCACTCTGGCCGGCTTGCAGGCCGCGGAGGAGCATGTCATCTGGCGCAAGCACGAATCCGGCACCGGCACCATGAGCGAGCTCATCTGGGCCCCCGAGATCCACCGCGTCAACGGCCAGTGGGTCGTCTACTTCGCCGCCGCGCACACCACCGAAATCCACCCGACCGCCGACACCTTCCAGCACCGCGTCTTCGCGCTGACTTGCGATGACGACGATCCGATCAACGGCACCTGGACCGAACGCGGGCAGGTCGACACCGGCATGGACACCTTCGCCCTCGACGCGACCACCTTCGTCCACACCGACGGGCGCCAATACCTCATCTGGGCGCAGCAGGATCTGGCGATCGAAGGCCACTCCAACCTCTACATCGCGCGCATGGCCAATCCCTGGACGCTCGAGACCGAGCCGGTCATGCTCTCCAAGCCCGAGCTCGACTGGGAGAAGGTGCGCTTCATCGTCGAGGAAGGCCCGGCGGTCTTGAGGCACGGCGACAAGATCTTCGTGACCTTCTCCGCCTCCGGCACCGGCCCGGAATACGCGATGGGCATGCTCACCGCCGACGCCGACGCCGATCTGCTCGACCCGTCCAGCTGGAGCAAGTCCCCCGAACCCGTGTTCGCCTCGGCCAAGACCGTGCGCCAGTTCGGCCCCGGCCACAACTCCTTCACCACCACGCCCGGCGGGGACGATGTGCTCGTCTACCACTGCCGCAACTACGTGGAGATCCTCGGCGACCCGCTGTTCGATCCGAACCGCCACGCACGCATCGGGCTCATCTCCTGGCGCGAGGACGGCATCCCCGACTTCGGCACCCCGCAGATGGACACCCGCTTCACGCCCGCCACCACCGAAGTGCTCCCCACCGACGGCAGACTCGACGTGCGCGACGATCTGTGATTTGCGCAAACAGCCTTGGACAGGCCCCTGGTGTCGCATTCGCGTTTTGCCCATCACGCGGTCATGCCCCGCTAGAATAAGTCCCGGCGTCACGCCGCACAGAACGAAGGAACGAATGTGAATCAGCCCGGCAAAGCCACGATCCATGACGTCGCCCGCATCGCGGGGGTGTCGCGCGCCACGGTGTCGCGCTATCTCAACGGGCACCACTGGGTCAGCGACGACGCGGCGGCCCGCATCAAGGCCGCCATCGAGCAGACGCATTACGTGGCCAACACACATGCACGCGCGCTGGTCACCGGACGCGCCGGGTCGGTGGCCTTCCTGCTGGGCGAGCCCCAGCATCTGCTCTTCGAGGACCCGAACTTCGCCACGTTGCTGCGCGCCGTGGCCGACGAGCTGGGCAAGCGAGGACTGTCCTTTCTGCTCATGACCACCAACGACAAGGACGAGGAACGCCGCAACCTCGCCTATCTCCAAGCCGGGCACGTCGACGGTGTGATCCAAGTGGCCTGGCATCAGGATTCGAGCGAGATGCTGGCCGCGCTTGTCGCTGCGAACATTCCCACGGTCGTCGCCGAGCAACCGGCCGACGAAACGCTGCCGGTCAGCTATGTGCATGTCGAGGATTACGGCAGCGCACGCAAGGCCTGCGATTACCTGCTCGAACGCGGTGCGACGAAACTTGCGATGATTGCGGGACCCGACGGCCCCTCCGGCACGCGAGACCGCGTGCGCGGTTTCCTTGATTCCTGCGGAGCGCAGGCCAAGGAGCGCATCGTGCATGGCGACTACTCGGTCGCCAGCGGACAACGCGCAATGGGCGAGCTGCTTGACGCGCACCCGGATATCGACGCGGTGTTCGTCTCCTCCGATGCGATGGCCGTGGGCGCGATGAAGACACTGCGCGCGCGAGGCATAGATGTGCCCGCCGATATGCAGATCGTCGGCTTCGACGACTCCTCGGCCGCCTTGCTCGCCGACCCGGCGCTGACGACGGTGCGCCAGCCCTTCGAGGAGATCGGCACGCATCTGGTCGACCGACTTATGCGGCTGATCGACGGCGAGGCACCCATCGGGGTGACGCTGCCCTGCCAGCTGGTCGTGCGCGGCACGACGCGCTGACTTCCCAACCCATATATAGGAAAATGCTCCGGCGGGGCATGCGCATGACTGGACCGGCTCATTGTCAGTCGCGCATACCCCGCCGGAGCATTGCGTCGCCTGCGACAGTGGCGGCGAGACACACGGCCCGAAGCCGCGCATCCCGCCGCCGCTGTCACACGGCTTCCGCCTTACTTGGCGGTCGCCTTGGCGTATTCGTCGAGCATGAAGGCGGTGATCGCCTTGCCGCCTTCGCCGAGCAGCGTCGTCAGGCTGTTGACGGGCATGGAGTTGATGAACATGTTCATCATGTCGTTGTCGGGCAGCTGCACGAACTCACCGGCACGCCCCTTGGCCTGCATGGCCGCGACGATCGGGCCGCCGATGACATCGTTGCGCCATTCGCCGAAGGTCGACCACTCGTTGAGCGGCAGCGCCTTGCCGTCGCCATCAATCTCGACGGGCAGCGCGGCGGCGATGTCGCGCGAGGAGACGCCGACCTCGACCGTGTATTCGCCGGTCTCGACGTGCCAGTCATCGAAGCGCACGGACCAGTAGGCGAAGGCACGCTCGTCCAGGTCGATGGTCACGGTCTTCGACTCGCCGGCCTTGAGGAAGACCTTCTCGAAACCCTTGAGCTCGTGGGCGGGACGCGCGACCTCGGACGAACCGGGCGCGACGTAGACCTGCACGGTCTCGGCGCCGTCGACGGCGGAGGTGTTGGTCACGGTCACGCTCACGGAGGCGGTGTTGGCGCCGGTCTTGGTCACCTTGGCGTCGGTCAGCTCGAAGGTGGCGTAGGACAGGCCGTAGCCGAAGGGATAGTCGACGGCCTTGCCGTAGGTGTCGTAGTAGCGGTATCCGACGAAGACGCCCTCGCCATAGTCGACGTGGCCCTCCTCGCCCGGCCAGTTCACGGTGCTCGGGTCGTCGTTGATATCCATCGGAATGGACTGGGCGAGCTTGCCGGAGGGGCTCGCCTCACCGAAGATCACGTCGGCGAGCGCGGGGCCGCCGGCCTGGCCGAGCAGCCAGGATTCGAGCACGCCCTTGGCCTTGTCGGCCCACGGATGGACGGTGACGACCGAGCCGTTGGACAGCACGACCACGACGTTCGGGTTCTCCGCGGCGACGGCCGCAAGCAGCTCGATCTGCTTGGCCGGCATGTCGAGGTTTTCGCGATCGAAGCCCTCGGATTCGGCGGCCTCGGGCAGTCCCAGGAACATGAGCACGACGTCGGCGCCCTTGGCGGTTTCGACGGCTTCGACGGCGAGCGCGGAGTTCTGCGGCTCGAGGTCGAGGGTGAAGCCGGGGGCGAAGTCGGCCTTGATGCCGCGCGCCTCAAGTGTGTCGAGGAAGCTCGTCATCTTGGTGGGCGTGATATGCGAGGAGCCGCCGCCCTGATAGCGCGGGGTGCGCGCGAACTCGCCGATGACGGCGATCTTCGCGTCTTTCTTCACCGGCAGGATCGCGTCCTCGTTCTTGAGCATCACGATGGATTCGATGGCGGCCTGGTGGGCGACCTCGTCGTGCGCGTCGACGTCGAAGCGATAGCCTTCCTGGCTCATGGCGGCGCGGGACTTGTTGGCCAGCTCGATCATGCCGGCGGCCATCTTGTCGAGCTGCGCCGGGGTGATGCGCCCGTCACGGGCGGCGCGGACGACCTCGTCGTCCGTGTAGCTCGGCGGCATCTCGAGGTTGAGGCCGGCGTTGAGGGCGGCGGCACGGTCGTGCACGGCGCCCCAGTCGGACATGACGATGCCTTCGAAGCCCCATTCGTCGCGCAGCACCTCGGTCAGCAGCCAGTGGTTCTGCGAGGCGTGCACGCCGTTGAGCTTGTTGTAGGCGCACATGATCGTCCACGGCTGCGCGGTCTTGACGATGTGCTCGAAGGCCGGCAGGTAGATCTCGCGCAACGCGCGGTCGGAGATGACCGCGTTGATGCGCAGACGGTCGGTCTCCTGGTTGTTGGTCGCGAAGTGCTTCAGCGAGGTGCCCACGCCCTTGGACTGCACGCCCTCGACGATGCCGACGGCCTCATGGCCCGCCAGATACGGGTCCTCGGACCAGTATTCGAAGCAGCGTCCGCCGAGCGGATTGCGCTTGATGTTGACGCCGGGGCCCAGGATCACGGCGACCTTCTCCTGCACGCATTCCTCGCCCATCGCCTCGCCGACCTGGCGGATGAGGCCCGGGTTCCACGAGCTCGACAGGCCGGCCGCCGGCGGGAAGCAGGTGGCGGGCACGGAGTCGTTGAGATCGGTTTCGCCGGTGCTCACGGCGTTGGCCTTCCGCAGGCCGTGCGGGCCGTCGGTGATCATGTATCCGGGGATGCCCTTGGCATCGACGCCCTGCAGATGCCAGGCGTCTCCGCCGGAGGTCAGGGAGGCCTTCTCCTCAAGGGTCAGGTCATTGATGGAGGGATAGGATTCGGTCATTGCTCCTCGTTTCTGCTGCTACTTCGTTGTGTTGCGGAACGGGTTGAAATTACCAACCGGTCGGTAAGTAGATTATCAAATATGCACGCACGACACGCCGATTTATGCGCACCGAGAACCGCAGAACATAGCGCTGACCGACCGTATGGTTTGATATAGATTAAGCAAGTACAGCGCCGTGGAGGAGGGAATATGGCAGAGCTTTCAACCCAGGCATCCGCGCCGACCGACAGCCGGACCGCGATTCTGCAAGCGGCGGCGGAGTCCTTCGGCACGCGGGGATATTACGGCACTTCGCTGCAGCGCATCGCCGACGCGGTCGGTCTGACCAAGGCCGGCGTGCTGCACCACGTGGGTTCCAAGGAGGGGCTGCTGCAGGCCGTGCTCGACGAGATGTACGACCGCGAGACCGAGGACGCGACCTCTGCCATGGTCACGCAAGAACGCCCGCTGGTGGCCGAGATGTGGCGCGATGTCGTGGCCATCAACGCGCGCCGCCCCACGCTGGTGCATATGTTCTCGACGCTGAGCGCCGAAGCGCTCGACCCCGCGCATCCGGCGCACGACTATTTCTCCAGGCGCGAACGCCATGTCGTCGATGTGGCCCTGAACATCCGCTGGCAGGTGCCCGACGGCACCGACGTGCGGCGGCTGCTCACGGCCGGCTTCGCGATGATGGACGGCATCCAGCTGCGCTGGCTGCGCGAACCCGGCCAAGACCTCGAGGCCATGTGGACCGAATGCGAGGACGTCCTCATGCCGCTGCCCCTGTGGGAGGGCTATCGATGAACGGCCCCATGTCCAGCCGCGACGTGCGCGACCACAACCTCGGGCTCGTGCTGACAACGCTGGGCGACGGAGCCGGGCATTCGCGCTCCGACCTGACGCGCGAGACCGGACTGACCGCCGGCGCCGTCACCTCGCTGGTCAATGAACTGATCTCAGCCGGTCTCGTACGCACGGTGGCGGCCGAGGACACCAAACGCCCGCTCATCGGGCGGCGCAAGGACCAGCTGTTCCTCGGCTGCGGCGGCTATGCGGCCGCGGCGATCGAGCTGAGTCTCGACGGCATCCGCACCTGGGTGGAGACTCTGTCCGGCAAGTCGCTGCTCGACAACATCCAGACGATATCCTTCCGTGACCGCGCCCCCTCGGATTTCGCGGACCAAGCGGCGCGCACCATCGCCGGCATCATGGCGCGGCTCGACCAATGGAACATTGTCCATCTGCCGGTCGTCGGCATCGTCGTGCCGGCTCCCATCCTCGAAGACGGTTCGACGGTCTACGCCGCGCTGGACTTCAGATGGAACGACCCCTTCGACCTGCGCTCGATGATCGAACGCCGGCTGGCCGAAGCGCTGCCCTCCGGAGCACAGGCACCGAGAATCGTGCTATTCAACGACGGACACTGCGCGACCTGGGCGGAATACGAGCATCTACGTGTCTCGTTCCCGGACAACGCGCCGCGCAATCTCATGTATGTCAAGGCGGTCAATGGCATCGGCGGCGGCGTCATCATCGACGGACGCCCCTATTCGGGCTCCAGCGGCTTCGCCTTCATTCCCGGGCATACCCCGGTCGACCCCGACGGACCGCCATGCGGATGCGGGCAGCGGGGGTGCTTGGCCACCATCGCCGGCATCGAGCCGATTCTCAACTCCACCGGACTAACCGACTATGACCGCGAACACGGGCGCAACGCCGTGGTGGAGGAACTGCTCAGGCGGGAGAAGGCCGGCGACCCGACGGTGCTTGCGGTCGCCCAGCGTTCCGACCGTGCGATCCGCACCATGCTGGAGGCCATGTGCATCGCCTTCGCCCCGGACATCGTGGTTCTCGGCGGATATCTGCCACGTCGATTGGATGCGTTGAGCGATCTGAACCCGGCGGCCCTGCGGGGCATCGGACGGGGCGCATTCAGAGGCCGGGACGCCATCATCCCGGCTCACTTCGGCGCCGACGCCGCCATCACAGGGGCTATGATGCAGCTGCGGGCCGCCGTGCTGCGCGCCATGCCCAGCATTTTGCGCGGCGAGGAGTGGTGAGCGGCTTCTTCGCGCATGGGCATCTCGCTGCGAGATCCTTCGACTCCGCGCTTCGCGCTCCGCTCAGGATGACAGGAAAAGACACACCCCCACATTCATGCACATATCCTCCCCTTGTGAGGGGAGGTGTCGGACGAAGGCCGACGGAGGGGTAGAGCCCACTCCCCAACCCCACACAACACGAAAGGGGCCAGAGCATCGGATATCCCGACGCCCCGGCCCCATCACCGGATCGAAGTCACGCCATCATTCGATATGGCCGCAGCTTGCGAGCAGCTCGCGCTCGAACAGATACGCCTCGGGATCCCAGATCGCCTCGCCCTGCAGACGGATGGCGCCGGTCGGACCACCCTCGGCCAGCGACGGCCGGTCGACCGTGCCGTCGGCGATGAAGCGGGCCCAGATGCCGTTGACGACCTTGGCGAAGTGGCGCGAGGGGTTCGGTCCCAGCACGTCCTCGGCCTTCGGAGCGTCCAGCGCATCGAAAGCGTAGGGGATCTCGTCGCAGTGCACGGACGAACCGGAGGTCGAGTTCTGCTGGGCATAGTCGTAGAGCCAGGTGCGCTCCCCCGCTCCCGCGGCCATGCGGTTCTCGGCCAGGCGGGCAAGCCCCACGCGGAACATCCACTCGGTCATGAACTGCCCGCCCGTGCGCTCGGCGCCGATGCGATGCACCTCGTTGGCGAAGCGCTCCACGGCCTTGTCGGACATTCCCGCCGCCTTGAGCGGCGCGACGGCCTCGTCGATCCGCGGCGCCGGCCCGGGCAACGGGAAGGAGAACTCGTTGCGGGTAGTGCCGGCCAGCAGCGCCACGTCCCTGCCCGAGCCATGCGCGATCGCGTCGGCGATCGGCTCGGTCAGGAACTCGCCGTCGACCAAGGGCGTGAGCACCATGCCATGCTCGCCTTCGAAGCCGTCGCGCAGCGCCTTGAGGAAGTCGCCGGCATTCGTCGGCGTCGCCGGCCAGCCCTTGGCTTGGTTGATCTCGCGTTCATTGTCGAGGATCGTATCCTCGCCCACCTTGAGCCAGGCCTCCCGCGTCGGTTCGACGCCGACCCGTTCGGCCATCGCGCGCCCGCCGGCCATGGCCTGCTCGAGGCTTGGCGTGCCGGCCGGACCCGACTCGCTGATGACGCCGCGGAACAGTCCGGCGGCCTTGGGCGAGGCCATCAGCGCCTGCACATTGCCGCCTCCGGCCGACTGGCCGCCGATCGTGACCTTGTCGGGGTCGCCGCCGAATTCGGCGATGTTGTCACGCACCCATTCCAAGGCAAGGATCTGGTCGAGCATGCCGCGGTTCAGGGGCGCGCCCTCCATCCAGCCGAAGCCGTCGAAGCCGAGGCGGTAGGAGACGGAGACCGTCACGATGCCGCGCGCATTGAAGGCACGGCCGTTGTACCACGGCGAGGAGGGTGAGCCGGCGAAATACCCGCCGCCATGGATCCACACGAACACCGGCAGCTTGGCGCCGCGGTCGCGGGGCGCAGGCGTGAACACGTTGACGTTGAGCGTGTATTCGCCCGGGATGGAGGGCTCGGGAATCGTCACGGCGGGACCGAAGGGCCGGCGCTGCGGGGTGGGGCCGTATTCCATGGCCGGCCGCACGCCCTCCCACGCCGGGTGGGGCTTCGGCGCTGCGAAACGCAGCTCGCCCACGGGCGCGGAGGCGAAGGGGATGCCGAGATAGGCGGCCGAGGAGGCGTTCTGCCAGCGGCCCTGCACCAGGCCGGCGGTGGTGCGCACGACGGGCGCGGGGACCGCGAGATCGTATTGCAGATGATCGGTCATATCAGGTGCCTCACTTGGTCTTCTTGATGAACATGATGAACACCGCGCCCAGGAGGATGGAGATGATGGCGCCGGGGAAGGCGAGGGCGTAGGAGCCGGTCGTGAGCACGATGGCGGAGGTGACCAGCGGGGCGATGATCTGGCCTGCGGTGTTGGCCAGGTTGAGGATGCCGAGGTCCTTGCCGGCCTCCTCGGGGCTGGGGAGCACGTCGACGTTGAGGGCCTGGTCGACGGCGGTGTAGACGCCGAAGCCCAGCGCCATGACGGCGGCGAAGATCAGCATGCTGGTCTTGGACGGGGCCAGCCACGGGACGGCCAGGGCGATGCACATGACCACGGAGGAGATGACGACGGGCATCTTGCGCTTGCCGATCTTGTCGGAGATCGGGCCGGAGACCAGGGCGGAGGCCAGCGAGCAGACCATCGTGATCGTGGACATGATGGAGATCGTGGCGGCGGCCTCGGTGGTGGACAGGCCGATGTACTTCTGGCAGATGTAGAGCTGGTAGCCGTAGATCATGTAGTAGCCCATGATCAGCAGCAGGCGGCCGACGAGAGCGAGGTAGAAGTCGCGCGCGCCCTTGATCGGCGGACGGAAGCGCATGACCATCTCCTTGACGGAGACCTTCTCGACCTCGGCGTTCACCGAGGACTGCTCGCGCGGCATGATGACCACGGTGACCAGGCCGGTGACGGCCAGGATGATCGTGGCAAGGATGAAGCCGGTGGTCTGGTTGGTGATGAAGGCCGCGCCGAGGATCGCGCCCAGCGCGCCGCCGACGGTCTGGCCCACGCCATAGAAGGCGGACATGGTGCCGCGGATGTTCTCCGGGATGCGGTCGGAGAGGATCGCCACGCAGGGCGCGATCATGAGGTTGAGGCCGATCTGCAGCACGGACCAGAAGGCCACGATCGTGAACAGCGAGTCGGCCGTGGAGGTCAGCCAGAAGCCGAGGGCGGTGACCAAACCGCCGGGCACGATCCACGGGGTGCGCTTGCCGAAGCGCGAGCGCGTGGCGTCGGACAGTGCGCCGAAGACGAGGTTGGAGATCAGCGCGAAGATGATGCTGATCGAGTTCATCGAGGCGAGGATCGCCTCGGGGGCCAGGCCGATGTCCAGCGTGCTGAAGCGCGCAGGCAGCAGGACGCCCGAGCCGGCGGCGGCGCCCACAACCCACAGGATGTTGAAGATGATGAAGCCCGCCATGAAACGGGCCTTGTGGATGCCTGGCATCGGCTTGCCGGTGTCAGGCGCGATCGCGCCGGGATCGACTGCAGTCGCTTCGGAGACGGTCTGACTCATATGCTCCTCCTTGAGTTCGACCAACGCCCTCACCTTCGAGGACTAACCAATCGGTCGGTACGTCGAGGATAACGAACACGCCGATAATTTTCAACCCGTGAAAATTATCGGCGTGTCGCTTCTCTCCCTACACGAAAACCCATTGGAATACGGTGATATCCCGGCCCCGCAACGGAACCGGGATATCACCGGAGAAGCACAGTCCTATGCCTGCTTGCGACGCTCGGCCAACTCCATCCCGATGCCGTCGATGCGCTTGTCGAGATCGTAGGCCGCGAGCAGCGCGACCATGACGACGACCATCGCGATCGGCACCCACACGAAGGTGTGGACCATCGCGTCGAGCGCGCCCTGCGTCTGCGTCGAGGCGGCGCCGTCGTAGCCGCTTATGCCAAGGATCCAGGCGATCGCGGCGGAGGAGACGCCCATCGCGACCTTCATCGAGAAGCTCGACGAGCTGAACACGATGCCGTCGGAGCGCACGCCGGTCTTCCATTCGCCGTATTCGACCACGTCGCCGCTCATCGCGTTGAGGGCCGCGTTCATCGGCACGATGCCGATCATGCGCACGATGATCGAGACGAAGAACACCCACAGGTTCGTCGGATCGACGAAGACGATCAGAGAGCCCACGACCACCAGCGCGAGGCCGGCCAGCGAGGAGTTGCGCTTGCCGAAGCGGGCGACCAAGAGCCCGGCGAAGGGCAGGCCGATGATCAGCGGGATGACCGTCGCCAGGCCCACCACGGCCGTGAGGTTCGAGTTGCCGAGCACCCATTTGGCGATGTAGGCGGCCATGCCGTTGGCGATGCCGTTGTAGATCCACAGTGCGAAGTTGAGGCCGAGCGTCAGCCACCAGTAGCGGTTGCGCGACAGCGCCTTGAAATGCGCGGCCACGCTCCGCCGCTCCGCCGAGCCACCGGCGGCGCCGGCCCCACCGGAGACGCGTTCGCGCGTGTTGGCGAAGGTGAACCAATAGCCGAAGGGAATCATCACCGCGATGACGCCGAAGAAGATCGACCAACCGAGCGCCGAGCCGCCGAAGGCGTTGATCACCGGCATGGCCAGCACATAGACGAGCATGGCGGCCACGTTGGCGATGGTCATGCGGAAGATGTTGAGCTGGGTCTTCTCCCCCGAGTCGCCGGTCAGCAGCGAGGTCAGCGAGGCATAGGAGACGTTGACGGTCGAATACGCCACGTTGACGATCGTGTAGACCACCCAGGCATAGACGACGCCGGCCAGCGAGTCGCCGAAGGGGTCGAGGAAGAGGAACAGGAACGCCACGCCGTAGGCGATGCCGCCGAAGAGCATCCACGGCCGGGCCTTGCCCCATTTCGAGGTGGTCTGGTCGACGAGGATGCCGACGGCGAGATCCCAGAACGCCACGGCCAGTCGCACGATCAGCAGCATCGAGGCGACCATCGAGGCCGACAGATGCACCACATCCGTGTAGAACATGGTCAGATAGGTCGCCATCGCGATGTTGCCGATGGATGTCCAGAAATCGCCCATGCCGAAGGCGAATTTGGTCATGAAACTGAGCTTGGACACTGCCGCTCCTCTCCCATATTTCTCCCGAGTGTTTCTCCCGATGTCAGACCCTGCGGATGCGCACGGCCATATACTGCCGACCGAGGTCCACCTTGACGGAATCGGCATACGTCCCCGGCAGGGTCTCGACGGTCATGTTCCAGGTGTCGATGACGTCGACCTTGTATTCGCCGCCGGCGGGCAGCGGGAATTCGCGGTACTTGGGCGCGTACCAGCCGAAATAGACGAGCTGGTAGTCGTCGCCGGAGCGCAGCACCGGCACATCCCAGTACTGCACGGCCTTCTCCATCGCGGCCGGCAGCTGGATCTCGCCGTTCATCGGCGTGGCGACCGGCCAAGTGCCCTTGTTCGCGAGCGCGGCGTCGAGCGGGGCGGCGTCGAGCGGCGCCTCCTCGAAGACCCGGCGCATGAAGGCGATGCGCGCCGGCGCCTCGCCATACAGCTTGCCGCCGTGGGCCCACCAGATCTGCGGATTGTCGATGAAGGTCTCGCCGTGGGTCACATAGCCGCCGCGGATGGCGCCCTCCCAGTAGCGGCGCATGAGCTCGGTGCCGGGCAGGTTGCCCCAGCCCCAGTAGATATTGCCCTCGTATCCGGGCTCGTCGCACACGACCGGCTTGCCGAAGTCGCGGCGCCAGTCGGCGATGGCCTCGGTGGTGCGCGTGGTGTCGACGCGCTGGGTGGAGCAGTGGGTGCACCACGGCTCGTTGTAGTCGTAGACGGTCACGCAGTTGTGCACGGAACGCAGATGATTGAAGGCGTCGTTGGCCATGACGACGCGCGCGTAGGCGCGCCAGTCCTCGAGGCTCTTGGCCGGCAGAAGGTCGTATTCGTTGGCCAGCGACCACCACACGTTGCGGAACGCGCCATAGCGGCGGGCCATGTACTTCAAGTAGAACTCGTCCTCGGCGGTCGTCATCCTGGAAAAGCCCCACTGCTCCTTGTCATACGGGTGCAGCAGGATGATGTCCGCCTGGATACCGAGCTCGTCGAGCTGGCCGATGCGCCGGTCGAGGTTCTCGAAGAACGGCTCGTTGAATCGCGTGTGGTCGAAGCCCTCCTCCATCGAGCCTTCGTAGGCGAACATCGCGGGGTCGGCGGTGTTGAAGTCATAGGACTTGGGGAACACGCACATGCGGATCTTGTTGAAGGGCGCGTGGGCGAGGGTGTCGATGGTCTGGTCCTGCACCTCGGGCTCCTGGTTGGTCCAGGCGTAGCAGGTGGTGCCGTAGGGCTGGAACGGGGTGCCGTCCTCGTAGACGAAGCGGTATTTGAGCTGGTCGCCGTAGGCGGCGGCCGCCTCGCCGGTCAGCACGTCCTTGGCGGGCAGCACGCGCCCGTGGTTGCCTTCGGCGGCGGGAACGACGTCGATCTCGCCGCTCTGGCCGGCGAGGGCTGGGTCGGCCGAACGGGTCACATAGGTCCAGCGCCCGGCGACGGTGGGCATGAAGCGGACGGAATACTTGCCTTCGCCGCGGTAGAAGCCGCCGACGCTCACCTTCTCGCCGGTTTCGGCGCTGGTGAAGTCGGCCGCGAGCTCGACATCGGCATACGGATTGCCTTCCGAGGTCCCGGTGAGGTTGAGTTCGAAGAGACGGTACTGCTCGACGGTGTGCATGGTCATTTCGATTCCTTGTCGTTTTGCGTTGCGCGGGCTGCGACCGCTGTGTGCGCCGCCCGCCGTGCGGATGGGGGTGCGCAACCGCCGCAGGCGACGGGCCGGAACATCCCGACGCTTGTCAGTGGTTACTAACAGATAACTTATATGATGGCGGAGGAAAAGTCAACCCCGCCCCGAACGCGTGTCGGGGCGGGGTTGGGACATGGTTATTCATATGCGGCCGTGATATGCAGCCGCGTGGCCGGACGACCGGGACCGGACTTATTCAGCGAGGCCGGTCAGGCCCGGCTCCGCGCGGCGCGCGAGTCGAACTCAGCCTTGGGCGGACGCCGTCAGCTCATGCCGCCCGGCCGTCAGCTCATGCCGCCCGGCCGTCAGCTCGCACGCCAGCCCCGGCACATCGACCTCGGCCACCGCGCCCGCCGGCACGTCGACCACGAGCCGCATCGCGCCATCGCCGTCCAGCTTCCAGGAGACCGAGGCCATGCCGCGCGGGGTCAGATGGCTGGTGGAGGCATGTGTGATGCCGCCGCCGGGCATCGGCGCGACGCGGAAGCGACGCCAACCCGGCTCGACCGGTTCCAGGCCGCCGATGCGCGCATGCAACCAAGAGGCCACCGAGCCCAGGGCATAGTGGTTGAAGGAGGTCATGCCACCGGGATTGATGTCGCCGTCGGGCATCATCGAATCCCAACGCTCCCATGTGGTGGTGGCGCCCATCCTGACCTGGTAGAGCCACGAGGGGCATTCGGTGGACATCAGCAGTCCGTATGCCTCCTCGTCATGGCCGGTGAGGCTCAGCGCGGGCAGCACATAGGGCGTGCCGGCGAAGCCGGTCGACACCTTGCCGCCGGATTCGCGCACCAACTGGGCCAGGCGGTCGCCGGCCGCGGCGCGCAGGGCCGGGTCATGGTCGAGCAGGCCGAAGGCGATGGCGAGCGCATAGGCGCATTGCGTGTCGGAGGTCATCGTGCCGTCAGCGTGCACATAGCGCGCCACGAATCCGTCATGCACGCGGGCAGCAAGCGCTTCGAAACGCTCGGCATCCCCCTGCTCCCCCAACGCCTTGGCGCTGTCGGCGGCCATTCGGCAGCTGGCCGCGAAGAAGGCCGTCGACACCAGCTCCTTCTCGGTCATCGCCAGCATCGGATTCTCCGGCGGCGCCGAGGGATCAAGCCAGTCACCAAGCTGTCCGAGGACGGATTCGGGGCGGCGGTCCCACACGCCATCGGCGGAAAGATATCCAGCCACCTCGTCGATCCAGTCGCGCATCAGCGGATAGGAGCGGCGCAGCACCTCGACGTCACCGCCATCCATATAGAGCGCCCACGGCACGCGTGCGGCGGCGTCGCCCCAGATGGCGATGGCGGCCTGGATGCCCCAGGCGCCCAGCGGCACGAAGGGCACGTAGAACGGCACGGTGCCGTAGCGCAGCTGCTCGGCGCGCACATCCGCCAACCAGTTGTCGAGGAAGGACTGCGTGTCGTAGAGATAGGCGGCGGTCGGCGCGAACAGCGCGATATCGCCGGTCCAGCCGAAGCGCTCGTCGCGCTGCGGGCAGTCCTGCGGAATCGACACGAAATTGGAACGCATCGACCACAGGGCGTTCTCATGCAGCTTGGTCACCATCGGATCGGAGCAGTCGAACCAGCCGGCGCGCTTCATATCGGTGTGATAGACGCGGCAGTCTATGTCGGCCGCGGTCAGCTCGCCCGGATAGCCTTCGATCGAGGCATAGCGGAAGCCATGCATCGCGAAGCGCGGCTCCCACCAAGCGTCCGCGCCGTTGGAGACGTAGACGTCGCACTGCTGGCCGCGGCGCAGCGTGCGCGTGCAGGGCGTGCCGTCGGGGTTCAGGACCTCGACATGGCGCATCGTCACCTCGTCGCCGGCCTTGAGGCCGCGCATATTCAGGCGGATGCGCTGCGAGCAGTTCTGTCCGAAGTCGATCAGATAGGTCCCGTCGGCCTTGCGCTCGATGCTCGCCGGCTCATGCCGTTCGATGGGACGCACGGGCGGCAGCTCGGGGTTGACGATCTTCTTCGGGTCGTAGTTGACCTCGGCGACCGGCTTCCAGTCGGAGTCGTCGAAGCCGGGCTCGGAGAATCCGGGGCATTCGAGGCGGGCGTCGTATCGCTCGCCCTCGTAGAGGTCGGAGCACACAATCGGGCCCGGCGCGACCTTCCATGCACCGTCCCACGAATTGGACAGGATGCGGTCGGTGGTGCCGTCGGCGTAGGCGATGTCAAGCTGCGCGAACACGCCGATCTTGTCGCCGTAGAAGTTCACCCAGCCGCCGTCGAAGCCGAGGCGCCCGCGATACCAGCCATCGCCCAGCCAGAAGCCCATCGCGTTCGCGCCGGCGTCGAGCTCGTCGGTCACGTCGAAGGTCCAGCAGTCGAGGCGGTCCGAGTAGACGGTCCAGCCGGGCAGCAGCGCGTCGTCGCCGATGCGCCTGCCGTTGATCTCGGCCTCCACCAAGCCCAGGGCGGTCAGGCTCAGGCGCGCGGTCACAGGCTTGTCCTTAAGTTCGATTTCCGCGCGCACCAACGGCAGACGGCGGTGGTCGGTTTCCGGCTCCACCCACGAAGGGCCCACGAAATCGGCGAAATGCGCGAAGTTCTCCAGCAGAGCCGTTTCGAAACGCAGCGGCTCGCTTGTCGCTCCGTCGAGGCTGACGGTGGCCTCGACCGCTTCGAAGGAGGCCAGGGGCGCGAAGGGCCAGGCGCACAGGATATTGCCGTCGGCCGGCACCTGCGCCTCCTCGCTGACGGGCGAGCCAGCGAACGGCGTGCGCGTGACGCGGATGGTGGCCTTGGCGCCGGGCGCCGGCTCGAGTGCGTAGTTCCAGGACAGGCGCGGGGTGGCGGTGGCGACGCCGATGGCATCGCCGTGCAGGTGTTCGACCCTCAACGCATCGATGCGCTGGGCGGACAGGGTTTGGGTTGCGGTCATCTCATCACTCCTTGGATATGGACATACTGAGTCTTCCCGGCCGACAGCGGACGGGAACGGAGCGATGAAGTCACCATCGACTATATCCCATATTCGGATGTGCGACACGCACGCGGAACTAACTCAGCGATATCCGTCCCAGGTCGGCGAGGGGAAGAGATATGCGTCGTATCGCCCCCACTCCGCCTCATAGTCCACGCCCTCGGGGTCGGCGACCCAACGCCCTTCGAGGCCATACATCGCGGCGAGCGCCATCGAATAGACGAACTCGCCGTCGACGCCCTCGGGCACCTCCCAGTCGGAGTTCCGATACATGGTCAGCGTCGAATGCGTGCGTTCGACGAAATACCGGTGGGCCGGATGCTCGGGCGACATTGCCTCGGCGTTGAGCATCTGGAAAAGCCTTACCAATTCCGGGCGCTGCGCGTTCTGGGCGACGATGCGGCGCAGTACCGTGGGAACATGCGGCCGTTCCCCCTCGCGTGCGCCGCCAGGTTGGAATTCCTGGAGATACTGCCTCTCCGCGGTGGAGCGGTCATAGTATCGCTCGATGACGAGCACCAGCAGGTTCTGCTTGTTCTTGACGCGGTGGATGACGGCGGTCTGGGAGACGCCGATCTCGTTGGCGATGTCCTGCAGGGACATGCCGTTGTATCCGTGGCGGCCGATGAGATCGACCGCGACGTCGACGATCTGGTTGAGGCGATCCTCGGCGCTCATGCGGACGGTTCCGGAGGAGCCGCGCTTCCCCATGATGAGCCCCGCTATGGCTTCCTTTCCGCTCGCATTCCCACGCATGGCACCGCTCCTTTCCCAATTCCCCTCGCACGCGTCCCAACAATAGGGACGCGGACGGCGAAGCACCGGCCATTATTCCGGACAAAACCTTGCGGCAGTTGGCGACACGCCGCCTCTCCGTATTTTTTTGACATAAAAGTTACCACACGCTAACATCCTAAGTTAGCTGGTGGTAACCAGTACCGGAACAATGAAGTCAGCAATATCCGAAGTCGCACCAAGGAAGGTGTTCCATGGAAGAGAAGAACGTCGCCGCCATCGCGGATGACATCGCACCCGACACCGGCAAGCCCATGCCCAAATCCACGATGATCCGATTCGGCATCGGTTTCATCGTCTTCAACATCATGTGGATGATGGCCGGCACCGCGGGCTCGGCCGTGCTGCTGCCCGACCGCTTCAACGGACTCGGCATCGGCTCGGGCGAGGCCGTGCTCGCCTCGATGAACTCGATCGGCATCATCTTCGCCCTCATCGCCAACATCGTCTTCGGCGCCCTGTCTGACGGCACCCGCTCCCGCTTCGGCAAGCGCACCCCGTGGATCATCCCCGGCGGCCTCATCGCCGGCCTGGCCTACTTCATGACCTCCAACGCCACCACCCTGGTCGGCATCGTCGCCTGGTGGAGCGTGCTGCAGATCGGCCTCAACATGATGATCGCGCCCTGCGTGGCGATCCTCTCCGACCGCGTGCCGCAGAAGATCCGCGGCACCCTCTCCGCCTTCTACGGCGTGGGCCAGATCGTCGGCCAGTCCCTCGGCACGATGATCGGCGCCGCCTTCATCACCAACCCGAAGCCCGGCTTCCTCGTCGGCACCGTGATCTGGGTCCTGACCGGCATCGTCGTCGTGCTCATCATCCCCCGCGAGCTGCCCGCCACCTCCGGAGAGAAGATCTCCGTCAAGGAAATGGTCATGCAGTTCCGTCCGCCGGTCAAGGGCGCGCGCGACTTCTACCTCGCCCTCGTCGGCCGCCTCGCGATGATCTTCGGCTACAACATGATCATGGCCTACCAGCTCTACGTGACCCAGAAGTACATCGGCCTGGACAAGGTCGAGGCCGCGGCCACCGTCTCCACCATGGCCACGACCGTCATGGTCATCTCGCTGATCACCTCTCTGGCCTCCGGCCCGATCTCCGACAAGATCGGCAAGCGCAAGCTGCCGGTGTTCATCGCCTCCGCCATCATGGCCATCGGCCTGGCCATCCCGTGGCTCGCCCCGACCAAGACCAGCATGCTGATCTTCGCCGCCGTCATGGCCGTCGGCTACGGCATCTACATGGCCGTCGACCAGGCCCTCAACGTCGACGTGCTGCCCAACCCCGACGAGGCCGGCAAGGACCTCGGCATCCTCAACCTCGCCAACACCGTCGGCCAGGTGCTCGCCCCGATCGCGACCTCCTCGATCGTGCTGGCGACCGGTTCCTACGCGATGACCTTCCCCTGCGCCATCGTGGCCGTCATGGCCGGCGCCGTGCTCATCCTCTTCATCAAGAAGGCCAAGTGAGCCGCTAGCGCCCCTTCCCCGCGGCAACGCACCGCGCCCACCGCGGACCCCGGGTCCGGTTCCCTTCCTCGGGGCCGGACCCTTGCCATATCCCCATCAGCGGATCCCTCCCGGCCGCCCCTCCGGTGCGGTTTTCCGCATGCCAACCATGCCCTTGCGAAAAACCGTACATCTGGCATCCCCTACACGTACGGTTTTCCGCACAACCTCCGTCGGCCTGCGAAAAAGCGTGCGCAAACCCCCGCCTTCCAGCACGGTTTTCCGCACAACCTCCATCACCGTGCGGAAAACCGTATGCCAACGGAACATCCGACTCACGCCGCCAACGAAGCCCCTACCCATCACCATGAAAGGAACCGATATGACATCCTTCGTCCCCGTCACCGCCGACGACACGACCACCACCCACCCGGCCTTGAAGCCCTACGCGGACCGGCTCATGTATCGATCCGTCATCGCCGGGCGCCCCGCCGAGGACTGGACCTTCGGCGAACTGGCGACGTCCTTCCCGCTGTTCAACATCGGCACGCTGCTGTCCGGTCTCAACCGTCTGGCCGAGCTCGAGGCCGGCGCCCCCGGCTCGACCTGGCACCGCATCTACGACGACGCCGATTGCACCGACGACCCGGAGAAGAAGGACGTCGGATACTGGTTCTTCCCGGCCCGACCCGAACGCATCGCCGAGCGCGGCACCCAGAGCGCGCCCTTCGTCATCGCCGTGGCCGGCGGCGCCTACACCAGCGTGTGCACGATGGCCGAATCGATGCCGGTGGCGGCCAAGCTCAACGACCTGGGATACGACGTGTTCATCCCCAACTACCGCGTCGGCGTCTTCGGCGATACCGTCGTGCCGGCCATGCCCAAGCCGCTCGACGACATGGCGGCCGTCTGGCGGCATATCGACGCGCGCCGCGCCGAATATGGGCTCGGAACCCGCGGCTATGTGGTCACCGGCTTCTCCGCCGCCGGCAACCTCACGATGGAATGGGGCAGCAAAGCAGTCGGCTACGCGCATTACGGCATCCCCGCGCCCGTCGCCCTGTTCCCGATTTACGGACTGCCTGTTTTGGACGCGGGCGATGAGGGCGGATTCTTCCGCACCATCACGCTGGGAACGAATGCCTCCGACGAACTGGCGGAACGGTATGACGTCCTCAAGCAGATGGACGGCAACTACCCGCCCTGCTATGTCGTGCACGGCAAGCGCGATTCCATCTGCCCGGTCGTCCATTCCCTACGCTTCAAGGAGGCCCTGGACGCGAACGGCGTCACCTCGCGCCTCGAAATCGCCGAAACCGCCGACCACGGCTTCGGCGACGGCCAGAGCACCGACGCCGAGGGCTGGCCCGTGCGCGCCGTCCACTTCCTCGAGCGGCTGATCTGAGTCACCAACCGCAGCCCAATTCGCACACCGGGGCGGAGTCACCACGACTCCGCCCCTTGTCTATTTGCGTACGATTGTGCGCAGTCCGACGGATGGCATGCTCAGAAACGTACTCTGAGAAGCGCTCACAGTACGTTTGTGCGCACACTATCCGTCGGGCTGCGCAGAAACGTACGTTGAGAACTTCTCGCAGTACGTTTATGCGCATACCCCTCGTCAGGCTGCGCAGAAACGTACGCCGGCAAGCCACGCAAGCGCAGATTCCTCGCGCCAAGACCACACCAATAGCAACACGCGAGAGAAAATTCTTATACTTGACAATAAGTTATTCCCACTGATAGAATTTTCTTGTCATCGACGACAACGACTCACCATCATCAACCACAAGGACCGATACGACATAGGAGTCGCCATGGGTACAGGACCATTGATCGCAGTGCTGCTGGTTTCCATCGCACTGATCGTTTTGCTCATCATCAAATTCAAGATGCACGCCTCGCTGGCGCTGCTCATCGCCGCGTTCTTCGTGGCCTTCGCCACCGGGCTTGACCTCGGTTCCATCGGAGACATACTCGAACAGGGCGTCGGCGGCACACTGGGCTTCCTCACGCTGATCATCGGCTTCGGCGCGGTCCTCGGCAAGATGCTCGAGGTCTCCGGCGGCGCCGAGCGCCTCGCCTCCACGCTCATCAACGCCATCGGCAAGCAGCGCGCCACCATCGTCATGGCCCTGCTCGGCCTGATCTGCGGCATCCCGGTGTTCGTCGAGGTCGGCTTCGTGCTGCTCGTGCCGCTTGTGTTCGTGGTGGCCAAGGAGGCCGGCATCTCCCGCATCAAGGTCGGCATCCCGCTGGGCGTCTCGCTGATGGTCGTCCACTGCATCCTGCCGCCGCACCCCGCCGCCACCGCCATCGCCGGCACGCTCGGCGCCGACATCGGCACCGTCATCATGCTCGGCCTGCTCATCGCCATCCCCTCCGTGCTCATCGGCGGACCGCTCTACGCCCATTTCGCCATCAAGAACGACGAAGGCGCCGACACCGAGGACGAGACCGCCCCGGCGACCGGCGGCACCATGGCCTCCGAAGGCAAGACGCTGCCGGGATTCGGCATCACGCTGCTGACCATCCTCATGCCGCTGATCCTCATGATCGCCCGCACCATCGCCACCCAGGCGATGCCCGAGGGCATGCTCGCCCGGCAGATCATCGATGTGATCGGCAATCCGATCACCGCTCTGCTGATCTCCGTGCTCTTCGCCTACTGCTCCCTCGGTCTGGTGCGCGGCATGAAGCTCGACCTGATCCAAGAGATCACCGACGGCTCCTTCGCCCCGATCGGCGGCATCCTGCTCATCATCGGTGCTGGCGGCGCCTTCAACCAGGTGCTCACCGAATCCGGCGTGGCCCCGGCCCTGGCCGACGCCCTGTCCGGGCTGCCGATCAGCCCGATCATCCTGGCCTGGCTCATCGCACTGGTGCTGCACTTCGCGGTCGGCTCCGCCACCGTCGCCATGATCAGCGCGGCGGGCATCGTCATGCCGATGATGGAGACCACCGGCATCGCCCCGGAAATCCTGGCCCTCGCCATCGGCGCCGGCGCCATCGGCTTCACCCACGTCACCGACTCGCTGTTCTGGATGGTCAAGGAATACCTGCATATGACCGTTCCGCAGGCACTGCGCACGATGACCGTCGGCACCACGATCACCTCAGTGGTGGCCCTCTGCGGCACTTTGCTCGTAAGCCTCGTGCTCTGACCATCCCCTCCCCCGGGGTCGCGGCACCCGCGATACCGCGACTCCGGGCCAGTCATCCATCGATTCACATAACCTAACATCCCAAACGCAAAGGAGCAACCAATGACCAACGAAACCGTGCTCGGCAAGTCCATCGACCAGTGGGTGGCGGAGTTCCCCAAGATGCGCGAGCTCATCGACCTGGAGCCCAGCACCTGGTTCAACGACCGGGTCAAGCCCACGGCCGAGGCCCTGCCCGAGGTCGGCCTGACCGTCAAGGACATCGACGACGCGGCCGACCGCCTCAAGCGCTTCGCGCCGCTGCTCGTGGAGCTGTTCCCCGAGACGAAGGTGACCGAGGGCATCCTCGAATCGCCGCTGGTGGCCGTGCCCGACCAGCGCGACGCCATCGCCAAGCGATACGGCGCCGATATGCCGGGCAAGCTGTGGGCCAAGCTCGACAGCGAGCTGCCGATCAGCGGTTCGATCAAGGCGCGCGGCGGCATCTACGAGGTGTTGAAGCACGCCGAGGATCTGGCCGTCGAAGCCGGCAAGCTCAGCTATGACGACGACTATCGCAAACTCGCCACACCCGAGATGCGCGAATTCTTCTCCGGATACAAGGTCGCGGTCGGCTCCACCGGCAACCTGGGCCTGTCCATCGGCATCATGAGCGCGGCGCTCGGCTTCGACGCCAGCGTGCACATGTCGGCCGACGCCCGCCAGTGGAAGAAGGACAAGCTGCGCGAGCATGGCGTGCATGTCTTCGAATACGAATCCGATTACTCCGTGGCCGTCGCCTCCGGGCGCAAGGAGGCCGAATCCGACCCGACCGCCTATTTCGTGGATGACGAGAACTCCTCCACCCTGTTCCTGGGCTATGCCGTCGCCGCGCGGCGACTGGCCGGCCAGCTGAAGACCTACGACGTGCGCGTCGACGCGGACCACCCGCTGTTCGTCTATCTGCCCTGCGGCGTGGGCGGCGGCCCCGGCGGCGTGGCCTTCGGTCTCAAGACCGTGTTCGGAGACGATGTGCACTGCATCTTCGCCGAGCCGACCCACTCGCCGTGCATGTACATGGGCGTCTACACGGGCGCGCATAACGACATCTGCGTGCAGGACTTCGGCATCGACAATCTCACCGCCGCGGACGGCCTGGCCGTGGGCCGCGCCTCCGGTTTCGTGGGCCGTCGCCTCGAGCATCTGCTCGAAGGCTTCTACACGATCGACGACGACGAGCTCTACCGTCTCATCGCGCTGCTCGATCAGACCAGCGGCCTGGATATCGAGCCGTCGTCGTCCGCGGGATTCGCCGGCCCGTGGCGCGTGCTGGCCGACGCCGAATACCGCGGGCGCATGGGTCTGACGGACGAGCGCATGGCCAACGCCACGCATATCGCCTGGGCCACGGGCGGCTCCATGGTGCCGCGCGAGGAGATGGCCAGCTATATCGCCAAGGGCACGGCATTGCTGTGACCTGCCGCCGACCATTGATCCGTCGTATTCCCGCCCGATCGATGCGGCGATAGGACGGACCAGCAACGCATAGGGAAGGCCTGTGCGAGGCGTCGGTCATACGACGTTTCGCGCAGGCCTCCCCTATTCTTCGACATGCGGTTGGGCAGCCGTCCGCATATATGGTTCACTTATATATAGGGGACGCATGGGGGAACAGCATCCCCATATCAAGGAGGGACACATGACCTACGACACCCCGGGCCCCGCCCCACGCGATGGCGGCGACGCCTACGTGCGATCATTCATACCCCTTGTGGAGTTCCTTGGCGCGGCGCTTGGCCCCTCCACCGAAGTGGTGCTGCACGACGCCTCGCGGCCCGACAACTCGGTGATCGCCATCGCCAACGGGCATGTCAGCGGACGACGCGTGGGTTCCCCCGCCACCGACCTGATGCTCAAGGTGCTGCGCGACGGCACCCGCGACAACCGCGATTACGTCATCGGATACACCGGGCGCACGCCGCGGCGCGACCGATTCATCGTCTCCTCGACCTTCTTCATCCGCCACAACGGACGCATCGTGGGCACGCTGTGCATCAACACCGACCGCACCGCGTTCAATACGCTCAAAACCAGCATCGAACAGTTCGCCCATGCGTATTTCGATTCCTCGGCCGCCGAGCCGCAGGATTCCGCCGGCGAACCGCGCGAGGAGAACCTCGTGGCATCCGTCTCCGACATGGCGTCGCAGGAGATCGAGGCGATGAGCGCGGCGAGGGGCGGGCTGCCCGCGGAGAAATTCAGCGCCGACGACCGCATGGCCGTGGTGCGCACGCTCAACGAGCGCGGATATTTCCATTTCAAAGGCGCCATCGGCAAGGTCGCCTCGCGCTTGGGCGTGGCCGAGTCGACGGCCTACCGCTACCTGCACGCGGTGCAGAACGAGGAATGAACGCGGTTCGTCTAGACTGATACTGGTCGGCGCATATGATGTGGCGCTGCGAATCCAAAGGAGGGCCATATGCATCAGATCATCCTTGACACCGACCTGTCGATGGGCGCGCCGAACGCCGACGTCGACGACGGCTTCGCCCTCGCACTGGCGCTTGCGGACCCGGATATCGAAGTGCTGGCCGTGACGACCGTCAACGGCAACACCGACGTCTTCAACGCCACACGGCTCTCCCGGCGGATGCTCGAGCAACTTGGGCGTTCCGATATCCCCGTCCACCGGGGCGCGGACCGGCCGCTGACCCGCCCTTCGATCCATCCGGAGGCCATCGCCGAGCACGAGCGCCGGCGCGACGCCGATCCCGGATCCGAAGTCTTCGACGCGCACAGCCACGCGGCGCTGGCCATCATCGATCTTGTGCGCGCCCATCCGCATGAGCTCACCATCTGCGCGATTGGCCCGCTGACCAATGTCGCCCTCGCGCTGCGTCTCGACCCCGATATCGCGCCGTTGATCGAGCGGATCGTCGTCATGGGCGGCGTGTTCCTCGGCCAGACCGGAGAGACCTCACTGCCCGGCGAATTCAATATCTGGAACGACCCCGAAGCAGCCAATGACGTGCTTTCGCATGGTATCCCGGTCCGTTTCGTCGGGCTCGACGTGACCCTGCAGGTGCGGATGACACTCGACGAGGCCTCGGCCATGGAGCATTCCCCGAGCGCTTTCGCGCAATACGCCGGCAAGGCCACGAAGGAATGGATCGAGTTCCTCGGCTCACACAAGCCGGATTCGCCCATCGACCAGCAGTCGTGCGCGATGCATGATCCCCTGGCCGTCGCCGCGATCAGTCACCCGGAGCTTCTGCAATGGAGGGCGGCCAATGTGCGCTTCGCGGTTGAATCGGAATACGTGCGCGGCATCGCCGTCACCGATCTGCTCACCAATGCCAACCATCCCGCGCCCAATTGCGAGTTCGCGACCGGCATCGACGCACAAGGGTTCCTTGATCTGCTGACGCAGGCCGTTCGGCGTTTCTGAGATGGCGTTTGCGGTCGGGGAGGTGGAACGACATCTCCCCGGAGCCGGTTTCCGAGGCCACCTGCTGCGAAACCGGTGCGACATGCCAGCACAGCTTGTTCCGCGGCACATTTTTACGAACGACACGCTGGTGTTCTGAAATTCGTGCCACTGACGGCAACTCAGTGGCATGAAATTACGAATAACACGCCGCTGTTCGCAAATTCGTGCCACTGATAACCTCAAAACGTCACGGCACTGCGAAGAACACGCTGTCGTTCGCAGTGTCGTGACGCCAAGAAGAAGTGAGCTTGGCTGCGCGGCCCCACTGACATCGCCGTCAGATGTCTTTGCGATTTCGGTGTTCCCAGACTCCGGTGGTCTTCGGCGACACCACAGGCACCGCCGAAGACCTTCACCGGAAACCCCGGAAGCACAACAGCCGTCAGGCGACGGTAAAGGTGGTGCGCTTCAAGTGCTCGCGGCGGCTCGAATGGCCGACCAGCACCTCGAATTCGCCGGGCTCGACGAAGCGGCGGGCCTCGGAGTCGACGATCGTGCAGTCGGTGACGGGCACATCGAAGGCGACGGTCGTCGTCTCGCCCGGTGCTAGCTCGACGCGGCGGAAGGCTTTGAGCTCACGATCGGTCCAGCTGTAGGACGTGACGATATCGCCGATATAGAGCTGCACGACCTCGGTTCCCGGACGCTCGCCGGTGTTGGTCAGCTCGATCTCGACATGGACTGTGTCGTTCTCGGCGAAGGTGCCGGAGGCGGGCACATTGGTCACCACCGGTTCGCCATATTCGAAGCTGGTGTAGGACAGGCCCTCGCCGAAGGCGAATGCCGGATCCTGCGTCAGGTCGGAGTAGCGGTTGCCATGCTGGCCGCGGATTTGGTTGTAGTAGACCGGCAGCTGGCCCGCGTGGCGCGGGAAGGTGATCGGCAGACGGCCGCTCGGCTCGGTCAGTCCGAGGATGATCTCGGCGATGGCCTGGCCGCCCTTCATGCCGGGGCTCGGCGCCCACAGCAGGGCGGAGGTGCCGGCCGCGGCCGATTCGTCCACGATCACGCCGTTGGCGCCGATCACGCAGGCGGGCAGCACCATCGGCTTGGAGCTCATGAGCACGACGACCAGCGGCTTGCCGGTTTCGCAGGCCACGCCGGCCAGCGCCTCGAGCAGCGCGTTCTGGCCGCCGAGCAGCTCGAGCGTGCCGGTGGAGCAGGTTTCGCCGATGGTCTGGATCACATCGCCGACGACGGCCACCACAAGGTCGGACTGGCGCGCGTTGGCGACGGCTTCGTCGATCAGGGTCTGGTCGACGGGCGCGGAGACGCCGATCTTGGGGCGCGGCTGGCCGTCGGGATAGGTCTCGCCCTCCGGATCGGGCACGAGCTCGACGATATTCGCGCCGCGCGAATAGACGACCTCGGCGCCGGATTCACCGGCAACGGACTTGAACGCGTCGAGCACGGTGGTGATCATCTCGCGCGGATGGCCGTCCGGCATCCAATTGACCTGACCGGAGCTGCCGGCCCAGTCGCCGAGCTGCGTCTGCGCGTCGTCGGCCAGCGGGCCGACCACGGCGATGCGCTTGGCCGAAGCGACCGAAAATGGCAGCGCGCCGTTGTTCTTGAGCAGGGCGATGGATTCGCGGGTCAGTTCGAGGTTGAGTTCCTGGTGCGCGGCCGATCCGATGACCGCCTTGATGCGCTCGGGGTCGGGCAGACGCGGGTCCTCGAACAGGCCGAGGCGGAACTTCAGGGCCAGGATGCGGCGCACGCCTTCGTCGACGAGCTTTTCGTCGAGCATTCCGGTCTTCACGGCCTCGATGGCGCCTTCGTAGAACTGCGGCGTGGTCATGACCAGGTCATTGCCGGCCTTGACCGCGTCGGCTGCGGCATGGACGTAATCGGGCTTGACGTGCTGCTCCCACACGGAACGGCCCACGTTGTCCCAGTCGGTGATGAGCGTGCCCTGGTAGTTCCATGCGCCACGCAGCTTGTCATTGAGCAGCCACTTGTTGAAGGTGACGGGCACGCCTTCGATGGATTCATATCCGAGCATGAAGGTGCCGCAGCCTTCCTTGGCCACGCGCTCGAAGGGCGGCAGGAACCAGGATTCGAGCTTGCGATGGGACAGATCGGCCTCGGAGGCGTCGCGCCCGCCCTGGGTCTCGGAATATCCGGCGAAGTGCTTGGCGCAGGCCAGGATCGCATCCTTGGCAAGCGGTTCGCCGGCCTTCGCACCGCCCTGATATCCCTTGACGATCGCGGAGGAGAGCTCGCCGATCAGCATCGGGTCCTCGCCGAAGGTCTCGCCGACGCGGCCCCAGCGGGTGTCGCGCCCGATGCACAGCACGGGAGAGAAAGTCCAGTGCACGCCGGTGGTGGAAACCTCTTCGGCGGTGGCACGGCCCATGGCCTCGATTTTCTCGGGATCCCAGCTGACGGCCATGCCGAGCTGCTCGGGGAAGATCGTGGCGCCCGGCCAGAACGAATAGCCGTGGATGCAGTCGTCGCCGATGACCAGCGGGATGCCGAGGCGTGTCTTGGTGTTGACGGTTTCGACGGCACGCGGCAGGTCCTCGGGGCTGGTGTGCAGGATCGAACCGACATGCTTGTCGCAGATCAGCTCGTCGAGATTGCCCATGCGGGCGTCGAGCTGCATCATCTGCCCGACCTTCTCCTCGAGGGTCATGCGCGAGAGCAGGTCCTCAATGCGCTCGTCGACCGGCAGATCGGGGTTCTTGTAGGGAGCGTCCGCGGGAACGGTTGCGGGTGCGGTGGTCTCGGCCATATGGGTCGCCTTCCTCGTCGAAGATATTTAACTACCAATTGGTAGTTTATAGAATTCGGAGAAGAGACACGCCGGGAGCAGGCCACGCATCAGCCCCTCGCACTCCGGCAGCACACACCGCCCACGCATACGACGGTGCATATCGTCCGCCGGCTCAACCTTTCGCACTCAGCGATATCCATCCCATAGGGGCGAGGGGAAGAGCAACGCGTCGAAATCGGCCCATTCCTCGTTGAGGTCGATCGGCGGCTCGTCGAGCCAGCGTAACTGAATGCCGTCCATCACTTCCAGCGCGCGGCGCACGACGGGGCGCATCGATTCCTTCCACTCCCCCAGCTGAGGCGGAATGCGCCACGGGAAGGCGCAGTATCCCTCCCACGCATCCTCGGCACGCTTCCGGAAATGATCATGCAGGGGATGCCCGGGATTCAGGGATTCGACTTTGAGCACGGAGAACAACTGCACCATCTCCCGCCGTTGCGAGTTATGGTGCACGAGGAAGCGCAGATAGGCGGGGAACCGCAGATCCCCCTCCATGGACCCCGGCAGTCCGGAGGCCATGAACTCCTCCACCGTGCCCGAGGAATTGTAGGTCTCCTCGTAGGCCATCGACAGCATATTGTCCTTACTGCCCACATATCGCAGCAGTCCCTGCTTGGAAATGCCCACTTCGTCGGCCACATCCTGCACGGAGATGCCGTTGTATCCACGCTGGCTAATGAGCTTGACCGAGGCATCCAGAATCTCGCGCCGGCGTTCCTCAGGCGATTTGCGCACGCGCTTGGGGGTTTCGACGCTGGCAGCACGACGGACCCCGTTCCCCGTTTCTACCGTTTTCCCCGTGCCGTTCGACGCACTCATGCCCCCGTCTCCTTCCCACCGCATCGATTCCCTGGACCCATGATTCGACAGTCTATCCGATGCTCACGCCGCCAGTTCATAGGACAGACGAGCCATATCCCGGCGCGCATCATCAGCCGGTATCCGATGCTGCGGTTTGAACACATACACCTCTTGCATCCGGCGATATGCCGCAGAAAAATCCTTGTCATCGAATGCCTCAGTAAGCACGCTCGCCCGCCCCAACGGCATGTCAGCGGTGCGACTGCCCAGCCGGTCGCGCTCCTCCCTGCGCGTATATTCGGCGATGGCCGAAAGTCGGGCAGGGTCCTTCAGCAAAGCCTCGATGCGCAGCTGCCGTCTCAGCACACAAAGATCGTAGATATGCTTCGCCGCGTCAAACAGATACCCGCCGCCTTTAAGCCAGTAATTCTGCGCGGCAAACAATTTGTCGGTAAAGATGCGTTCCAAGGTCAGCGACGGCAGCAGCGCAGGCGCAATGTCAAACGGCGATGGCACCGGCAAGGCTGTAGCAACCATAGGCACAACCGACACTGGCTCGGTCGGCTCCGACTGCGTGAAACTGGTCGCCTCAATCTTCACACGCCCCGCGCGCCGCAATTCATCTTGCCCCGCCGCTTGGAACAGCGGCTCATAGACATACACACTGGTGATGGATCCCCTGCGGTTGTCATAATCGTCGTCGGTCTTGTCTAGCACCAGCCCTTGCAAGTCATGCGACAGGGCCACGGCTTCCAACCGCTTGCGCGCTTGGTTCCTCGATGGCAGGTCATCGACCGGCACCGTCAGGTCGATGTCTTCGGAGAATCGGTTGAACATGCCGAGTTTGTCATACATCGCGGTGCCGCCCTTGAACACCGAGGGGTGCTCGGCCTGCTGAGCAGCGAGACTACGTAGCATCAGCCACACGTAATAGTCCTTTTCGACGATATTGCGTGGACATTCTTCCTTTTCAGAGGCGTCCTCCACCACACGAGCGAAGGCTCGCCTATCTTCATGCAGAAACATCGACAATCCTTTCACTAAGTTGAACAACGAGATTCTGTACGCGCTTGGGATAAAACAGGAAAGCAAGGGACATGAGTTCGACGTAACTGAATTCCTCGCCCGACATAATCGCGGCGAGCCGCCGCCCATCCCGGTCATTGTCAAGATTGACGCCGGAATCGAGCATGTCAAGCACCTGTAGGTTACGCCAATTCGCGGCGGTGATATCGGTGACCGGCGCCCGCAATCTGACCCCAAGCTGACGCGCGATTTCAGGCTTCCTATTCGGACGTTGCGTCACCACATCCATTTTGTTGGGGATCTGGGTGCTCAGATTCCAGCGATTCGCCAGATACGCCCCGGTCTCATATCCGATTCGCACACCATGGTCATTCGTCATCCATAACGAATCGATAAGCGGCACGAGATTAGGCGCATCTTCAACACCCAGCGAGGGAATAATTCCAGCTTTATACCAGATCCCGGAATCATACTGTTTCAAATCGGAACGCCCCACTTCGGCATGCAGCGTGGCGCGCACCGAAGCACGTGGATACGCATGATCCGTCGCACGCATCACGTCGTCAACCGTGAAGGCATCCGAATAGGGCCGCTCCGCCACGAATTCGCGGATGGCTTGCGTCACACCATACTTACGTTCCATATCTAAATTATATCTAAATATAACTAGAGAACGTAAGTGTTCACACAAAGCAGAATAACCATGAAAGACGCTTTGCCGTCGCCGGCACAGCCAGAAGCCAGATATGAAAAAGGCACCCCGCGATATGCGGAGTGCCTAAAGCAGCGCTTCAATCACTGGCGATGCCGACAATACCGGCAACAGCGATCAGTCCAGCACGAAGGTGTTGAACGAGCGCGCCGGCAGCGTGGCCTTGATGCCGCGCGAGGCATCGGCCGGATCGGCGAACTCGAACGGCATCTCGCTCTCCAGCGCGTTCTGCACGGCGACGACGACCGTGCCATCCGGGTTGCGGAAGGCGATGGCCATCGAATTGAAGTGGCCGGTGGTGCCGAGCACCTTGGCGCCGGGACGCACGAAATGCGAAAAGTGGCGCATCACGTAGTACTCGGGG
Organism: Bifidobacterium sp. LH_730; assembly: GCF_056355835.1. NCBI lineage: Bacteria > Bacillati > Actinomycetota > Actinomycetes > Bifidobacteriales > Bifidobacteriaceae > Bifidobacterium > Bifidobacterium sp. LH_730. The sequence goes on from NZ_JBKETB010000002.1 coordinate 320,076, forward strand.
TTGCGGCGCACCTCGTGCGTGTCGGCGGTGATCGTGAACAGCGAGTTCTGCCACCAGCCCCAGGTGGAATCCTGATCGTCGAGGATCATGTTCCAATAGGTGTAGGCGGTCGCGCCGTTCTTGAGGTAGTGGTTGACCAGATGGAACACGTATTCCGCGTATTCCCAGGTGTTCTGGCCGTCGCCGCACTCCGACTCGGACTGGATCAGGTCGATCTCGGGCCACGACTCGTGCGTGCGCGCGATGCAGTTCTGCCCGGCCCACTGGTAGGCGATGCCCTCGATGTACTTGCGCGCGCCTTCGTCGAACAGGATGTTGTCGACGAAGCGATTGTAATTATTCAGGCGCATGCCATAGCCGCCGACGGTCCATGCCATGTCCTCCGGGCCGTTGAGCGTGCCCAGCCAGATCTTCGTGTCCAGGCCGGCCTCTTCGAACGCGGGTCCGAGGTAGTCGCGGATGAAGACCTTGAGCGCCTCGGAATCCCACAGCGCGCTCGGGAACTTCTGATCGGCGAAGACCTCGTTTTGCACATGCAGCTGGGTGACGTCGATGCCGTGTTCCTTGTAGGCCTGGACGTACTTGACGAAGTACTTCGCGTAGGCACGCTGGTTCTCCTCGGTGAGCACGAGGCGGCCGTAGTTATAGGCCTTCGGGCGCTTCATCCAGGTCGGCGGGGACCACGGCGAGGAGAACAGCTTCATATCGGGCTGCCATTCCTGGGCGCGGTGGATGTACGGGATGAGGGTGGACTCATCGTGTTCGACGGAGAAATGCTCCATCTCATAGTCGCCCTCGACCTCGTCGTAGGAGTACCACTGCTCCGAGAAGTCGTTGGCGCCGACGGGGGCACGGTTGAAGGTGAAGTTCATCTCGTCGGGGCTGAAGAGCTCCTTGATGATCTGGTCGCGCTCCTCTTGCGAGACGGTCTGCAGCGGCAGCCAGCCGAGTTCGTTGAAGCATCCGCCGAAGCCGCGCAGCGCCTGCTTCTCGGTGCCGTCGAGGGCGAGGTCGGGGGCGGAGGTGGCACCGGTGGCGGTGACATCGCCCGAGCGGTCGACGAGTTTGTCAGTCTGGGTGGTCGAGATCCAAGTGACCATATGCGTTCCTTATCCTTTCCGCCGTCAGTCGACGGGCGCGTCCTCGTCGGCCTGATAGTCGAAATAATCGAAGTCGGCGCACCGCTCATGCAGGGCGGCATCCGTGACGGCCACGCCGACCATCGTGCCGGTGAACTCGCCGAACTTGCAATATTCATCGGAGAAGGTGGTCGTGTCGAAATCCGGTCCGATCTTCGTCCAGGTCTCGCCGTCGTAGCCCCATTCGAACCAGCTGCGGCGGCCTTCGATGTTCAGACGCATGCACACGGGACGATCGTCCACGGCCACGCGCGTGTCAAGCATCTCGGTCTTCTCGCCGTTCTCGAGGCGCACAATCGACAGAGCGGGCCCGCCCAGCGTCTCGGACCAGTACTTGCGCAGGAAGGCGTTGTTCATGTTGTCGTAATACAGGACCAGACCGGCGGAATGCTGGTACACCTCGGGCGCGAAATCCATGCGCGTGGTGACCGTGGCGTGCACGCTGGTGAGCTTGCGGGCCACAAGACTCGTGCGGTTCAGCGAGGCAAGCGACTCCTGGCCGCGCACGCGCAGCCAACCCGGCCGCTCGGTCACATTGGCGAAGCCGCAGGGCATGAGACGCGGCGAATAATACCAATTGCCCAGTTCGGGCCCGTCGAAGTCGTCGTGGTCCGGAATGGACGGCATCGGCACGTCGGGAAGGTTCGGCTCCTCGACCTCAAGCTTGGCGAGATTCGAACCATCGGTCATGCGCAGCCAGCCATCATCGGTCCAATGCACCTTCTGGATGGCGGTTTCGCGGCCAAGCGTGCAGCGCAGCTCGGGCACGAAGGGGCGCGAGGTGAGATGCACAAGATACGACTCGCCGTTCGGCAGATCCACATAGGAGCCGTGACCGGATTTCTGCAGCACGGAGTCCGGGTTGAAATACCGGGGCTTCAAATGGTCGTCGTCGGCGCGCTCATTCGATTCGACCGGCTGCGAGGTGACGATCGGACCATTGGGATCCGGCTCATAGGGGCCCCACACATTGCGGGACCGGCCCATGGTCACGGCGTGGTTGTAGCCGGTGCCGCCCTCGGCGCACATGATGTAATACCAGCCGTCGCGCTTGGTCAGATGCGGGGCCTCGATGCAACCGCGGTCGGTGGCGCCGCGCCAGATGCGCTTGGGATAGCCGACGACGTGCCGGGTCTTGGGATCGTATTCCACGCAGCAGATCACGCCCGGCTTCTCATAGCCCTCGCGGGTCTCCCATTCCAGCGACACGATGTATTTGCGCCCATCATCGTCGTGCAGGATGGAGGCGTCGAAGCCCGAGGAGGTCAGATACACCGGCTCGCTCCACGGCCCTTCGATGCTCGGCGCGGTGATGAGGTAATTGTCCACGTCGAAATACCGCGCGTTCATGGAGTTCATGACGCCGTAGATCACATAGAACAGCCCCTCTTCCTCGCAATAGGTCAGGCACGGCGCCCAGATGCCCTTGGCCGAGGGCAGTTTGGTGAGGTTCGGCTTGGTGTCGTCGGTGAGCACATGGGTTTTGAGCTCCCAATGCTTCATATCGCGCGAATGGTAGACCGGGATGCCGGGCATCCATTCGAAGGTGGAGACGGCCACATAGTAGTCGTCGCCGACGCGGCAGATGGCGGGGTCGGGGTTGAATCCCTTGAAAATCGGATTATGCAGCATTGCGAAGGCCTTTCACTTGTGGTTGATGGGATACCAGTCCTGGGCGATGCACCGGCCGAGGTCCCATGCGTCCCAGCCGATCCATCCGGGGGTGTTGACCGTGTCGGTCAGCAGCTTGTAGTTCCAGTAATAATGGCCGTGTCCCTTGCTCCAGGCGGCGAGCTGGGAGGCGGCGACGCCTTGGTAGAGGTCGCGTTTCTCGGACGGGCTGAGGGTTTCGGCGGCGGCGCCTTCCTCTCCATTGAGCACACTCTGGCCGCCGTGCGTGTCCACGCCGCAGCCAACGGAGTTGAACAGACACCATTCGCCCACGATGGTCGGGAAGTAGCCGTCCATCTCCTCGATCATCGGCGCGTAGGTGCCGGTCACGAAACCGTCGTATCCTTCGACGGTCTGCGGGCAGCCGGCCATCTCGGCCATCATCAGATACTGATGGGTGTCGAGGATCACATTGACGAACTCGGGGGCCAGACCGCCGTCGGCCCCGCGCATGAAGTCCTTCCACGCGTAGGTGTCGAAGCCGTCATGGAACACCACGGCCTTGCTCTCGGGAAGCGCGCCGTGATCGGCGTCGCGCAGGCGGCGGTAGGCGGTCAAATAGAAGTCCTTGAGCCAGTCGATGTCGATCGGACCGGTGCCCTCGGCCAGCTCGGGGTCGACGGCCTTGTATCGCTCGGTCACATTCATCGAATCCCAGGAGGCCTTGGTATTGGGCTCGTTGATGATCTCGATGCCCATAAGCCCCTCGCGATCGCCATAACGCTGCGCGAGGCGCTCGAGCACGGTGAGCACGAACTCGACCTCTTCGGGAAGCTGCGCCCATTTGCACACGCCGGAGATGCCGCCGTTGTCGAAACCATTCTGGCTCATCGGCGCGGTATGCAGGTCGATGAGGATGGTCAGGCCATATTTCTCGGCCCAGTTGAAGGCTTTGTCCAGCTCTTCGACGCAGCCGATGAACGGCGGACGGTCGCCGAAGATGAAATACGGCACGGGGATGCGCACAGAGTTCAGTCCCCACGACTTGATGGTGGCGAAGTCCCGCTCGGTGATGTATTCGGCGCGATGCGTGCGGATGCGGGCTTCGTAGACCTCCGGGTCGAGCTGGGTGGGCAGATAATATTCGTCGTCGGCCGTGGTGCCGTCGAACAAGGCCGGATTCATCCACTTCTCGAGGACGAGCCAGTTGCCGAGATTCACTCCGTTGATGAAATCGGTCGCTGCGGTCATAATCGCTCCTTTGCTTCCGTTCGTTGTTGTTGCGTTGATTCGAAGTGGTATGGCAAGGCCGGCCCTGCCGCAGGGATGGACGACGGAACCGGCCTTGGGAATGGGGAGAGGGACAGGGCTTACTTGACGCCCTTGATGATCTGAATGAAGACGCAGCCGATGATGGCCAGCGCGATGGAGACCGGGAACGCGAAGTGGTAGCCGAGGTTGACGACGATCGCGCTCATAAGGATCGGGCCGCACATCTGCCCCAGGGTGGTGGCGAGGTTCAGGATGCCCAGATCCTTGCCGGCCTCCTCCTTGCTCGGCAGCACGTCCACGAGCAGCGCCTGGTCGACGGCCGAGTAGACCGCATAGCCGAGGCCCGCGATGCCGGCGAACAGATACATGCCCATCGAGCTCGGGAAGATCCACGGCATCGCGATGCCGACGGCGAAGAGCACGGAGGCGACGATGACGGGCAGCTTGCGGCGGCCGATGATGTCGGAGACCGGGCCGGAGATGAAGGAGCCGACCAAGGACATGACCATCATGATCGTGGAGACCACGGAGATGGTGATGGCGGACTCGGCGTCGGACTGGCCGATGTAGTTCTGGATGATGTAGAGCTGGTAGACGGCGATCATCTGGTAGCTGATGAGCATGCAGAAACGTCCGGCGAAGGCCTTGTAGAAGTCGTGGGCGGTGGAGAACTTCGGCGGACGGAAGCTCATGAGCACGTCCTTGAAGCTGCCCTGATCCTTGGGCAGGAAGTCGGCCGGGCCCTCCTTGGGCATGACAAGCACCGCGACGACGCCGCCGAGGAACATGAGCACGCCGGCCACGCCGAAGCCGAGGAGCAGGTTGGTCATGAACAGGGCGCCGAGCATGGTGCCGATGGGCGCGCCGACGGTGGAGCCGGCGCCATAGAAGGCCGACATGGTGCCGCGGATGCCGGAGGGCACGCGGTCGGAGAGGATGGCGACCAGCGGGGCGATCATGCAGTTGAGGCCGAACATGCAGGCGCAGTAGTAGATGGTCAGCAGCACGGCGTTGGTCGTGGTGCCGGTCAGGAACAACGTGACGCCGCCGAGCAGCGCGCCGAACAGGATCCACGGGGTGCGCCGGCCGAAGCGGGAGCGCGAGCGGTCGGAGAAGTTGCCGAACATGAGGTTCGACACCAGCGAGGCGACGGCGGTGAAGGCGTTGACGATGCCGACCAGCGCCTCGGGGTTGGCGCCTTCGATGGTCTTGTAGTGCATCGGCAGCAGCACGGAGGACACAATGCCCAGGCCGCTCATCCACAGCACGCCGAAGACCAGGAAGCCCGCGCCGAAGCGCGCGATGTTGATCTTCGAAAGCGGCTTGCCGGTCTCGGGGGAAAGGGAGGGATCCTTGTCGGCGGCCGCGACATTCGCGTTATACGCCTCCAACCTCGGATCGATGGTGGTTGCTGATGCTGCGCTCATATGCATGCGCTCCTTTGCTAGCGTTCTTCTCAATACCTGATGCAGATGGCGTTCGACGAAGCTCCACATTGTGCTCCGTCTGATTTTTCTTAACCACCAACCGGTAGTTAGTAATTTCATTATACGAACTCGCCCCATTCGCACAACTCGGCGTGTCGCCATCATGACGTCGAATGTGCGCGTCGGGGCAGGGCCGGAGTCCCCGTGAGGACTCCGGTCGTCAGGTATCCTTCAGTGAGAATCAGCCGATTCAGCCGGCGATAATCATGAGGTTCCAAGCACCGATGGTCAGCTCGTCGCCGACGGCAACCGTTTCGCCGGCCTTGCACGGCAGCGCGGCCGCGGCCGCTTCGTCAACAGTGCCTTCGGTGGCGATGGGCAACGGCGCGACGACGATCTCGCCGGCGACGGGGCTGGCCGCCGCGACCGGTTCGGCGGAGTAGTTGAACAGATAGGTGACGGTTTCGCCCGCGTCGTTGACACCCTGACGCACGGCGAGCTTGCCGGCAAGCGTGGCGCCCGCGACCCCCACGCCCACATGGGCGACGGCTTCGCGCAGCACGGCGCGCATCGCGTTGGCGTCGAGCATCGTGGCGATCCATTCGGCGTCGCCCTCCCCGAAGGCATGGCGGGTGATGGCGGCGTAGTCCTTCCACGCATAGTGCCCGTAGGAGGCAAGCGTCTCGACACTCTCGTCGACCGGCGTGAGCAGCTCGATCAGGGCCTGCGCATCGGCGGCCGGAACACCGGCGAGCGCGCCACCGTCCGCGAATTCGACCGGCACGTTCTTCGGGCGCGTGAACTGGTTGTAGGTCACGCCGAACACGTCGGTCAGGTCGTGCGGAGCGCGGTCGGCCCACACAGTGGTCTCGTCGTCGGAGACGAAGGAACGCATCGTGGAGACCAGATGCCCGCCATCGCGCACGTATCCGCGCAGCGCGTCGATGGTTTCCTGCGGCGCGCAGTAGAGCGCGGGCGTGACGACCATCGCATACTTCGCCAACCGCTCGGCGGACGCATCGACCGGCACGAAATCGCATTCGACGTTGAGCTCGAACAACGCGTCGTAGACGGCGCGCACGACGTCGTTGTATTTCAGCGTTCCGCCGCCCGGGAATCCGGTTTCGATCTGGAACCAGTCGAGGGCCGTCAGCGCCTCGTTGCTGACCATGATGGCGACCTTGTTGCGCTTCTTCAAGTGCACCAGCCGCTCCCCCACGCCCTTCGCGGCGATCTCGCGACCGAAGACGCCGGCCTCGCGATAGGTGGGATTGGGCTCGAGGTCATGGCTCAGCACGCCCTTCCAATATGTTTCGAAGGAGTTGTGAATGGAGTGCCAGTGCCAGTATTCGACGCAATCGGCGCCGGAGGCGAGATGGGAGTAAGCCTGCAGTCGAAGCTGCCCCGGGAAGGGCAGCCAGCCGTGCTGGCCCTGCGCCTCGGTTTCGAGCACGAGGTAGTTCGCGCCGTCCTTGGCCGAGCGGGTCATGTCGCCGCCGAAGGCGATCTCCTTGCCCGTGAGGTCGTCCTCGGTGGGGTGGTAGATGTCCACGCCCATCACGTCGACGGCCTCGCCGGCCTTGAAATGGTCGACGGCCGGCTGCACGCCGTAGGAGTAGCCGCGCCATTCGAAGTCGAAGTTCTGGGTGACGAACTGGCCTTCCTTGGCGTATTCGCGCACGATATCGGCCTGCCATGCAAGGAATTCGGCGACCTGCGCGCGGCGGAAGCGGTCGAATTCGCCGCGCAGCGACTGGTTGATCGAGGCTGTGACATCAGGGAAATCCTCCCACGCGTCGATGCGGTTGGACCAGTAGTCGAGTCCGAAATGCGCGTTGAGGGCGGCGAGATCATCGTCGAACTTCTCGCGCAGGTACTTGACGAACAGGGCCTGCATATCGGGTGAGACGGAGTCGTAGTACTTGGTCTCGTTATCGACCTGATATCCGATGACGGCCGGATGGTCGGCGACATGCGAGATGAGTTGGCGGATCGCGCGCTCGCCGTAGAAGCGATACGCGGGGTTGACGATGTCCATGATCTGTCGGGCGCCGTATTTGCCGGCGCCGGCGGGGGTGACGGCCAGCACGTCGGGATGCATCTTCACGAGCCAGGCGGGCACAGCGTAAGTGGGGGTGCCGACGATGACGGCGATGCCGGCGCGATGCGCGGCGTCGAGCGCACGATCGACATGCGTGAAGTCGAAGACGCCGGGCTGCGGCTCCATCGTGCTCCACGTCGATTCGGCGATGCGGATCAGGTTCATGCCCGCGTCCTTCATCATCCGCATGTCCTCGTCCACGCGGTCGATGCCCTTCATCATGAGGTATTCGTCGTAATACGCCGCTCCGAACAGGATGCGGTCGGCGACTGCCGCTGCGCTCATATAAACTCCTTTGTTTTTATCTAATGGTTATTAGATAAGTGAGATGATAAAACACCCTGATCGCGTTTGTCAAATCATCGCACCGGACCGCCGGACCACACCGGTCAGCGATACAGATCCCAGACCGGAGAAGGGAAGATCAGCCCCTCGAAGGCGATCCACTCGTCATACAGATCGATTGGCGGCGTGCGGAACCAGCGCAGCTGTATGCCGTCCATCGCCTCCATGCACCGGCGCACGATGGGGCGCATCGAATCCTCCCACCGCCCCATCTGCGGCGGAATGCGCCATGGAAAAGCCGAGTAATATTCCCACACTTGGTCGGGGCGGCGCTCGTAATACTCATGCAGCGGATGTTCCTCGCTGAAGGACTCCGCGCCGAGCACGGTGTGCAGCTGCACCAAATTGCGCCGCGCGGCGTTGAACCGCACCAAATAGCGCAGATATGCCGGGAAATGCGGCGCCTCGGGATCGGAGCCGGGCAGGCCGGAGGCGAGGAATTCCTCGGGAGTGCCATGCGCGTCGTATTCATCGGTGATCAGCAGGGAAAGCAGCCCCTCCTTGGTGCCGACATAGTGCAGCAGCCCCGGCTGGCTCATGCCCACGGCATCCGCCACGTCCTTGAGACTGGTGCCGTAATACCCTTTCGCCGCAATGAGTTTCGTCGCCGCGGCAGCGATTTCCGCACGCCGCTCCCCCGGGCTTTTCCTCACTCGCTTCCGCACATCAGCCATGCCGACCATTGTACTATCTAACAATCATTCGGGAAGATTCCATCCATCAGCCATCGGCAATTCCCGACAAACATCAATCCTCAGCTGACATCCCTAGAAATCGCTGGCCTGACGTCACCGTGGGACAAGTTATCCACAATAGCCTGACCGGAAGATTTCGCCGGCATTCCGCGGGTTTCCGACCACCAATAGGCCTACGACCACAAGCCTTGTGCACCGTCATGCATCAGGTCATCGTGGAGGAAAGCGCAACGCAGCGCGACCCTCGAAAAGGAGAAGGATATGATGCAGCCCACTCTCACCTGCCAGCCGATATGGCCAACAATAAAGTATTACAATTTTGTCTTACCGCAGGTTTAGTCATGGCGATCATAGTGGCCAAACGAGTGCGGGAACGGCATCCAAACATACAGGAACAGGACATACGCCATGCATGGCTTCACGTCATCAGGTCCGGGAGAAGGGAAGGCACCGAGCCAACGCAATATATTTCGGTGGGCACCGACACCCAAGGCCGTCTTCTGGAAATGTGCGCGGTGCGCACGCTAGCGGGAGACACGATGATTTACCACTGCAACACAGCGCAACGACCGATGCTGCGCGAATTGCGTCTCATATAGGAGGGAACGGAACATGGCATTTATCGCGGAAGGCGGAGCCGAAGTCACTGACGACATGCTCGAACGCTGGGCCGACGACGCCGAGCAAGGAAAGTATCAGGGAAGGCCCGGCATGATCTTCGTCGGCCGACCGCCTTTGACGGATGAGGAACTGGCTTCTGTCACTTTTAAGGTGCAGCCCAGCGTCCTAAAACTGGTGGACACGCGAGCATCCGCAACCGGCATCAGTCGCAGCGAGTTCATCCGGCGCGCGCTCACCCACGAACTCGCCAACGCCTGAGCCCCACCCATCAGCCGCCCGCACACACACTCACGCCACGCCTAGCTCGGGCCCTTAGCGCTGGAAGACCTCGGGATGCCTCGCGTCTCCGGGGATATCTTCGAGCAATCCCTCGAGCCCGAGGAACTCGCGCCAGAAGTCGAGCGGCTGGCCGTAAGGGCTGGCGTCGCGGCCATGCGCCTGCAGATTGGCCTTGGCCTCGAACACATCCTCCTCGGTCAGGCCGTCGAAATAGCTTTCCAAACGCATGCGCTCGGCGGGCCGGTAGAACAGCGTGGCGATGATCTCGGTGAGCCGTTCGACGCGCTCTATCGGCAGGGAATCCCAATGCCGCATTTCGATGAAGTTCTTCAACCGCACGTCGTTGAAATGTGTGGAGATGATGTGGTTGATCTCATAGTCGTTGAGCTCGCGGTCCGGATAGATCTCCCCCGCGTTCTCACGGAAGGCCGCGTGATGCAGCTGCTTACCGCTCAGGCCGCGCTCAATCGCCTCGGGCGTATGCGTCAGATCGGCGAACATCAGCGGCGTGGAGAGCACATCCACCGCATAATCCTCCCAGCCATAGCGCTGGTCGAACAGGCCGGGAATGACATTGGTCCGCTGCACGTCGAGATAATCCCATATCCGCTGGCGCAGCAATGGATATGGATTCGCCTTCCCCTCGAAATAGGGGGTGTTGCGGAAGAACCATGCCAGGATCGGCCCGATGGCGGTGCCGATGCGCATCTTGGCGATGGCGTCGGCCTCGTCGACATAGTCGATCGACACCTGCGTGGAGGCCGAGCAGCGCATCATGCAGGGTCCGAATTGACCGACGCGCCCGAGATAGTCGGTCATCGCCTCATACCGGTCCTTGGGATTGACCGGCACGTCGACGAAGCTAGAGCGCGGCTGATATCCGTAGGTCACGAAGCGCCAACCGAACTCGGCCAGGATGGGGTCGGTTTCGGCGCGGAAGCGCGCGTAGATGCCGCTGAGTTCCGCGGGCTCGCGCAGCACGCCGATGGAGGCCTCGACCTGCCCGCCGGGTTCGAGGGACACGGCGATGCCGTCGCGCGATAACCCCACCAGATGGCCGTTCTCCCAGTATTCCTTGGATGCGTCGTAATACGGGCGCAGGCGTTTGAGCAGCGCCTCGACGCCGTTGGGTTCGTAATACGTCACCGCGGTGTCGTCGGCGTCATGCACCGGCAGATGCTCGATTTCGACGCCAAGCCCACCGGTTCCCCGTCGGGCGCAGCCGCTCTCGAAGAACCGCAGCAGACTGGCGACATGCTTGGGATTGGGCTTGGCCAGCAGATGCGCGTAACTGATCCTCGGAGTAACCATGCGCCCATCGTATCCGCCGCCGGCATGACCACGCACCGGTTCGGCTATACGAAGAATCTATGACATGCGACGGCCCATATGCCGCCCGTCCCCATGTCCTCCCGTCTTCCATCCGCACCGAAATACAGACGCCCCGGCTCATGATGGACAATTCTCTCTTTTCTCGTGCTATCCACACATTGTTATGAAAAAAGGGAGAAAATGGGCATGGCTTTTCTCCCTTTTCTCGTACATCAGACCCGTCTACCACGAGAAAAGGGAGAATCCGCACCAACATTGGTCCACGGCAGGGGAAGCCGCTCAGCCGCGACGGGCGGCCAAGGTCCCGCCCACCTCATTAGTCAGCAGTTGTAATATTCGGCTGACCTGCGGCAGCCTTTTTTGCCGCCGCGATCATCAGCTTGATGCGGTTGAGCTGGTTGGCCTCGGAGGCGCCGGGATCGTAGTCGATCGAGACGATGTTGGCTTCGGGATGCAGACGGCGGATCTTGCCGAACATACCGCGCCCGGTGACATGGTTCGGCAGGCAGGCGAAGGGCTGCGCGCACACGACGTTCGGCGCGCCCGATTCGATGAGCTCCAGGATCTCGGCCGTCAGCAGCCAGCCTTCGCCGGCCTGCACGCCAAGCGAGGTGATCGTCGAGGCCATCTTGGCGAGCCGGTCCATCGGCACATCCTGACTGAACTTGCCGCCCGCGAGCGCGATCGCGCGGCGAACCGGCTTCAGATACGCTTCGAAGGCGCGGCGCATGAACCGCTTGCCAAGATCGGAGCCGCCCTTGCCGAGGTAATGCTTCTCCCAGTCGTGCGTGTAGAGGTGCGTGGTCATGAACTCCATGATGCCGGGCACAACGGCCTCGCAGTCCTGGGATTCGATGACCTCGACCAGATGATTGTTGGCGTCGGGATGGTATTTGACAAGAATCTCGCCGACGACGCCGACGCGCGGCTTGCGCGGGATGTCCTTCAATTCCAGCGCATCGAAGGCCTTGACGATTTCGCGCGCAAGCGTCGGATAGGGCAGGTATCCCTTGCCGATGGCCCGCTTCGCGGTCGCCGACCAGCCGTGATGTTCGATGGTTTCGCGCGCGATTCGGTCCCACTGCTCGTAGAGCGCGTCGGCGGAGCCGGGCACGGCCTCGTAGGGGTGGACGCGGCGCAGGCATTTCAAGAGCAGATCGCCGATCACCAACGCCTTGATCGCGCGCGCGGCGAGCGCGGGCGTGGCCTTGAAGCCGGGGTTGTCCTCGAATCCCTGCATGGACAAGGCGATCACCGGCACCTGCGGATAGCCGGCGTCGATCAGGGCCTTGCGGATCAGACCAAAGTAATTCGTCGCGCGGCACATGCCGCCGGTCTGCGTGATCGCGAGCGCCACATGGTCGGGATCGTATTTGCCTTGGATGATCGCGTCGACCATCTGACCGACGACCATGATGGCCGGGTAGCAGGCGTCGTTGTTGACGTATTTGAGGCCGGTTTCGACGTCCTCGTGGCTGGCCGTCTTGAGGATGTCGAATTTGTATCCGCCCGAGCGGATCACGGACTCGACCAGGGACATATGGATCGGGCTCATCTGGGGGCCGACGATCGTGTAGTCCTTCTTCATATCCTTGCCGAAGGAGATTTTGTTGGCATACCGGCTCATCGTCGCGCCGCCGTGTCCGGAGCGTCCGGCGCTGGCCTTGCGGGCCGCCTCGCGCACGGCCTTGGTGAGCTTGGGATTGGCGGCCATCGTCGCGTCGAGCATGACCTGACGGCCGGGGGTCGGCGCCTTGGAACCGGTGTGGCGGAATTCGCCGGTGCGCGGTGCAGGCACGTCCGTCGCGCCCTGCGCCTGCGCGAGCTTTGCTTCGGCCGCATCGACGGCGGCCTGCGCCTTGGCCAGCTCGGCCTTCGCGGCCTCGAGCTGCGCCGCGGCCTCGGACTCGGCCTTATTCGCCGCATTCGCCGCATCATCGGTGCCGGCGCCATCAGCCGAGTCCGTCGCCTTGGCCGTATTGGCCTCGCGCTCTTCGATCGCCGCCTTCAACGAGCGCAAACGAATCTTGGCCGCGCCGAGGTTCGACACCTCGTCGATCTTGAGCAGCGTGTACACGTCGGCCTTGTCCGCCAGGATCTCGGAGACTTGGTCGGTGGTGATGGCGTCGAGGCCGCATCCGAAGGAGTTGAGCTGCACGAGCTCGAGCCCCGGATAGGAGGCGACGAAGTTGGCCGCCGCATAAAGTCGGGAATGATATGCCCACTGGTTCGTCACGCGCAGCGGCATGCGGGTGATGGTGCGGTCGCCGACGTGACGGAAGCCGCCGGCATCGTGGGCGCGCGGATCGGCCTCCCCCTCGGACAGGTATTCAGTCAGATCGAGCTTCTGCCCGGGTTCAAGCTCGCATATCGAATCCTCGGACAGCACCGCCATCCCGAGCGAGCATATCGTCTCGGGGATGCCGTGGTTAATCTCGGGATCGATATGGTAGGGACGACCGGCGAGCACGATGCCGCGGCAATGGTGCTCCTTCATATAGGCGAGCGCGCGCAGGCCCTCCTGCTGCACGTCGTTCTTGAAGATCTTGTCCTCGGCATAGGCGGCCTTGACGGCCTCCTCGGCCTCCTCGCGGCCGACATTCGCCCAAGCGAACTCCTCGACGATGCGGTCGACCATGAGGTCGCGCTCGGCGAGGTTGAAGTACGGGCGCAGATAGCGCACGTCATCGGCGCGCAGCTCCGGCATATTCGCGCCGATCACCACCGGATAATTCGCGACGATCGGGCAGTTGTAGTGGTTGTCGGTGCCCTCGACCAGATCCTCCTCGAAGCTCACGCACGGGTAGAAGATCGTCTTGATACCCTTGTCGAGCAGCCATTTGATATGGCCGTGCACCAGCTTGGCCGGATAGCAGATGTTCTCGGAGGCAATGGTCTCGATGCCGGTTTCGAACAGCTCATGCGAGCTGCGGCCGGAGATCACGACCTTGAAGCCCAGGTGCGTGAGCAGCGTGAACCAGAACGGATAGTTCTCGTACATATTGAGCACGCGGGGAATGCCGATTTCGCCGCGCGTCGCCTTCTTGTCGGTGAGGCGACGGTAAGCGAAGCAGCGCTTGTATTTGTAGTCGTAGAGGTTCGGCCGGTCGCTGCGCTTGCGCTTGGCGTCGCCGCCGCGCTCGCAACGGTTGCCGGTGACGAAGCGGCTGCCGTCGGAGAATGTGGTGATGGTGAGCTTGCAGTGGTTCTGGCACAGCTTGCACACATCGCGTTCGGTGGTCATCGTGAGGTTGTCGAGCTCGTCGCCGGTGAGGATCGAGGAGGCGGTGTGCGAGATGCCATCGATGATCACGGAGGGCGTCGCGTCCGCATCCTCGTGTCCGTCCGCCTCGTCCGCATAGTGCATGCGGGCCGTCAGCGCCGCGCCGAAGGCTCCCATGAGGCCGGCGATATTTGGACGGGTCACCTCGCGCTCGGTGAGCAGTTCGAAGGCGCGCAGCACCGCGTCGTTGAGGAAGGTGCCGCCCTGCACGACGACGGTGTCGCCAAGTTCGCCGGAATCACGCAGCTTGATGACCTTGTAGAGGGCGTTGCGCACCACGGAATAGCACAGGCCGGCGGCGATGTCCTCCATGGAGGCGCCTTCCTTCTGCGCCTGCTTGACCGAGGAGTTCATGAACACCGTGCACCGGGACCCGAGGTCGACCGGATGCGTGGAGGCGAGCGCGGCCTCGGTGAACTCCTGGATCGTCAGTCCCATGGACTGCGCGAAGGTCTGCAGGAAGGAGCCGCAGCCGGAGGAGCAGGCCTCGTTGACGGCGATCGAATCGATCACACCGTCGGTGACGGCCATGTATTTCATATCCTGGCCGCCGATGTCGATGACGGCGGTGACGCCGGGGCTGGCCATCTCGGCGCCGCGGTAGTGGGCCATCGTCTCGACGACGCCCTCGTCCAGATGCAGGCCGGTGGTGATGAGGCCCTCGCCGTATCCGGTGGCGCAGGCGCGCGCGATCCACGCGCCTTCGGGCAGCTCGGACTGGATGCGTTTGACGATGTTGACGGCGGCCGTCAGCGGGCTGCCCTCGTTGTTGGCGTAGCTGGACCAGACGATCTCGCGGTCGTCGTTGACCAGCGTAGCCTTGATGGTGGTCGAGCCCGCGTCGATGCCGAGGAAATGCGGACCGCTGGCGCCTTCGAGCGTGCCGACGTGCACATGCTCGCGGTGATGGCGTTCGTCGAAGGCCGCCTTGTCCTCCGGTGTGGCGAACAGCGGCGGCATGGTCGGCGTGTTGGCCGGCAGGTTCTTGAGGTCCTCGAGCGCGGCGAGGATGTCGGCGCAGGTGCGCGGCTCGTAATGCGTGCCGTCGATGTCAATGCCCTCGGGCTTGCCGGCGATCAGGGCGGCGCCGTAGGCGACGTAGAGGTGGGCGTCGGTGGGCACGATGAACTCGTCGACCTTGCCTTCGAGCGTGCGTTGGAAGGCTGCGCGCAATTCGGACAGGAAGAACAGCGGGCCGCCGAGGAAGATGACGGTGCCGTGCACGGGTCGGCCGGCAGCCAGGCCTGCGATGGTCTGGGTGGCGACGGCGGTGAAGATCGAGGCCGCGAGGTCCTCCTTGGCCGCGCCGTCGTTGATCAGCGGCTGCAAGTCGGATTTGGCGAAGACGCCGCAGCGCGAGGCGATCGGATAGAGGTTCTGGTATCGCGTGGCCAGGTCGTTGAGGCCGGAGGCGTCGGTGTCGAGCAGGGTGGCCATCTGGTCGATGAACGCACCGGTGCCGCCCGCGCACGAGCCGTTCATGCGCTGCTCGGGAGTGGGCTTGAGATAGGTGATCTTGGCGTCCTCGCCGCCCAACTCGATGATGACGTCGGCCTGCGGATATTGCGCGTCGATCGCCTCGGTTTCGGAGATGACCTCCTGGATGAAGGGAACATGCAGATTGTCGGCGAGCGCCAGTCCGCCGGAGCCGGTGATGGCCAGCCGCACGGGTTCGTCGCCGCGGCCGAGCTTATCGAGCGCGGCATTGATGTCGACGAGCAGGCCTGCGACCGTGGCGCGCACATTGGCATGGTGGCGCCGGTAGTCGGAGAAGAGGGTGTCGCCGAGCGCGCTGGATTGGTCCAGCACCACCGCCTTGACGGTCGTCGAGCCGATGTCCAGTCCGATGCGCAACGGCCGCTCTCCCCCGCGTTGGCCGTCCGCACCCGCGGCGTCCATGGATGCTGCTGTGTCTGCCATTCGTTCCTCTGCCTGTCGTCCTCCGGAAGACGCATGCCCATCGCCCCGTTCTCCGGGTAACCCAGTGCGTTTCGGGCGCACTGAAACGGGCATGCCGCGTCCGGCTGCTCCTATGTAATGTAGTCCACCGCCCGCCCAATAGCACGCCCCGGCTGTGATGTCGTTCACAAGGCGGTTTCAGCGGATAGTACGGCAGCCCAATGTCGCCGAAGAATATTCGGAAGACGCCATTCCAAAGACCGGCAGAATCGATTCCATATAGCCGAGGGCAATAAAATAAAATTTATTTTAAATTCACAGCATTTGTTTAGTATGCTTAAACTCCATTTAAAAAACGAAGCACTTCACAAACGGAAAGGAACGTCATGCGCATAGCTAGGCCTGATTATTTGGAACGACTGTCCGCATGGCGCGACAAACCCGTCATCAAGGTCATCACCGGCGTGCGACGATGCGGCAAATCCACGCTGATGGAGATGTGGGAGCAGCAGCTTCGATATGAGGGTGTGCCCGCGGACCATATCATTCATCTGAATCTGGAGCTTCTGGAGAACGAACCACTGCTGGAATACCATGCGCTGCACGACAAGGTCATGGTCCGTTGCACGGACGACGAGATGTATTACGTGCTCATCGATGAAATCCAGAACGTCCCCGAATTCCAAAAGGCGGTCGATAGTCTCAACGCACGTACCAACATAGATCTGACCATCACCGGCTCGAACGCCAATCTTTTGAGCGGCACGCTGGCCACGCTTCTGTCGGGGCGTTACGTGGAAATCAGCATGCTGCCGCTTTCGTTCCGCGAATATTGTTCAACCGGCGACGAAAACGAATCACAGCAACGGCAGTGGTCCAACTACATCCACGACGGATCGTTCCCGGCCGTCACCATGCTGAGCAACGACGACACCTTGGTCCGCGACTACCTCGACGGCATCCTCAGCACGATCCTGATCAAGGACGTGGCGGGACGGATCAACGCGAACGTCTCGCTGCTGCGCACCTTGACGACGTATCTCTATGACAACATCGGCAACCTCACCACCGCGGCGAATATCGCCAACACCCTGACCTCAATGGGCACGAAGGTCTCGCAGCCGACCATCGCCTCATATCTCGACGCTCTCGAATCCGCGTTCATCGTGTATCCGGCGCAACGCTACGACATCAAGGGCAAACGCCTGCTCAAGCAGGAGCGCAAATACTACGCGGTGGACATGGGTTTGCGCCGCGTGCTGTGTTCGAACAAGGTGCGGGACACCGGACGCATCTTAGAGAACATCGTGTATCTCGAGCTGCTGCGCCGGGAAAAAGAGGTCTATGTCGGTCAGGGACCTGCCGGAGAGGTCGATTTCGTCACCAACGGCACAGAGGGGCTCAAATACTGGCAGATCAGCGAATCCGTGCGCGACGAAGAGACGCTGGAACGCGAACTGTCATCTTTCCGGCCGATCAGGGACAACTATCCGAAGACGCTCATCACCATGGATGACGAACGTCCGGTTTCCTATGACGGCATTCGTCGCATCTACGCCCTGGACTGGCTAGATGGGCGGGAGTGAGTCCGACGACTGCTTCATCGGGGGACGATTCATACGCCTTCCGTGGAGGGGCGCGGGCGGCCGGACCTATGATATGGGCGGACCGGGATGGCCGGCGCGGCGCCGCCGGACGATTCCGGCGAGGAGAAGGAGCTTTCCGAAGATATGGACGAACAGCGTACGCAGCAGATTCCCACGGCCACGACCGACACCGTCGACATGGGTCCCGTCCCCGATGCGACCATGCCGCGAACCCCTGCGATCCCCGCGGCGGTGCCGCCGGCGCAGGTGCCGCCGGAGGCCGGGAACGGCGGCGCGCCCCACTGCAAACGCTGGCCCATCGTCGTGGCCTCG
The DNA here is from genome assembly GCF_056355835.1 of Bifidobacterium sp. LH_730. NCBI lineage: Bacteria > Bacillati > Actinomycetota > Actinomycetes > Bifidobacteriales > Bifidobacteriaceae > Bifidobacterium > Bifidobacterium sp. LH_730. Next base: position 337,999 of record NZ_JBKETB010000002.1, read on the forward strand.
GTGGCCGCGGTCGCCCTGATTGCGGCCGGAGCGGGGCTCCTGGTCTACCGCCATGCCCAGCAGACCGCACTGGCCGATTGCCGCGCTGCGGTCAGCGACTTCAGCAAGGCGCGCAAGGATCTGCTCGCCACCACCGAGAACGCGCCCCAGGGCGAGCAGCTCGTCCGGCAGATCCTCGGCGTGGACAAGCTTCTGGACGCGTTCGCCGATGCGATGGACGCGGCGGAGGGCACCGTCAACGACGAGGCGTGTGCGTCCAACGCGCTGCCGATCCAGCTGAACATCGTGGCCGACACCGTGCGCTCCGCCACCGATTCACTCAACAAATCCGCGGACAAGATCAACGCCGAGATCAAATCCGAGACCAAGAAGGGCGTGCAGGATTGGCTCGCCGGGATTACAGGCGGCTCCGATGGCGCGGATGCCGATGCGGACGCGGACAAGGATGCGACCGCCGGCGACCAGGCGCTGTCCGATGCGCGCCAAGGCCTCGAGGATTCGCTGGACGCCGCCCGTTCCCTCGCCTCGCAGCTCACCGGCAGCATCGTCGACGGCACCGCGGGCCGGCTGATCAAGGACGGGCTCAACACCGCCATCGACGCGGCCCAGAAGCTCGTCGACGATTCCGGCGTCACCGACACCAAGGCGTTCAAGGCCGCTAAGGTCACCCTCGACGAATCCGTGCAGGCCGTCCGTGACTGGATCGATTCGCAGGCCGCCAAGGCGCAGTAAGACTGCTTATCCCATTCGCTTCAGCTGAAAAGGCCCGGCGTTCCCACCCACCGCCGCAACGGGGAATGGGAACGCCGGGTCATCGCCGGGGCGGTCAGGAAGGAGAAAGACCGCCCCGGAGGAATCACTGCTTGACCGTGAAGCCCTGGTCGGTGCCGTACTTGACCAGCTCGTCCTGCCACTTGGCCAGACCATCGGCCAGGGAGATGTCGCCGACGATGCCCTTGCCCACGGTGTCGTTGTAGACCGTGCGCGCATGCACCTCGAACGGAGTGACCTCGTATCCCTTGACGACGTTGGCGGCGGACTGCGAAAGGACCTCGTTGTACTTCTGGTCGCCGAAGAAGGCCACATCCTCGCCGTCGGAGTTCTTCAGGGTCGTCTTGTTCTTGAACTCATCGGAATTCAGCGTGTCGTTGTCGGAGGGGAAGCCACCGAGGTCGATGCGGGTCTTGATGCCCTCCTTGGAGTGCAGGGCGTATTCCAGGAACTCCCACGCGGCGTCCTGCTTCTTGCTGGTCGAGGTGATGGCCAGCGAGGAGCCGCCGATCTCGGAGTTGGAGGTGTCGCCCTCCTTCCACTGCGGCGTCAGCGCGACGCGGAAGTTGCCGGCCTGGTCGGGCGCGATATTCACCAGATTGGCCGGCATCCACGAGCCGAAGACCAGCGAGGCGAGCGTGCCGTCGTTGAGGGAGCGGTTCCAGTCGTCGGACCAGCTCTTGATCTTCGTGTTGATGAGGTCCTCGTCGATCATCTTCTGCCACAGGTCCGTGAAGGTCTTGACTCCGGGATCCGAAGTGAGGTCGATCGTCACTTCCTTGTCCTTGGCGCCGAAGGGGTGGCCTCCCGCCTGCCATACCAGCGCGTTGAACATGCCGGCGTCGGAGCCATCGTTGGTGATGTAATAGTTCGAACCGAGGGCGTGGATCTTCTTTGCCGCCTCGTAGAACTCGTCCCAGGTCTTCGGCGCCTCGGTGACACCCGCCTTGTCGAAGACGGTCTTGTTGTAGAAGGTCGCCAACGGACCCGAATCCATCGGCATGCCGTAGATCTTGTCGCCGTAATGGATCTGCGTCCAAGTGCCGGGCGTGTAGAAGTCCTCGTATCCGCCGACCTTGTCGGTCAGGTCGGCAAGGAAACCGAAGATGGCGTATTGCGGCAGCGCGTAATACTCGATCTGGGCGATGTCGGGCGCGCCGGAGCCCGCCTCCATCGCATTGTTGAGCGCCGTGTACTGGTCGGCCGCGGTGCCGACGTTCTGCAGCTCGACCTCGACCTTGTCCTGGCTGGCGTTGAAGTCCTTGACCACCTGCTTCATGGTTGGCTCCCAGCTCCACATTGTGATCTTGGTCTTGCCGCCGGAGGCCGAGTCGCCGCCCTGTCCACCATCGCCCGAGTTCGTCGAACCGCAGGCCGCCATCGAGGCCAGCATCGCCGCGGCGCCGCCGAGTGCGATCGCTTTCCTGCCGAATGTGTGCTTCGTCATGTTGATTCCTTCCTTTCTCAGAGATCGGACCTCTGCGTCCGCTCCTTGGGAGAGGCTTCCCCGCCTCTCTATGATGACGTTAACACAACTTGGTGTTAACGTCAACTTCGCTGAAATTCCAATGACTTCAGATATCCACGCAAGATCCTATGCGTTACCTCTCATCCATGCACGAATGCGATGGAACCGTCCATCCCCGCCCACGGCGGTCGTTTCCCGTCACCGTCCATCCACACACGAACACACCGGCGCCGTGGTGGAGCGCACCACCAACTCGGATTCGACGCGCACCCGACGCACATCGCGCTCGCCTCGTATGGCGGCATCCAGTATATCCATCACCGTGCCGGCGACTTCGTCATATCGCTGACGCACGGTCGTCAGCTCGTTGACGGCGTAATATCCGCCGACCGAATCGTCGACCCCGACGACACTGATCCGCCCCGGCACGTCGATTCCCCGGGCGCGCAACGCCTGGACGACGCCCATCGCCAGCGTGTCATTGGCGGCGTAGATGGCCGTGCACCGAGGGCAATGTCCGACGATCCTCTCCCCCGCGAGGTATCCATCGGCCGCCCACCATCCGGCGTAATCGACCGTCAGTGGCTCGAGGCCATGTGCTCGCATGGCCCGCTCGTAGCCTTCCGCACGCGCCGTTGCCACGGGGTCGTCGGAGTCTCCTCCCACATGGGCGATCATGCGGTGGCCGAGCCCGATCAGATGCTCGACGGCGATTCGGCTGATAAGGCCCTGGTCCATATCGACCGAGGACCAATCGGCTGCGGGCTTGACAACCGTGCCAAGCGCCACCACCGGTACCTCGGGGAACAGGTCGACGACCTGCTCGGACAACGCCCCTCCTGCGTTGACAATCAGCCCATCGAGGTCAAGCCCCGCGACGAAGGGGGCGGACTGCCGCAGCCGTCCATCAAGCTCGCGCGGAATCAGCGTCAATCCATAGCCGCGGCTCGAGGCGGCCCTGAGCACGCTGTTGAGCATCTGTCGGCTGCCGAAGGTCTCGAGGTAGTCGACCATCAGACCGACCATATGGGACCGCCCCGAGCGCAGGGCACGCGCCACGCGGTTCGGCCGGTATCCCAGGGTCCGCATCGCCTCCTCGACGCGGGCGCGCGACAGGGCGGACACCGGGCCGTTGCCTGTGGTCACCCGCGAAACCGTTTGCATCGACACGCCGGCCAGGCGGGCCACATCGCGGATCGATGCGGGTCGGGAGCCCACCGCCGCTCTCGCGACAGCATCGCCGCACCGCGCATCTTGCTCACTCATAGCCACCAGCCTATCCCACGGCGCACCGTATTCATCCCGGTCGGGGGAATCAGGAAATCAGCGGGACACCGCCTCCAGCGCTCCGCGCCATGCCTCGCGACCGTGACCGTTGGTGCGGGCGGCCAGCGCATATGCTTCCTGGGCCAGCTCCATGCGGGCATCCCGATCCGGATGTCTGTCCATGGCTTGCGCCGCAGCACGCCACACCGGTTGCTCCACCTCGATCAGCAGATCGTCGGGCAGTCGCATCGTGCGCCGCCAGTCGCGTTCGGTGTCCACGCCGGCGGCACGCAGCTGCATGGCTTGTTCCTCGGAGAGCCGATCCTCGCCGTCGATGATGCGCCCGGCTTGCTCCGGCGTCAATCCCAGCACTTGCACCAGCCGACGCAAGTAGTCACCTCGTCCGGGCGTCAGCCGCAACTGCCCGTCCCCGTCACCCTGCAACCGCGGCAGCGCCGCGCATTGGTCATGCCAATGGATGAAGGTGGCCATCAACTCATCGAAGTCATCATCGGCGCGTGTCCCCGCCACGTCGTCGCCTCGACTGTCACCATCTCGACTGTTGTCGCCGCGGACCACGGACGCAGACTCATCCGGCCGGTCATCGACCACCGCGTGGAGCGCATCGTCAGACAGCGTTCCCATGGGACGCAACAGCAGACGGACCGGGATGACGGTGCGATATTCGGGCCAGGCGACCATACGCACGCCCAACGGGGTGTCTCCCAACAGCAGCGCGTCCGCAGAACCCAGGGTCTCGTCATTGCTCATCGGCACCACCGAGACCAGGCGAGGATCGTCCTCGACGCCCGCGATCAGCGCATATTGAGACTCGTCGTCCTCCCATGGTCCCTTCGCCAGCCATATCTGGCCCGCGCAGGGACCGACCTCGATCGCCTCGGCCATGGCGGAGGGATCGTCGATCGCGGGGTCGCGGCGGGCGATGTGCCGTCGTGCGTTGATGCGGTCGAAGGTCGCCGCGAAGTCATGCATCGCCGTGTCCTGGCTCATTGGCTCGTCCTTTCCTCACGTCTTGTGGTTTCGATGCGCGGCTCGGCGGCTGGCAGCGAACCGGCGGCTTCAAGACGGTCCGCCACCGCCTGAATGTCAAGGTCGTGGCAGAACGCCGTCTCCGACAGCCGACGGCACAGCCACTGCTTGAAATCCCCATCCCTCCGGTGCTCGGCTATCTCATCGACCAGACGGTCCAAGCCGTCGGCTTGCCACGGCGTGGGCGCATCGACCGCGCCGATGGTTTCGGCCGGCAGCACAGGCATCACATCGTCCAGCCGCGTCCTGTCATCGAGGGGCAGGGCGGCCTGCGGCAGCCGCGACATGAACACGCGCACCAGCGCGGGCTGATGGACGAGTCCATCGGCGACACGCAGCACCCCGGCAATCATGTCCTCGACCTCATGGCCGCGATACGTGCCATATCGGATGACACCGTTGGTCTTGTCAGCGTCCGGAAGCCTGACCGGAAGCTCATACCGTGAGGCGACGGCGCGCAGGCGACGCTCCGGAACCGCGGATAGTTTCGCGCCTCCGTCCTTGAGGCCCCAATATGAGGCGTTGGAGATCCGCCTGTGCTCGAAACGTGCGTCTCGCAAAAGCTTCTTGCGCAGCGTATCGGCGATCTTCCCCTGGAGTGTGCGGTCATAACGTTTGCTGAACCACTTGGACATCGTCCGACGGACGTAACGCTCGAAAGCCTCGTCATCCTTGAAACCATCCATCGCGCGTTCGATGGCGGCGATACAGTCTTCGTAGAACGCACAAGCGGCAGCTTCGACGTTGTCCAAGTCGGGGTCGAGCGCCATGAGCTCGGCACGGTGCCCGGGGAATTGACGCTCCATTTCCTTGCACAGGAAGGCGGCGGTTTTCTCGCCAAGATGGCCATATTCCCGGAATTCGTCGAGATATCGGTGGGTTCCGCCTTCATTGGCCATGGATTGTCTGGACATGCGCTCCTCTGGATGTATGTGATCGGCATCCAGTATATGCGTCCGGCATATGCGCCGCTGCAAGCCACACCCACACGGTGCCTGCGTCCGCGTCCATATCCTTGTCTCCGTCTGCGTTCGGCTTGTCATCATCACGGCTCCCCGTTGACGACAACGAATGCGGTGAACCCACGGTTCGAGCGTGAGCGTGCGGCACTGACCCGCCCTCTTCTCAAAGACGCGATGCCCAGTTCGGCCGCGTCCAGGACCAGTTCGTCGCGATCACTGCGATGCAGTTCCTCAAGCATCCTCGACTCGACCTGCGTAGGTTCGACACCGTATTGCGGTCGTCCGTCAACCGTCGCCCGCACGGCCAATTGCCCCTGCGCATCGAAGAAGGCGATGCTGCCACCATCGGGCAGAAACCCGGACAGGCGGCGCGTCACGGCCTGACGCGAGACGAGACGCGCCTCCCGGAACAGCCGGCAGGCGTCGCCGGCGACCATGCCGCCCTGCGTCAGGCATTGGCGGACCAACGTCTCGGGCAGCAACACCTCGGCGGCGAAACGGTTGCAGGCCAATTCCTCGAATCGTTTCGCAACCGCCTTGTCGTCGAAGTCATACAATCTGGCGAAGCAATCCAGATCCGCGCGCTGCAGGAAATGGCCCAGCTCATGGAACGCCGTGAAATGCTTGCGGAAGAACGAACCATTGTCGACCTCGATAAGGGGCAGACTCCCGTCCGACGGATCGGCGGGGATGAACAAGCCGGACAGATTGCGCCCATGGTCGACGATGGCCGCGGTCGAGCCGAGGGCCCTGGCGTGCACATCTATCCCCTCGACGAACTCGATGCGCACCTGGTCCTTCCAACGCACTGGAAGGAGACGATAGCTGCGCTCCCTGGCGCTGTCGAAGGTCTCCGGATGCAGACGTCGGCCCACGGCGAGCATCGCCGCGGATTGGACCGTCAGCAGCTGCTCGAAGCCATCCTCGATCATGGCCTTTCCCTCCGTTCTATCGGCGAGTTCGTCCCGCACAGGGAGCAGTCTCGACGACGCTTGACCACCCATCATCGCCGAAAGCAAACCGTTTCAATGAATCGTTCTTCGCGCTGACGCATCAGCTTGCAGAACTCCTCGTAATCATTCGCGCTCCGGGGCACATCCATGGAGACCTTGTTCAGATGTATTGCACCGCTGGGTACCGCGCGACCGATGCCCGGAGTGTCCAAGCCACGCATCAGCACCAAATCCATGTCACGGTCGCCGTCCTCACGCGCCGCGTCCAAGGTGTCACCCGAAGACAGCCCGATGTCTCTGCCATAGTCCGGATACATGAGATATCCCTGCGTGGACTCGAATCGATACATATAGGCGACCATTTGCAGATAATCGTTGCGCTTGTCTTTCTGCGCGAATTTGTATTTCGCATCGGCGATGCAGTAGGGGGCCTCGCGGGAGATGAAATCGGGATAGATCGAATAGACGCGGCGAGGCGAGGAGGATGGCGACGGGGATGACAGGAACATATGCTGTCGCATCGCACCTGTCTTGTTGTCCGGATGGTAATAGTCACGGTCAAGCAGCGTCGACAGATACCGTTCCCATAGCCAGGCGCCGTCGAAGAGGATACCGTGCATCCGATCGTCCGCGCCACAGTATGCGAAGCTGTTGTGCGTCAATATCGCCAGACAGAGCCGTTGGAGCTCCCGGTATGCCGAGAACAGTTCGTTGCGGACCGGTATCCGCCGGTTGCGGTCGATCAGCAAACGCCGTCGCGCCCTGTCATACGACGGGGTGCGCCAACGCAACGCGGCGAGATCCTTGCGATATTCCGAATCCGAGAACACGGAGCTTTCCAATCCCTGTTCCTTGATGAATTCGGCCGTATGTCGCGCCAGCTCCAGCACCGGATTGTCGGACGTGCGCTCATTGGTCGCATATGCGACCGGGAATCCCAAGGGCATATTCGACTTGATATGACGGGCGACGTCGATGGCACCGCGCACACGCATATCGTTGTGTTCGATATGCACGTATTCGCGGTATTCGCCTTGCGCCAAGGCGCTGTGCAGATATGTGGGGAACAGGTATGCCAGCAGGTCGTGCGTCGATTTCGAACGGTCGGTGGACATCCGCCAATCATCGCCCGTCAGATTGATGCGGAATACCTTGCACAGCAGATAGCGCAGGAAATGGTCGGCGCCATCCTTTCCACCGCCATTTCCGGCGAACCGAGATCCGATGACCAGTTCCTCATCGTCGCCCTCGGCGTTCCGGTATCCCAGGAATCCCATGACATTGGTGGTCCACCACATGCCGTGGTAACGCGACAGCAACCCCTGGTTTCCGTCGAGATCATCGCTGTCGTCGAATGAGGAGAACAAAAACAACCGGCGGTTCTTCGCCAGATCGGCCAGCGTCTGGTCCCGCAGCATGTCGAATAGCTCGGTGCTTTCGAACGCCTTGCCATCGGCCCCTGCGATGGAACTGTTGTCAGCGAAATGAAATGAAACGACGGCCATATCCGATTCCCCTACATATCGCAGGCGGCAAGCTCAGTCCTGAGCCCCAGCCTTGAATTGGCTCTCGAGATACTCCATGGTCTCCCTGCGTTCCTGCCCATCCCGTCCGCGCAGATACTCGCCGATCAACGGAGCAAGTTGGAACTTCCACAAGTCGTCGAGCATCGGCTTGACCTTGTCGTCGGACGGCAACTTGTCGCCGCACAACTGCTTGCCCTCCTCATCCCTGAAGATGAAATAGCTCGGACCGATCTCGTATTCCGGGCCGAGGCGCAGGTCATGACCGGAACCGCCGTCGCTTTCGTCGGCACCCCGGATGGCTGCGTTCAACCGTTGCATGCACTTGAAGGCGGTTTCCGCCAACACGCCCTCATCCATCATGCGGCGACCGGCCTCCTCAGGCGTGACCTCGATGAAACGGAATCGGCGGCGCATCGCGAAGTCGAAGGATTCGACGTTACGGTCCACGTCGTTCATCGTGCCGATGATATAGACGTTCGGCGGCACCTGCAGACGGTAGTCTGCCTGGGCATGGAGGTTCGAATATTGCGTTGTCACCGCGCCCTCGTCGCCACGCTTGTCCGGATCGATGGCGAGGAACAGCTCGCCGAAGATTCGAGCTAGGTCTCCACGGTTAATTTCGTCGATGACGAAGACGAAACGAGGATTCTGGTCCTTGTCCCAAACCTCCTTCGCATTATCCACGAAGCGCTTGAAGCTGCCATCCACAAGCTTGAAGCCACCTGACTTCAGGTCGCCGGGTCGCAGCCCTTCCACGAAGTCCGTGTAGTCGTAGTTCGGATGAAATTGGACCATATCGAACTGTCTGATGCTCTCGCCATCCAGGTCATAGCAAGGACCTTTCGGATCCTTCAAATCCTCCCGGTCGACGCCAATCACGGATGCGGCGATATCCCTGGCCAGATAGGTCTTCCCCGTTCCCGGAGCCCCGTGAAGGATGATGTTCTTGCTTCTGATAAGTTCGTTGACATAGCCCATGATTGCCTGCCTCCTATGCTGTTGCGCCTGATGCTGGGCCTTGCTTTTGTCGATGAGCAGCTGAACCTCATATGCTTCGGGAGCAAGTTCCATGAACCGATGCACCATCTTGATGAGTTCGCTGTTGGCCGGCTGGCTCAATCCCTCGGCGTCAAGCCCGAGCTCGGCAAATGATTGACTGGCCTCTCCGGATTGGACTAGTTCATACAGATGGCGGTCAAACGCCTTCTTCGCCTCCTCATCCTCAATGTCTTTGGCTTCGTCCTCATACTTCTTGCCCATTTTGATGACGAGCTGCTTATGCTCGACATCCACAGCCATATTCAGCCAATGGAAATTCGTCCAAGGTGAAATCACATGGCCATATTGATCAATGAACACAGCATTGAGCACGCCAAGCCCAGGAAAGGTCCTCCATGTCTCATCAGACTGATTGACGGTCAGGACATCGGATATGGAGGAAATCATCTGCCGATACTCATCGTTGCCCGCATGACTGGCTTGGACCGATTCCTTCAGCATCGAGAAGAAACGAATGATTGTCTGCGGCTCATGATGTTGAAGCGTATTGAGTTTTCTTCTCTGTTCTCCTTTTCGTTTGCTTTCCTGGAGGTTCTTTTCCTGCCAAATCATGAGGCTGAGAAAGACCTTGAACCGGTCATAGTCTTGCTGGCTCCATTCAGCCATGATGCTTCCTTTCCAGTATCAAACGGTCCATCCTAGGACCAGTGCTGCACGTCTCCAAGGACACGACGACGCTTCTGGCATGAACATGCCTCCAATGCATCGAACGGAGAGCGGCCAGAAGGTATGGCGACATCCGAGAAAGAGAAGTCATCGTCGTCACACAGCCCGGCACGTCACCGGATGCCGGTCAGATGCCCCCAGCCGGCGATATGTCGCAGTGTCACCAGACGACGTTCGTCGGGAGTGTGCACGTCGACATATCCGGGGCACTGGCGCAGATGCGCCAGCTTGCGGGCGAGGTACAGCGCGTAGTGGCGCATGCAGAAATAGAATTTATGGTCGGCCGGGCAATCGGGGTCATCGCAATAGCTGAGCACATAGTAGGACGGCACCTCGGTGCACATCCCCTCCTCCCACTGGCAGTCGTGATCGCCGCCGCCATCGCCGTACCACCCGTCGAAATCGATGCCGTCCATCTCCAGTTCCGGAGCGCGGTCGGTCTGCCGTTCCATCATCGCGTTCATCGTGCGTTCCTTTCATGTTCGTTCGCCGCGTGGCGGGTCGGATCCGCGCCAATCTTGACCAATCGTTCCAACTCGGCCTCGTATTCGGCGATATCCTCGAGAATCGCCGGCTCGTCGTTGGGATCGTTGCGGTAATACATGGGGTATCTGGCGCGGTTATATCGCCACGAGTCGCCCCAATACACGTCGAGGTAGTTCGACAGACCCTCCGCATAGGCGCGCCACAGCAACACCGAGTTATCGGTGACCGGCAGCACCCAGCCCGTCGCGCGCGACCAGATGCCGAACACGCCGGCGCGCGCTTCGGCAGGATCCTCGGTCAACGCCTTTGCCTCCATCAGCTCGTCATAGGAGAAGCCGCCGTAAATCCGGAAATATCCTTCCTCGATTGTCGGCTCGATCCGGCCGTCCTCACCCCTGACGAAGGTCGCGTACAATTCGGCGGGTTCCTCCTCCGACTGGGCATAGGCGTGCGCCAGGAATGGGAACCACGGCCCTAGTTTGCGGTTGATCCGGTACGTCACATCCCCGTAAACACCATCGCGCAGACCATAGAAGCCGGTCGCGCCATTCCTTGACGGATGGTCCGGGTCGGGTTTGGTGTCACGGAAAAGCACCACCTTGAGATCCATGGTCTGATAATCCCAGCCGTCGATGTGCTCCTGCAGCTGCTCGGCGGTGGCATCGGGGGTCATCTCGAAGGTGTCTTCCATGGCCCAGGAACCTTGGTCGAGATAGTCGTTGAACTCCTTCTCGAAGGCATCGGCCGGGCCAGCGACGGACATGTCGTCCGATGCGGACGGTACGAACGTTTCTTCATCCGCCCGGGGTCGCCCGTCACGCGGGGCGGCATCATCATTGTTCTTGTCACACATATGCGTTCCTTTCCTTGTCGCTGCTTCCTTTAACCGGACAATCTGTCCGAGGAATCATCGGGCCGCTTCCTGCTTCGTGCCGTTCCATGACGACACCGGCTTGTCTGGATCCCGATACAGCTCTGGCAGGAAAGTGCGTACACACTCGCCCTGGGAATCGAAATTGTCGGCGAACTGGTATTTGCGCTCGACGAAAAGCCCCATCGGCTGAATCATGCGCGCCGTCAGCGTCGACGCCGAGCAGGCCGACCACGGGGCGGCGGACGGCACCTGCTCGTCATCGGCGGCGATCGCGGCGTTCCGGCCGAACAGCGCGTCGCGCATGGCTGGATAGTTCAGGGTGTTGTCGTCGATCCAAAAGCGCGAAGGATGCTCGCGCATATAGGCCTCGTATTGCTCACGAGTGCCGAAGTCCCGCTCGCCCGGCTCATCGGGGTCAATCAGATCCTCCCGGGCTACGAACGGGATACGCATCAGGCGATAGCCGGGCTCCAGCAGGCGCAGGCTCAGCTCCCACGCACGTTCCTCGGACCATGCTTCGAACTCGCACTCGTCGATATCATCGCGGAACACACCGTATCCACGGAACCGCTGCTGGACGGTCACGCCCCGCTCACCGAGATGATTCGGATCCACCGTGGACGCCGTCATCGCGAAACCGGGGTTATACGTCCAATCCGGCACACGGGGCTCATCCGCCTGAACCGGACGACGGCTTCCGCCGTCGGCACAGGCGAACTCGGAGATATATCTCAGATCGCTCAACCGCTGCACCGCGTATTCATAACCACCCGACACGACCGCGCCCTCATGTTCAATCCGCATCCTCACATTCCTTCCCGCGACATCATCCGTGCCGCTCCTTGTCCATATCAACCGGACAATGTGCGGGAGGAAAACGTTTGGCCCCTGGGAACATCACTTCCAGAAGGCTTCAGCCATGACTGCGATTGACGACAAGCTGCGGAAACCCCTGGGATATGCGGCTGTGTGCGGTTGCTCTATGTCTAAGGGCATCGGCTGACCGCAGTCCCGTTCCCACATGCGTCATGCGTCGGGACAACCGTCCAGCACGCTGTCGATGACCTGTTTGCCGAACAGAGCATCGATCCAGGCAGCAGGGATGCCCTGGGGATTGTCTGGTCCGGCGATGCCGTGGACGATGCCAGCCAGTCCTCCGGCCACGGCGGCCGTGGTGTCGGTGTCCTCTCCGAGATTCACGGCCGTGAGCACGCAGGATGCATATGAGTCCGTGGTGGACAGGCACCAGCAGGCCGCTTGCAGGGTGTGCAGCACAAAGCCACCGGACTGGATCTGGTCACGCTTGAGATTCCACACGCCATCGAAGCCAATGGCCCCCAAGGCCCGACGGACCGGCGTTCCCCGCATCAGCAGCCGGGCCAACGCGACATATCGCACGCATGCCTCCATGCTGATCGGATGGGCGTGGGTGATCGCGCTGGCCCGGCGCACATCCTCGTCATCGACATCGGCGAAGGCCAGCGGAATCATGCGCATCAACGAACCGTTGCCGTTGTCGAATTCGTCGTCTCCCCCGATGCCGGAACGCAACGCCTCGTCGGTGGTCCGGCCGACGTCGAAGATGCAGCCGTCCGAGGTATAGGCCCCGCGATACCGCCAGTCACGGAAGCGTTCGAGCATATCATGCGCATCGACGCGCCACTCGTGGTGCTTCAGGGAATCCAGCGTGGCCAACGTCATGGATGTGTCATCGGAAAACGTGCCGGCCGGCCGGCCATGCGTGCCGCCGCCGATCATCGCCGAGCAACGGAAATCACCGCGGTGACAAAACTCATAGGGCACGCCCAACGCGTCGCCGACCGCGACCCCGTAGATCGCGGCACGCAGCTGTTCCGACCTCACGCACATCTCCATCGGGCCCGCGGCCTGATTCCCGTTCATTTCCATATGAAGTCCTCCTCATCGACATTGTTCACCTAGCTCTCTTAACCGGACAATGTCAACGAGGAGACGGGAGCGCGAGATATCAACGACTCGTTCAACGAGCATTGCGCCGAAAGCCGAGGCCCCTCCCAAATGCGTCGCACACAAAGCAAAGTCGAGCCCAGCCCTCCGATAGCACGGAAAACAACTTCGGACTCCTGAAACGCTACAGTCCCGAATCCCCGGTTTCCCCAGTGGCGCGATGCATCTCACAGCGTCATGGCGACGGAAAGCACGACGGCAAGGATAACGTAGGCGAGCATACCCGGCGTGACGAGCACGGCGCGGGCAGCGGTGCCGCGCGGCAGCTCAAGCGGGGTGACGTAGAACTCGCGCCGACGCCAACGCATGGCGAGCAGCACGATGCCGGCGACGCACAACGCGATCAACACCAGTCCATACGCGCCGATCGCCATGACCGCGGAGCCGAAACGCTCCGCGAGCTCGGCCTCGCCCATCCCCGCAAGCGCGGCCGGATCGGTCGCAAGCGGCCCCGCCAGACGCAGCATCAGCGGCGCCAGCACCGCGCCGTTGAGATTGATCAGCATATGCAGCAGCCATGAATACCGCAGCATCGACGTGCGCATGTAGACGTAGGCGAAAAGCACGCCGATGCCGAACGCATAGAAGAACTGGTAAAGGTTCAGATGGAACAGCGCGAAAGCGAACGCCGACAGCAGTATCGCGGTGCGTTCGCCGTATGCGCGCGTGCGGTCGATGATCTGCTTGCGGAAGATCCATTCCTCGAATATCGGCGCGAGCACGACCATATAGAGCGCGTTCGGCAGCAGTCCGTTCGCGGTGGCGACGTCGGCGACGCGGTTCGAGGCCTGGCCGCCGGAAAGGACGGCGGACAGGAGGGTTCCGATGATATTGCCGCCGATCATGATCGGGAAGCACATGGCGAGGAACTCGAGCGTGCGGCGCGCTCCCAGCGCGAACCGGCGGGTGGGCAGGGCCGGCACAGTACCGAGCATGAGGCGGGCGACGGGCATGGCGAGCGCATAGAGCGGCACGCCGGAGACGACGTAGGTCATCCAGCCGGGGATATGCGAGGCCGGCCATGCCGCCGTGACCAACGCCCCGAGCAGATTGCCGCACAGCAACCACAGGGCCACCATAACCGTCAATGCCACGCCGATCCTCGAGAACCGGGCGCGGGCCGTCTTCCACGGGTCCTGCGGAGTCGGCGCGGGCTGGAATATCTGTTCGTTCGTCATGCGGCCCACCATACCCCATACATATAAGCGAGCTGCCATGTCAAAAACGAAAACCGCGGAATAACGCCAAATTCATCATAATCGTGGCAGCTCCCCTTACCCTCACGCATAAGCGAGCTGCCACGCTCGCAGCTAAATCCTTGATATTCCGCCGATTCCCGTCAGAGCATGGCAGTTCCCTTATCGGCCGATCAGACGGCCAGCGCGGGAACCGGACGCGGGGCGACACGCACGTCGGCGCCGGGACGCAGCCCGGCTGGGATGTCGCCGGCGGACAGCTGCACCGTGACGACAAGCCCGGCGGCCGACGCGTCGGCGGCACCGGTCGCAAGACCGGCATTCCCGAAATCGGCGGCGCCGGATGCGACTTCGACCTCGACCCGCACCAATGCCCCGAGGAAGTGCACGGCCGTCACGCGGCCGCGCTCCCCCGTGCCCACGCCGTCATCCACATCCCCATCCCCGACCACGGACAACGCCAGATTCTCCGGACGCACGAGCACGGTCACCCGCCCTGCGCCACGCGAGCCGCGCAGCAGCGGCACGCAACGCCCGAAGACCACGGCCTCACCTCCATCGACCAAACCGGGCAGACGGTTGGTCAATCCGATGAACGTGGCCACATACTCGGTGGCGGGCCGCTGATAGAGGTCCTGCGGAGCGGCGATCTGCTCGATGCGCCCGCGGTTCATCACGCCGATGCGGTCGGCCACGGCAAGCGCCTCCTCCTGGTCGTGCGTGACGAACACGGTGGTGGTGCCGGTGGCGAGCTGGATGCGGCGGATCTCGTCACGCAGCTGCACGCGCACCTTGGCGTCGAGGGCCGACAGCGGCTCGTCGAGCAACAGCACACGCGGCGAGACCGCCAGCGCCCGCGCCAGGGCGACGCGCTGCTGCTGGCCGCCGGACATCTGCTGCGTGAACTTGCCCGCCTGATCGGCCAGACCGACCAATTCCAGTTTCTCCATGGCGATGCGTCGGCGCTCGGCACGGGACATGCCTCGCACCTCGAGGCCGAATGCGACGTTCTGCAGCGCGGTCATATGGGGGAACAGCGAATAGGCCTGGAACACCATCGCCATGTTGCGCTTGTTGACGGGCACGCCGGTGACGTCCTGTCCGCCGACGAGGATGCGCCCGCCCTGGATGTCCTCGAGTCCGGCCAGCGAGCGCAGCGCCGTCGACTTGCCGCAGCCGGAGCCGCCGAGCAGCACGACCATCTCGCCGGGCTTGACGTCAAGTTCGAAGCCGTCGAGCGCGCGGGTGGTCGAACCGGGATAGATCTTGACGACATCCTGCATGCGGATGCCGCCTCCCCGGTTCTCCGATTCGCGCAGCAGCGCCTTGGCCGCGTCGGCGACGGATGGCAGGGCGGTACCGGTGGCACCGGGCGCATCGGAACGGCCGGGCACCGGGCCCGGAACCGGCGCGTCGACGAAGGCATCGGCCGCCTTCGCGACCGCGGCTTTGCGTTGGGCGAGGGACATCATTCGCTTCTTTCTCGATGTCGGCGCATACCGGCCGATATCAGGTCGAGGGCCACGAGCAGCAGCACGCCGAAGAGCAGGGCGAGCAGCGACATGGCGGTGGATATCTGGGAATTGGATTGGCCGAGCTGGAACAGCGCGACCTGCAGATTCATGCGTCCGAGCAGCGAGGCGACGGTGTATTCGCCGAGCACCACGGCGATCGAGATGAACGACGCCGACAGGATGGACTGCCACAGATTGGGGACGATGACCCGTGCGAACACGCGCGGCCATGAGGCGCCGAGGGACCGCGAGGCCTCGACGAGCGTCCTCACGTCGATGGAGTTGAGCCCCACCGCAAGCGCGCGGAAGGCGAACGGCATGACGAGCGCCACGTAGGCGAAGCACAGCCACACCGGATCGGTGTCGAACACATCCGCGCTCAGCCAGCGATATATCGGCCCCAACCCGACGACCAGCACGATCGCCGGTATCGTCAGCGGCAATGTCGCCACCCACTCGATGGCCCGTTCCAGCGCGCGCGAACGGATATGGACGATCACCATCGTCGGCACCATCAGCGCCAGCATGATCGCCACTGTCACCAGACACAGGGCGAGCGAGGAGCTGAGCCCCTGCCATAGCACGCCCAGGTCGGTGCCGAGCGAGGAGCCGTCGCCGGAGAAAATCGCCTTCCATGCGTCGAGGCTCCACTTGCCGGACAGCGGGTGACGCACGGTGAACAGCAGCATCGAGACCAGCGGAACGGCCAGGAAGGCCAGCACCAGCGTCAACACCACGCCTTTGAGCACGCGCTGCCGGCGCACTCGGACGGCGCGCAGTTGCGGGGGACGGATGGTCGCGTCGCTCGTCGATTTCGGTTCGTTCACTGCCAACGTCCCGCCCTCCTTTCGATGACATGGCTGAGCAGCATCACCACGGCCACGACCACGACCATCGCGAAGGCGAGCACCTGTGCGAATCCCTGTTGCCCCATGTCCATCTCGTTGCGCATCGCGCCCTGGATCATCAGCGGTACGAGGATCGAACGCTGCGCGAACAGCGCGGCGGCGGTGGCGTAGGCGGAGAAGGCGTTGGCGAAGAGCAGCAGGAAGGCCGACACGAAGCGCGGCGCGAGTATCGGCCCGGCCACGCGGGTCCAATACTGCCAGGTCGTGCCGCCGAGGTTCTCCGCGGCCTCGCGCCATTCGCGGCGGATTGATTCGACCGCCGGAAGGAAGATGATGATCATCAGCGGAATCTGGAAGTAGCAGTAGATCGTCACCAGACCAGGTAGCGAGCTCAGCCAGTTCGGGTCGACGGCCGCGCCGAACAGTTGGCGGATGAGCATGGTGCCCACGCCGTTGATGCCGATGGTGGCGATGAAGGCGAAGGCCAGCATCACGCCGCCGAATTGGGCGAGCACCGAGGAGACCGCCGACACGAGGCGACGAACAAGGCCGTCGGGTCTCGCGCCGATGACCAGCGCGTAGGAGGCGCATGCTCCCACGACCGCGCCGATGGCGGCCGAGGCCAGGGACACGGCGATCGAGGTGCCGAATGCCGCGATGACATTGGGCTCGGCCAGCCGGCGGAAGTTCGCCAGCGTCAGGCCGCCGTCGACGCCGGTGAAGGCGCCCACGACGACGATCAGCGTCGGCGCGAGCAGGAAGCAGGCCGTGTAGGCGAAGAAGGGAACGGACACCGCGACGGTGCCGAGCGCCTTGCGGTGTCGGGCCAGCGCATCCGATATCGGCCGGGCGGCCGCGGGACGGGCGGAGCGCGCCGCCATGATATTTGTGGAGGTCATATGTTCCTCTGCATACGAAAATCTGCGATATATGGACAGAGACCTGATATGCGGACGGAACCGGGGCGCACGGCGAACCAGCCGCCGCGCGCCCGTCGGGCCTATCCGGCATCCGTCAACCATCCGTCAGTTGCCGATGGTCGCGTCCCAATTGCTCTGGAGCCACTTGGTGATCTTCTCGGCGGTGGGATTGTCGTAGGAGATCGGCTCGCCTTCGATGGCGGTGGACTTGGCCAGCGCGTTCTTGTCGACCGTGCCGTCGGCCTGCATCGACTCGAGCAGCACCGGGGTGGCGCCGCCCTTGAGCCACAGGTTCTGCGCGTCGGGGCTGTACAGATATTCCTCCCACAGACGGGCGGCGGCCGGATGCGGCGCGTCCTTGTTGATGGCCTGGTTGTAATAGCTGACGACCTGCGCCTTCGGGAAGGTCCTGTATTCCCAGTTCACGCCCTTGGACTTGAGGTCCTTCTTGTAGGACGCCTGGTTGTACGTCCAGTCGAACACCACGCCGGTCTGGCCGGAGTCGATGGTGCCGTTGGTCACGTCGACCTGGGTGAGGTTGCCGGCGTCCTTGAGCTTCTTGAAGAAGTCGAGGCCGGGCTGGGTGTCGTCGAGGCTGCCGCCGGCGAGGGCGTTGACCATGACGAAGCCGTTGAAGGCGGCGCCGGCCTCGGCGGGCTTGCCGTTGAGGGCGACGGTGCCGGCGAACTTCGGGTCGAGCAAGTCGTCGAGCGACTTGACCTCGCCGTATTTGTCCTTGTTCCAGCCGACCGACATGATGCCGGTGTAGTCGGCGACATAGGCGCCGTCGGAATCCTTCTGCGCGTCGGGGATCTTGTCCCAGGAGGCGACCTTATAAGGGGCGAAGGCGTCGGTGCTGGTGGCGGCGACGGACTGGCCGAGGTCGAAGACGTCGGGCGCCGCGTCGGTGCCCTTGTTGGTCTTGGCCGCGTCGAGCTCCTCCTTGGAAGAGGCGTTCGGGTTGAGCTCGGTGATCTTGATCTCGGGATAGCGCTTCTTGAAGCCTTCGATGACCTCGCCGTAGTTGGACCAGTCGTGCGGCAGGGCGATGACATTGAGCGCGCCCTCGGCCTTCGCGGCCTTCTCCAGGTCGGCGAGGTCGCCGAAGTCCTTGAGGGAGGTGGCCTTGGCGGACTTGGCGTCCACGGCGACGGTTTTCGCCGAGCCGGCGTCCGATCCGGACTTGGCGGCATTGGACGAGCCGCAGGCGGCCATCGAGAAGGCGAGCACCGCGGCAATCGAACCTGCGGCGAGTTTCTTAAGGGAATTCATATATCATCCTTTTCCCATACGCCCGGCGGCTGTTCCGCCGGATCACAAAGCCGACGCTAGGCCGCCCATCTGGCCGGGGACCGTCCTGAATATGAATTCGCGGCGTCATTCGGACACGCGCAAATGAATTTCGGCGAACGTAAGGTGAACCGGCCCATTGTCATCCCTCGCAAACGCAACACCTGCTGTCATCCTGAGCGAGCGCAGCGAGTCGAAGGATCTCAAGAACGACGCATGACCCAAGATACGAAAAAGCCCGCCTTGCGGCGGGCTCCACCCCTCCGTCGCGCCTTCGCGCGACACCTCCCCTGCAAGAGGAGGATAGGAAACTCAGCCAAAACGTCCCGAGATATACCGCTCGGCTTCCTCGTTCTGGGGGTTGTTGAACATCGTCGTGGTGTCGGCGAAATACTCGAGATGACCCGGCTGGCCGACGGCCTTGAGGTTGAAGAAGGCCGTGTAGTCGGCGATGCGCGCCGCCTGCTGCATATTGTGCGTGACGATGACGATCGTGTAGTCGTTCTTGAGCTCGTTGATCAGATCCTCGACGGCCAGCGTCGAAATCGGGTCCAAAGCCGAGCACGGCTCATCCATCAGCAGCACCTGCGGGTGCACGGCCACGGCGCGGGCGATGCACAGACGCTGCTGCTGACCACCGGACAGACCGATGCCCGGATTGTCGAGGCGGTCCTTGACCTCCTCCCACAGGTTGGCGCCGCGCAGCGCCCACTCGACCAGATCGTCCGCGTCGGATTTCGTGATCTTGCGGTTGTTCAGGCGCACGCCGGCGAGCACGTTCTCACGGATCGACATCGTGGGGAACGGGTTCGCGCGCTGGAAGACCATGCCCACGTCACGGCGCACGGTCACCGGGTCCACGTCCTTGTCGTAGAGGTTCTTGCCTTCGAGCAGCACCTCGCCCTTGCAGTGGGCGCCGGGGATGATCTCATGCATGCGGTCGAGCGTGCGCAGCACCGTCGACTTGCCGCAGCCGGAGGGACCGATGAAGGCGGTGACCTTGTTCGGCTCGATGTTGAGGTTCACATCCTCGACGGCCAGGAAGTCGCCGTAGTAGATGTTCAGGTGGTTGACGTCGATGCGTTGTCCCATTGTTATTCCTTATTTCCTTGACATTCCAACGATATCAGCCGATATCAGCGTTCGGTTTTCACGGCGAAGACCTTCGCCACCAGTCGTCCGATGAGGTTCAGGACCAGCACGATGACGATGAGCACGAGGGCGGCGGCCCAGGCGCGTTCCATCGGAATCGTCGTGACGCAGGTCGCGTCGGCACCGGGCGCGCAGTTCGCGTTGAGCTTCGAGTATTCCTGGTAGACGTAGACCGGCAGCGTCGTCATCTGCCCGGAGAACAGGTTGACGTTCGTCGAGGCGATGAAGCCGGCGGTCATGAGCAGCGGAGCGGTTTCGCCGATGACGCGGGCGATGGCCAGGATCGCACCGGAGACGATGCCCGGCAGCGCGGTCCTGAGCACGATCTTGGTGATCGTGCGCTGCTTGGTGACGCCCAACGCGTAGGAGGCCTCGCGCAGATCGTGGGGCACGATTTTGAGCATCTCCTCGCTCGACTTGACCACGGTCGGAATCATGAGCAGTGACAGGGCCACGGAGCCCTCGAAGCCGTTGATCGTGCCGGGGCCGCCGAGGATCGCGAACATCGAGAAGGCGAACAGGCCGGCCACGATGGACGGGATGCCGCTCATCACGTCGACCAGCAGCGTGATGACGCGCGACAGCTTGCCTCGGTTGGAATACTCCACCAGATACACGGCGCACATCAGGCCGATCGGGATGGAGATGACCATCGCGCCCAGTGTGATCTCCAGCGTGCCGATGATGGCGTGGAGCACGCCGCCATAGCCGCCGGAGGGCGTTTGGTTGCCGCCGATCACACCGGTCATGTTGTAGCTCAGGAAGTTGAGGTTCAGACGCTTGATGCCGTTGGCGATCGTCGTCCAGAGCACGGAGATTAGCGGGATCAGCGCGATGACGAAGGCCAGGGCGATGAGCACGCGCATGGCCATGTCCTTGCGCTTGCGGGCGGCGATGAAGGAACGGGTCGGCTTGAACTTGTCGAAGTCGATGACGGGCGCGCCGTCCATCGAGGACTTGGGCGCGGTCGGCTGCGCGCCGGCGTTTGCGGTTGCTGCGGACATCAGGCGGTCACCTTCTCCGTGATCTTACGGGCGATGAAGTTGACGATGAACGTGATGAGGAACAGCACCAGGCCGGTGCCGATGAGCACGCTCACGCCGAGGTCGTTGGCCTCGGGATACTGCGCCGCGATGTTGGCGGCGATGGTCTGGTTCTGCGAGGCCTGCAAAAGCTTGAACGAGTAGTGCAGCCCCGGGGAGAGGATCATGAGCACGGCCATCGTCTCGCCGAGCGCGCGGCCCAGGCCCAGCATGGAGGCGGAGACGATGCCGGAGCGTCCGAAGGGCAGCACGGCGAGCTTGACCATCTCCCATTTGGTCGCGCCAAGCGCCAGCGCCGCCTCCTCCTGCAGGCGCGGCGTCTGCTGGAAGATATCGCGCGACATCGAGGTGATGATCGGCAGAATCATCACCGCCAGCACCACGGCGACGGTCGCCACGGTGCGCGCCGGATTCGAGGCGGGTCCCTCGAACAGCGGCACCCAGCCCAGATAGGTCGCCACCCAGTTCCAGAACGGGAAAATCGCGGGCACGAGCACCAGACCGCCCCACAGACCGTAGATGACGGAGGGAATGGCGGCGAGCAGATCGACGACGTAGCTCAGGGCCGTGGCGAGCTTCTTCGGCGCGTAGTGCGAGATGAACAGCGCGATGCCGATCGAGATGAAGAAGGCGATCAGCAGGGCGAGGGCCGAGACGAGCACGGTGCCGAACAGCAGCGGGCCGACATACTGCCAGAAATTGGTGGCTTTGCCGCCGGTGAAGCTGGAAATGGTGTCGGCATTCGCCTTCTGGTCGCCGGTGATCAACGGCAGCGCGCGGAACAGCAGGAAGAGCGCGACCGCGGCGAGCACCACGAGAATGAGGATGCCGCAGGCGTAGGCGATGCCCCTGAAGACCTTGTCGGCGGTTTTGCCGCCGGCCGGCTCGGACACCGACGCCATGTCTTGCGAACTCACAGGTTCTCCTTTGTTGCGAGTTTCTTTGGTTCAATCGTAACGGAACGGACCGGCGGCCGGACGCGATGCGGATTGCGCGGTCGCGCCGTCGCCGCCAGTCCCAAGGGCGCGCCTTGGGCGCGGGGGCTCATACGTCCGGCCCGCGCCCATGGCGTCTGTCCCCGCGTGCGCGGGGTGCCCCTGTCCGTCACTTGGTCTTGATGGCCTCGATGGACTTGGCGACCTTGCTGGACAGCGAGGACGGCAGGGCGGCGGAGCCGGCGGCGTCCTCGGCGGCCTTCTGGCCTTCCTCGGAGGTCACATAGGTGAGCCAGGACTTGACGAATTCGGCGGTCTTGGCGTCCTTGTAGGCCGGGCAGGCGATGTCATAGGAGACCAGCGCGATCGGGTAGGCGCCGGCGACCTCGGTCTTGTGGTTGATGGAGATGACCACGCGGTTGTCGCCGGTGGCGGTCTCGTCGGCCGGGGAGTCGTCGATGGTCTTCGACGCGGCTTCGGCGGAGATCTCGGTGTACTTGTCGCCGACCTTGACGGCCACGGTGCCGAGGTCGCCCACGGCGGAGAAGTCGGCGTATCCGATGGTGCCGTCGGCCTGCTTGATCGTGCTCACGACGCCGGAGGTGCCCTTGGAGCCCTGGCCGACCTCGTTCGGCCAGTTCTCGGACAGCTCATAGGACCAATCGGAGCCGGCCACGTCCTTCAGATAGCTCACGAAGTTCTGCGTGGTGCCGGACTTGTCGGAGCGGTGCACGACGGTGATCGCGGTGTCGGGCAGGTCGAGGTCCTTGTTCTGGTCGGCGATGGCCGGATCGTTCCACTTGGTGATCTTGCCATCGAAGATCTTGGCGATCGTGGAGGCATCCATGTTGATGTGCTTGCCCGCGTCGGAAACGCCCTTGAGGTTGAAGGCCACGGCGATCGGGGAGATGTAGACCGGCACATCGAAGGCGGTGCCGGAGGCGCACACGGACTTGGACTGCTCGACCTCCTCGGCGGCCAACGCCTTGTCGGAGCCGGCCCAGGCGAGGGCGCCGGTCAGGAAGGAGGAGACGCCGGCGCCGGAGCCGGTCGGATTGTAGGCGATCTTGGCGTCCGGGTTGGAGGCCTGGTAGCCGGCGATCCAAGCATCGACGGCGTTCTGCTGGGAGGAGGCGCCGGCGCCGGCGAAGTCGCCGGAGATCGGGGCGGACTTGCTCGCGGAGGAGCCGTTGGAAGCGGAATCGGTGGTGGTGGCGACGTTATCGCCGCAGGCCGCGAGCGCGGCCATCATGCTCAGGCCGCAGACCACAGCGGCGGAACGGACGAACAGATTCTTACGCATGTCGTATTCCTCTTGTGTCTTCTGGCGGCCAACCAGCCGCCCTTTTCTTTTCGACACTTCAAGCCTACGGTCCGTTTCGCGCCCTTCCGGCCAAACCCGGTGAACGGAAGATGAACAGTTGCCGTCGTTCAGCTCACCGTCGAGTCCACCGTCGAACTCACTGCGGGTCGTCGATTTTGTATCCCAGTCCCCTCACGGTGGTCAGATACTTCGGATGGCTCGGCTCCTCCTCGATCTTGGCGCGCACGCGCTTGACATGCACGTCAAGCGTCTTGGTGTCGCCGACGTAATCCGAGCCCCAGATCCGGTCGATGAGCTGATGGCGCGTCATCACGCGCCCCTTGTTCTGCATCAGATACTCAAGCAGCTCGAATTCCTTGAGCGGGAAGAAGGTGGCCTCGCCGCGCACGGTGACCTCATGCTGGCCGACGCGCATCGCGATATCGCCGCAGGTCAGCGGCACATCATCGTCGGAGGCGCCCGAGCCTCCTTCGGCGGCGGCCTGGTTGCGGCGCATGACGGCGCGGATGCGCGCCAGCAGCTCGCGGAACGAATACGGCTTGGTCACATAGTCGTCGGCACCGATCTCCAGACCGACGACCTTATCGATCTCGGCCGATTTCGCGGTGAGCATAATAATCGGCACACGGCTCTGCTCGCGGATGCGGCGGCACAGCGCGGTGCCATCGAGGCCGGGAAGCATCAGATCGAGAAGCACCAGATCGATGCCGCCCCTGGTGAACAGCTCGAGCCCTTCCTCGCCGGTGGCCGCGGCGGACACATCGTATCCCTCGCGCGTGAGCTGGTAGACCAGCGGCTCCCGATAGGACTCCTCGTCCTCGACGATGAGAATTCGCGTCATGCCTTCCCTTTCTCATGGGCGCCCGAACTGGGGCCGGGCTGCGTCCCATAGTAGTGTCTCGCCGGCGTGGGGAACCGCCGCCGAACAGGATACGTAGTTATTCGTTTGCGCGTGCGCCTGCATCCACGGACGATTCGGCCGCCTCGGGCAGTTCGATGGTGAAGGTCGACCCCTCCCCCTCGTGGGACCACACCGATATCGTGCCGCCGCAATCCTCGATGCAATGCTTGACGATGGCAAGCCCCAGACCGGTGCCGCCGGTCTGTCGGGACCTCGCCGGGTCGACGCGGTAGAAGCGTTCGAAGATGCGGCCGAGGGATTCGCGCGGAATGCCGATGCCTTGGTCGATGACGCGGATGGTCACGCTGCAATCGCCGTTTTTCTTGCGTCTGCCGCTTTCGATGGCAACGCGCACGGTGGTGCGTTCGGGCGAATAATGAATCGCGTTCTCGACCAGGTTCTTGATGGCGGTGACGATGGATTCCTCGTCGGCCATGATGGTGGGGGCGCTCCCGTCTGCGCCAGCGTCCGCGCCATCCTCTGCGGCATCTCCCGCGACAAGCGGCAGGCCTTCCCCATCCAAGGAGAGCCGCAGCTCGATGCCCTTGCCCTCGGCCTGCACCACATTCTCGGCGATCGCCTCGCGCGCCACGGCAAGCACATCAAGCGGCTTGGCGTCGATGACAGCGCGGGCGGTCTGCGCCTTCTGCAAGTCGATGAGGCGATGGACCAGTTCGGTGAGACGTTCGGATTCCTTGGTGATTCGCCCGGCGAAATACCGCACGGCCTCCGGGTCGTCGGAGGCATCGGAGACGGTTTCGGCGAGCAGGGAAATCGCACCGGCCGGGGTTTTGAGCTCGTGCGAGACATTGGTCACGAAATCGCGGCGCATCGCCTCGAAACGGCGTTGTTCGCTGGTGTCATGCAGGAACAGCGCGATCAGACCATCGCCGATCGAAGCGGCACGCACCTTGAGGTAGAGCATGTCCGAGGGCGCGGCCTCGCCGGCCTGCACGCCCCGCCCGCTGTGCTCGAGGCGGGCTGCGGGGTCAAGCGGCATGCTCACCTCGCGTTCCCGCATCTGACCGTCGCCGGCCACCTGGGCAAGCAGGTCGCCAAGCTCCACGGAGACGACGCGCCCGGAATCGATCAAGCCGAATGCGCGCGCACCGGGGCTTACATAGCGCATCCGTCCACCGGCGTCGGCGATGATCAGCTCATCGGGCATCACGCGCGCCACGGACTCGCCGACCTGGCGATCGAACACGCCGGGAAGCGAGCCGTCACCGGCCGTCGACAAAGCGAAGGCCGGCGAAACAGCGGAGGAGGCTGCGCGTTCGGCCCGCTCCCCCGCCTCGCGCCCGCGCGCATAGGCGATGGCCGCGCTTGCCACCGCGACCAGCACGAGCCCCAAGGCCATCCACACCCAGTCCATGCCGCACCTCGTTTTCGCCGGAACGCTCCCAGCCTAATCCGACACGGCCGTGGCGCACCGAAAAAACTACGTAAGTTCAACCACTGTTCATCTGAGTGGCGGGGAGCTACAGCCGACGCACGATGTCGAGGGTCAAGCGCGCCGCCGTATTCGCATATTCAGAGATATCGAACTCCTTGAACACCTCGTAATCGGTGTCGGCGTTGTCCGACAGCGCTCGGATCACCAGCGCCGGCACATCGTTGCGGGCCGCGACATGCGCGACGGCCGCGCCTTCCATCTCCACGCAGTCCGCGCCGGTCGAGGCCTTGACCTCGGCGCATTTGGCCGGCGTGTCCACGAAGTAGTTGCCGGAGGCGATGGTGCCGACGATATGCGTGATGCCGGCGGCCTCAAGCGCCTGGCGGGCCACGTCGATCAGATGCGCGTCGGAGTGGAACTCCTCGATCGGAGCCTTCTCCTCGCCTGGCTTCCACTGGCCGACCAGACGCATATCGGTGTCGAGGTAGCGCAGCGTGCCGCCCAGCACCACATCGTCGATATGCAGATCCTTGTTGAGGTTGCCGGCGATGCCCGAGAAGATCACGGCATCCGGCGCATAGGCGTCGATCAGGCGCTGCGTGGTGGCCGCGGCGTTGACCAGTCCCATGCCGCCGACGGTGGCCACGACCGTGACCTGCTTCCCCGCGTTCGTCGTCACCGTGCCCCGGCTCACTGTGAGGCTTGCCGCATGCTCTTGCTCAAGCCCTTCGAGGGATGCGCCGATTAGCGCCACCTCCTCGTCCAATGCTCCGATGATTGCGATGGTTGTCGTCATGCTGCGCCTCTCCTCGTGTCCTTGGCCGCCGCCTGCTGTCGTCATGTCCATTGCCGTCAACAGTTGGCGGATTGGGCGAACAGTTGGCGGCCCTGTTCGTGTTCCGCCATCCGATTTCGTTGGTATGGCAAGCCATTGTATCGCCGAACCGCCTTGAGGTCCGCCAACTGTCCGTCCAATCCGCCAACTGTTCGCCGCGAGACCCACTGGGCATGTTCCCACAACGTTCCCGACCATCCCAGCCAGAGCAATCGGCATGAATTGTGTACTCGAGCCAAGAATTGTGTACCCATGCCGCCGCACGGGCACCAGAATGTCGCTGTTTTTACTGGTCAATTCAGGAAAGAGGTACACAATTCTTAAGTCAAGTACACAATTTTTTACTTAACCCACAATTCTGGCCATGAGGTAGCGGCAACACAGGGAGTGACGGGTTGAATGCAGCCATCGCGAAAGAAAGACAATGCAAGTCGCTGGATCTGGCCTGCATGGAAGTGGGATTTCTGGAATCCACATGCAAAACCCTTGAAAGAAAAGACAAAGCAGGCGTGCGGACGCAGGTGGCTTTTGGCCTTGGCGATGCCGCACACCGCTGTGCCGTCCCTCCATTGTGCCTGAGGCTTCGCGGGGCAGACGCTTTTGCTCAGCATATGAGACCGGAGGCCTCTGAGAGGAATCGCCCCATTCATTCAGCGGAAACGACGCCGGCGCGTGTCCACGGCCTCGGCGAGCTCGCGCAGCAACGCCTCGGTGTCGGGCCATGAAATGCAGCGGTCGGTGATCGAGCGGCCATAGACAAGGCTGTCGAGAGGAGCGGCGGATTGATTGCCTCCTTCGATGAAGCTTTCCATCATGATGCCGCTGATGCCCTGCTCGCCGTCGGCCAGGCGCGAGGCGATCTCGCGCACGACGGCCGCCTGGCGATGTTCGTCCTTGCCGGAATTGCCATGCGAGCAGTCGATGATCAGACCGTGCGCGGCGGCCGAATCGGCGGGCATCTCGGCGCGGATGTCCTCCATGGCCTTGGCCACGGAGGCGGCGTCATAGTTCGGCCCATGGCTGGAACCACGCAGCACCACATGGCAGTCGGGGTTGCCGAGCGTCTGCACCGAGCACGCGCGCCCCATGTGGTCGATGCCGAAGAAGGCATGGCGCTGGGCGGCGGAATAGCAGCCGTTGAGCGCGGCCTTGACCGAGCCGTCGGTGGCGTTCTTGAAGCCGACCGGCATCGACAGACCACTGGCCAGCTGGCGGTGGATCTGCGATTCGGTGTTGCGTGCGCCGATCGCCCCCCAGCTCACCGCGTCGGCGATGAACTGCGGGCTGGTCGGTTCGAGGAATTCGGTGGCGGCCGCAAGCCCGGTGCCAAGCACGTCGAGCAGCACTCGGCGAGCGAGCAGCAGCCCCTTCTTGATGTTGTGCGAGCCATCGATGTCCGGATCGTTGATCAGACCCTTCCAGCCGATCGTGGTGCGGGGCTTCTCGAAATAGACGCGCATGACGATCAGCAGCTGTTCGCCGAGCTCGTCCTTGAGGCGCGCCAAGCGACGGGCATAGTCGAGCGCCGCCTTGGGATCATGCACCGAGCAGGGGCCGACGATGACCAGCAGACGATCGTCCATGCCGGTCAGGCATGCGCGGATCTCGTCACGCGAGTAGGCGACGATCTCCTGCGCGGCCTCGTCAAGCGGCATGTCGGTGAGGACCTGGGCAGGCGTGGGCAACGGCTCAAGTTCGATGACACGACGGTTGATGATGCGGTTGACGCCGACCTGATCCTCCCAGCGGGGCACATCGGTTGCCACCAGCGGATTCTTGCCCTCGTCCATGGCCTGTTTGATGGCCAGCAGTTCGGCGGGCGTGTTCAGCGGGTCGACGTTCGCGGTCATGGTTCTCGGGTCCTCTCCTCAGACGGTCTTACCCAAGAGTACCCCTGTCCGGGAAACGAGCCGCCCCCATCGGAGGAAACAGCCGTCACCCGATAAGCCGCCTCGGAACGTAACATGCATTTGCACACCATGGTCAAGGAGCTGTCACCGCTTAAGCGAAATGGCGGAATGCCGCCTGCCCCGACAAAAGGACAGCTCGCCTATCCGCGATCAGCGCGCGCGACGGGCCTCGACCGCGTCGGCCAGCGTGTGCAGCAATTCGGCCGTGCGGTCCCATGGCACGCACGAGTCGGTGACGGACTGGCCATAGACCAGCTGGTCCAGCGGCGCGGGCTTCTGATGCCCCGAGACCAGGAAGCTCTCCATCATCACGCCGAGGATGCCCTGTTCGCCGGCCGCGACGCGTTCGGCGATCTCCTCGACGACCTCGGCCTCGCGCACCTCGTCCTTGCCGCAGTTGCCATGCGCCGCGTCGATGACGAGCCCATGCTCGCTCGGCCCGGAGGCCTTCGACGCCTTGAGCGCGGCCAATGCCTCGGCCACGGACTGCGCGTCATAATTCGGCCCATGGCTGGAGCCACGCAGCACCAGATGGCAGTCGGGATTGCCCTTGGTCTCGGCCGAAATCACACGGCCGTCAAGATTGATGGACAGGAAATGATGCTCGAAGGCGGCGGCATAGCACGAATCGGCGGCCGGTTTGATCGAACCATCGGTCGCGTTCTTGAAGCCGACCGGCATCGACAGGCCGGAGGCCAGCTCGCGGTGCACCTGCGATTCGGTGTTGCGCGCGCCGATCGCGCCCCAGGAGATCAGGTCGCAGATATACTGCGGGGTGATCGGATCGAGCCATTCGGTCGCGGTCGGCAATCCCATCGCCAGCACATCGGTCAGCACCTTGCGCGCCAGGAACATGCCCTTGCGGATGTCGAACTGACCGTTCAAATCGGGATCATTGATCAGGCCCTTCCAGCCGATCGTGGTGCGCGGCTTCTCGAAATACACTCGCATGACGATGAGCAGGCGGTCCTTGAGCTCGCGCTGCACGGCGGCGAGCTTCTCCGCGTATTCGTGCGCCGCCTTGGGATCATGGATCGAGCAGGGGCCGACGATCACCAGCAGACGGTCGTCGCGCCCGTGCAGCACATCGCGGATCTCCTGGCGCGAGCGCAGCACCAGATCGCTGGCCTCGTCGGTCAGCGGCAGTTCCTTGAGGAACGCGCGGGGCGCGGGAATCGGGTCCAACTGACGGATATTGACGTCGACGGTTTCGGGAAAGACGGCCTGGTCCCCCAATCGCCGCTCATCCTCGGAACTATCCGGTCCACGCAATGCCGACATGCCGCTCTCCTTTCTCATCGACGGCGGATATACGAAAACCCCACCATAGCTGGTGGGGTTCGTTTTCCCAACTTGGGTACCGGGTTATGGAATGGAGCGCGCTACTTGGCAGCCGCCTGTCGGCGGGAAGTCGGGAAAACAGTCCACAGGACTGTTTTCTTTATCCGACTTCTAGCCTTGGCAGGCACGCGGAGCGTGCCCTTATGCCAAGGCTCCCATCGGATCCCACGCCGGAAGCATGGTGGCGGGCTCGGTGAGGGCGGCCTGCATGTCCTCGGGGAGGAGCGCCTTGGGGACGGCGACCTCGTAGACGTATTCGGTGAACCAGTCGTCGGACATGGTGAAGTAGCCCTTGTCGGCGATCTTGTCGCCCCAGGAGTTCTCGACGCGCCAACGGCGGGTGGTGGTGCCGTCCTCGGCCACGTCGACGCCCACGAAGGCCATCGCATGGTTCATCGCGGAATCGGCGAAGCGCACACGCGCCTCCTTGTCGAGGTCGAAATCCACGTCGTAGACCTTGCCATACTCGAACAGGTCGGTCGCCCACGCGCCGTTCTCGCGGTCCATCATCGGATGGCAGTCGGCGCCGAACCACACCGGGATGCCCTGCTCGACGAGGATGCGGCGCACGAGGTCCTTCATGAGCTGCACGTCGACGTTGAGGTATTCGGTCGGGTCGCCGCCCGCGACATTGCCCAGATGCTCGATGCCGATCTTCTTGCCCTTGGCGTGCTCCTGGCGCGGATCGTCCACCAGGCACACATAGCTTTCGAGGTCGGCCGAGCCGACGTACTTCTTCCAGAACTCGACCGGCGTGATCTCGCCGTCGCGGTGGAATTCGCCGTCCGCGTCGGTCCACTCCCAGTCGAAGGAGACCGGCGGCTCGCCAAGGTGGATCGTGAGGATGCGGTGGCCGGCGGCGCGCGTCTCGGCGATGATGTTTTCGATCGCGGCGGCGTCACCGTTCGCGGCATACATATGCGCGATGGCGGTGTGCAGCAGGCGGCGCAGCTGCACGTTCATCTCGCCGGTGTTCTTCGACGACTCGGTCTCCGGGAACAGGTCCTTCGGCACGGCGCCATACTTCTTGTAGACGTTCATCGCCATCGTCCACTGGCCGCCGTCGCCCATCACGTCGGCGAGCAGATGCTGGATCAGGCGGGAGTCGGAGGGCTCGCCGGCGAGCACGAGGGCGGCCACATCCTGCAGGAAGTAGTTGACGCGCTCGAGCTTGTCGAAATACATCGCGTAGTTCTGGGAGAACTCGAACTCCTTCAGGTTCATGTTCTTCTTGGCGACGAAGCGCGCGACGTTGAGCGAGCTGAACAGCCAGCAGCGGCCGGAGCGGTCCTGGTGGGTGGCGGTGCCGTTGTCGACGATCGTGGAGAAGCGGCGCTGCATGAGGCGGGCGCGGTCATAGTTGCGCGCCACCTTGTCGATGCCGGCGGCGGTCACCGCGTTCATCGCCAGACGGTTCGTCCCGTCGGCCTTGAATTCGTCGTTGAGCGCGGCGAGCGCGTCGCCGGTGAGCGGCTTCAGTTCGGTCATGGTGCTCCTCTCGTTGGATGCGTTCGGTGATGTGCCGCTGGGGCACTTCGGATACCGATACGAGTCTAGTGCCCCGCCTGACAGAAACGGCTTGCCGATATGACGGGGCCCGCCCGCCGTTCCGCCGGATGGCGGCGGAGCGGTCAGGCGGGTCCGTGTCCGGATCTTGCGGAACGAGGTCCTTATATATCGGTATCGGCCGTATCTCAGCCCTCGGCCTGGCCGTCGTCCGATTCACCGTCCGACTGTCCGGCGTGGTTCTCCGCATCGGCCCCGGCGTCCGCGCCATCATTGCCGTTAGCCTCAGCCGAGGCATCGTCGGCCGAGAATTCGACCGTCTCGGCCGCGTCGCCGTCGGTTTGGCCTTCGGCACCGGCGCCCGGGACGTCGTCCGGTTCGTTCGACGACGCCGCCGGATCGTCCTCGGCGTCCGGCGCGACGGCGTTGAGCACCGGCAGACTGTCATTGGGCGCGTCGGCGCCAAGGAACCCGCCGAACGCCTGGGAGAACATGGCCCGCAGCTCGCCCACCCGCTGGGTGATGGCGGCCTCCCGCTGCTGCAGCCGGGCGATGTGCTCGTTGAGCCCGTCGATCTCCTCCTGGGCCGCGGCGCGCCGCTCCTCGACCTGACGGTCCACGTCCTCGTTGGCCTTGCGCACGATGTCGGCGGCCTGTTCGTCGGCTTCGCGGCGTCTGTCGGCCGCATACGATTCGGCCGCCTCGCGCACATCCCTGGCCTGGGCGATGAGTTCGTCGACCTCCTGCTGGGCGTCCGCGCGCCGCTGCTCGAGACCGGCCAGCATCTCGTTGACCTTCGCGGTGGCCTCGTCCTGCTGGGCCGCCACGTCGGCGCGGATCTGCTCGACTTCGGCGCTCACCTGGCTCATCGTGGAGGTTCGGCTCACCTCGGCCTCGTCCGTGATCTCCTGGGCCTTCGCGCGGGCGGCGTCGACGATCTCACCGGCCTGGCGCTGCGCGTCGGTGGTCATCTTCGACACCTGCTCGCGCACATCGGCGAGCTTCTTGTTCGCCTCGGCGAGCGCCGACTCGATCTGATCGTTGGCCTCGGACTTGAGTCTCGCCACCTCCTCGTTGGCGGCTTTGCGCTGATCGGCGACCTGCTGCGTGGCTTCGGCGCGCATATCCGCGATTTCACGTTCCTGGGCGGCACGTTCCGCGGCGAGCTGCTTGTCGTGTTCCTCGCGCAGATTGGTCAGTTCCAGCGAAAGCGTCTGACGCTGCTCGGTGGCCGCCTTCGTGGTCTCGTTCCTGAGTTTCTCCGCTTCCTCGTTGGCATTGGCCGAAATGCCGGCCGCCTCGCCGCGCGCCTGTTCCAAGGCCTCGCCCGCCTTGGCGTTCGCCTCGTCGAGGATGTGCTGCGCGTCGAGCTTGGCGTTGTTGATCAGCGTGGACGCCTGGGATTGGGCCGTCGCGCGCGTCGCCTCGGCATCCTGCTTGGCGCGTTCCAGCAACTCGGTGCTGGTCTGTTCGGCGGAGGCGAGCATCTGTTGGGCGTTCGCGCCCAGCGATGCGAAGGAATTGCCGCCGGCCTGGCTTTTGGCCTCCTGCAGCTGGGCCTGCAACTGGAGGATGCGATCGTCGCCGGCCTTGACCTGTTCGCGCATGCGCTCGACCGTGAGCTGCGCCTGCCGGACGCCTTCCTGCGCCGACTCGAGGGCCTGGTCGACCTTCGCCTTGTCATATCCCCTGAGCACCACCGGGAAACGATCCGCCATCTATCCGTTCCTTTCCGCGTGTCATCGCGCATCCGCCACGCGCCGCCATGCCGGCGCGACCATTCGCACTCTAACTCAGCGCGCGGGCCCGCGGCGGCGTCTGCGGCCAATCCACACAACCCATGCCAAAGAAAGACGGGACGAAAACGAAAACAATCCTCAATCGAGCAGGATGCTGCCGCTGGACGGGCGCATGTGGTAGCGCAGCGTCTCGCGCACCACGTTGCGGCAGGCCGCGATCTGCTGCGCCAGCGGCAGGCCGTGCTGCGGATGCGGCTCCTCGTTGACCAGCGGGAAGCTCACGAAGCCGGAGAGCACGCGTTCCTGTCGCGAGGTCCAGTTGAGCAGGTTGTAGAACAGCGAGTTGCACACGAAGGTGCCGGCGTCCGAGCTCAGCGTGGCCGGGATGCCGTCGCGCGCGAAGTCCTTGAGGATGGCGCGCAGCGGCAGGCGGGTCCAATACGCGGCCGGACCGTCTGGGTCGATCGGCTCGCGCCTCGGGGTGGCGTTGTCGGCGTCGGGGCGCGCCGTGTCCATGAGGTTCGTGGCGCAGCGTTCCAGCATCATGCCGCGCGCCGCGCGTTTGAGGCCGGTGGCCACGACGACGTCCGGCTTGGTCGCCTCGATGGTCTCGAGCAACGTGGGCCAGGCGTTGGCGAAACTGACGGGAAGGCTCACCGCGTTAATCGACACGTTCAGACCGCCCAATGGATCGTTCGCGCCCCGGGAGGGCCCCAGCCCCTGTTCGGCGAGCGCATGCGCCACCTCGGCCGAGGGATTGACCTCGATGCCGTCGTAGTGGTCGAAGCCGGAGATCACGACGTTGAGCTGCTGCATATTCACCCAGTGTAGCCGCCCGGACGCGCGGGCGTCGATGGGCCGACGCGCTCAGTGACGCAGGTCTGCGAACGCCTGTCCCAGGACCGCGTGCATGCGGGCGCGCACGGCCTCCTTGTCGGCGTGCGCGGCGGAACGGGCCAGCGGGTCGAGGGCCTCCCCATCGGCGATGTCGGCCCCGTCCGCACTGCCGCCGTCGAGCAGCGCATGCGCGATGCCCTCTGCCACGGGCAGGTCGGCGCGCGTGGTGATCTTGAGGTTCGTCTCGGCGCCGTCGACGATGGCCACCGGCTCGTCGGGCAGATAGTCGACGACGACGCGCGTGTCGTCGGTCGGATGGAACTGCGGATCGGCAGAGGCGAGCTCGTAGGCCCGGCGGATCGTGTCGAAACGGAATGCCTGCGGCGTCTGCGCGCGGAAGGTGTGGGGCCGCTCGGGCACGGAGCGCACGACTTTGCGTCCTTCGCGGAATTCGGTGAGCAGTATTGTGTCGGTGCTCGCATAGGCGACGGTCGCGGCGTTCAATTCGTCGAGCGCGTCGATGCAGCCGTCGATGGAGGACTGGGAGACGAAGGGACGCACGGCGTCATGGATCAGCACCTTGGCGTCGCCCGGAATCCCCGCGCCGGCGAGCGCATCCAGCGCGGCCCCGGTGCTGTCGACGCGCTCGGCGCCGCCGTTGACGATCATGCGCACCTTGGGATATCCGGCCTCGTCGATCAGTCGCTCGACGCTCGGACGCACGGAGGGGTTGACGACGACGATCGCGTCGGTGACGCGCGGATTGGCTTCGAACGCCTCGATCGACCAGCAGATGATCGGCTTGCCGCCCACGGAGACGAGCTGCTTGGGGTTATCGGGGTCGAATCGTGTGCCGAAGCCGGCGGCCAGCACGACCGCGACGACCGGCGCGTTGTGATTTCTTTCGCTCATAGTGACTTCCACTCTAGGCCCGCACCCCGTTTGCGGCGGCCGCGTGCGGGGCGTTCTGCACGGAATCCGCCTCAGGCGCGCACGATCAGCGCAAGCATCCGGCCCTCGTTGCCTTGTCCGGCGAGCGAGGCGCGGCGATGCGAATACCACAGCGGGTTCTCGAGCGTGCACATGCCGCGGCGCAGTTCTGCGAGGCGTTCGGGCAGCGAACCGCCCTCGCCGTCCGATTCGCACAGCTCGGTCAGTTCGGCGTCCTCGGAAAGGTATTGGGTCGCGGCGGCCACGCGGGCACGCGAGGGGATGACGTTGTCGGCGGGGATGCCCGCGGCGGCGAGTTCGGCGAGCGCGGCCGCGCTGAGATCGACGCCGGGCCCGCCGAAGCGGGTCAGTCGGAAGGTGCCGGGGAACTGCGCGTCGAACTCGTCGGCGATCTGGTCTCCGGTCTCGTAGCAGTCGCCGCATATCGCCGGCCCCAGGGTGGCGACGATGCGGCTTGGATCGGCGCCCTTGGAGCGCATGAGCTCGACGGTCGCGCCGATGACGCCGCGCTGCAGACCGAGGCGCCCGCAGTGAGCCGCGCCGATGACGCCGGTGATCGGATCGGCCATGAGCACGGGCAGGCAGTCGGCGGCGAACATGCCGAGGGCGATGCCAGTGCGGCCGGTCACCTGCGCGTCGGCCTCGATGACGGTGGGGTGCATCGCGGCGCCCTGCGTGCCCGAGGCGTCGAAGCCGAAGGGTGCGTTGGTCTCGAAGATCGGGTCGATGTCCACCGCGGTGCCGGAATGGACCTGGCAGATCAGGGACAGCGGCGCGCCGATGGCCCGGGACAGCGCCTCGCGGTTGGCGAGCACGGCCGACGGGCTGTCGCCTGATTTGCCGCCCATGTTGCAATTGGCATATCCGCCGGCGCTCACGCCGCCGAGGCGCGTCGTGTAGACGACCTTGACGCCCGGCGCAAGCGCCACCGGAATCGTCACCGGGATGGGCCTGCCCTCCTTGTCCGTGGGGCTTACGCTGTTGCTGTCGAGAATCGCGTCATCGTATTGCGTCATACCAGCCATCGTAGCCGCCCCGGACGCATCCAGCCACCCCGCGCCGAACCGCATCGAGTACGTTTCTGCGCAGTCCGACGATATCTATGCGCAGAATCGTACGTTGAGCCCACGCAGGAGTACGGTTCTGCGCATACCGTTCGTCAGGCTGCGCAGAAACGTACTCCTAGGCCGCGTGAGCGTACGTTTGTGCGCATACCATCCGTCGGACTGCTCAGAAACGTACCGGAGGAATACCGTTACTCGGCCTTGAGCGTCGGGCGCTTGGTGCGGGAACGGATCGCGGCGTTGACCGGCACCTCGTGCGGGCAGGGCATCGAGAACACGTGCGCCGGATTGTTGATCGCGGGGACCGGCTCTCCATCCGCGTCGCGCAATCCGTCGGCCGGCACCTCGTAGACGAGCGGCGGCTCGCCCGGCAGCAGGAATTCGACCATCTGCCCCGGCTCGATTTTGTTGCGGCTCATCAGCGTGACCCGCCCGCCGTCCTCCGGACTCCACGACAGCACCTCGCCGACGACGAGCCACGCGCGGAAATAGGCGGAGCGGTCGGTGTTCTGCGTGACCTTGTGCGACGGATAGTAGAAGCCGGTCGAATAGTCGCGGTGCGCCACCTTGTCCGGTTCCTCGAGCAGCCATTCGGGCAGCTCGACATGCGGGGCGGGGCGGACGGGCGCATGCCGCCAGCCTTCCGCCGGGCGCCCCGTGGTGCCCCAGTCGTCGTCGGCGCGTCCCGGTGTCGCAGCCATCGCGAACGGCGCGGCCGACGAACGGTTGGCCTTGCGACGGGTGGCGCCGGCCATATCCGCGCGGTCATCGGTTGCGGCTTGCGCGGGCCGCGCAGGCGTCTGGCCATCAATCTCGGCCATATCCGCCCCCGGCTCGCCCGGCACACCGGCGAAGGCGCCGTCGGCGCAAGTCATCGCTTCGTCCGGCGCCGCGCATAGCGCCTCCCAATCCGGGTCGTCCGGCCGCGCCACGCGGTCATGGAAGGGCTTGAGCACCGCTCCCGACTCATCCTCGAAGCCGCGCTGCACCATATACGCGTTGACCGCGGTTTTGTAGGCATTGGTCATCGCGGCGATGTAATACGCCGACTTGGAGCGTCCCTCGATCTTGAGGCTCGTCGCGCCCGAGTCGATGAGGTCGTCGATATGCGGCAGCATGCACATATCCTGCGAATTGAACAGGTAGGCGCCCTCCGAGGTCTGTTCGATCGGGAAGTACTGGCCGGGGCGCTTCTCCTCGACGATCGAATACTTCCAACGGCACGGCTGCGCGCATTCGCCGTGGTTGCCGTCGCGGCCGGTCAGATAGTTGGAGAACAGGCAGCGCCCGGAGAAGGCCATGCACATCGCGCCATGCACGAAGCATTCGATGTCCATGCCCTCGGGAATGCGCGCGCGGATATCGCGCACGGCCTCGATATCCATTTCGCGGGCGAGCACGACGCGGCGCGCGCCGAGTTCGTAGAGTGCCTGGGCGGCGCCGTAGTTGGTGACGCCCGCCTGCGTGGAGACGTGCAGTTCGAGTTCGGGGGCGATTCGGCGGGCCATCATAAGCACGCCGATGTCGGTGACGATCAGCGCGTCGACGCCGGTGTCCTTGAGATCGCCGAGATAAGAGCGCAGCGCCTCGACCTCGTCGTTGCGCGGCAGCACATTGCAGGTCACGTAGACGCGCGCGCCGCGGGCATGGGCGTATCGCGCGCCCTCCTCGAAGTCCTCGAGCGAGAGGTTCTTCGGCGCCGAGCGCATGCCGAAGGCCTTGCCGCCGCAGTAGACGGCGTCCGCGCCATAGTCGACGGCGGTTTTCAATCCCCTGAGATTGCCGGCGGGGGCCAGCACCTCCGGCTTGCGCCGAGCGCGCATCCGGGCTCCGTTCTGTGTCATGGAACGTAAGTCTATCGGTGGGGCCGCCCGCCGCATGCTGCGTCGCTGCGGGCCGCATCCGTGCGTTCTATGCCGCTGCGGGCTTGGCCGGACGCGAAGTATGTGATCTCGCGCACAGCGGCGGCGTGATGATGGCCACATTCGCCGCCTGTGCCACGCACACACCGACCCTAGATATGGGATGCGCGGCAAGTCGGCGAACCCCAGGCATTCCAGCTGCGCACTAGCGTGATGGCCATCATCCGCACATATCCACAAACCACTAGATATAGTGCCCACAACCGCAACACACCCCTACAAACAGTGCCTTGCCCTCAAATCGCAGCCGTGTAGTCTAAAGCGCGTCACCACCCATCGCTCGAACCCGGAGGGGCCATGTCCGTCACCGTCTACACCAAACCGTCCTGCCCGCAATGCAACGCCACCAAGCGCCAGCTCGACAAGCAGGGCATCGCCTATGACGTGGTCGACATCGCCAGCACTCCCGGCGCCCTCGAGACGCTGCAGGCCGCCGGTTTCCGCCAGGCACCGGTCGTCATCACCGACTCCGATTCCTGGACCGGCTACCGCCCGGACAAAATCAAGGCCCTTGCCGCCGCCCGCGCCGACACCAACACGACGGTGTCCGCGTGAGCAAAACCGAGAACCCCATGACCTCCGCGGCCGAGGCGCCCAGCGCCCCGGACCAGCCCGCCAAGCCCAGCGTTCCCGAACGCCCCGCCACCGACGGGCGCGCAATCGGCGCGGTCGTCTACTTCTCCTCCGCCTCCGAAAACACGGCGCGCTTCGTCGCCAACTGCCGACTCGAGGAGGAGGGAATCGACGTCTACCGCATCCCCCTGCGCCCCGCCGATCCGCCGCTCGACGTGCGCGAACCGTATGTGATCATGGTTCCGACCTACGGCGGCGGCAACGCGAAGAAAGCGGTGCCGGTGCAGGTCAAGAAATTCCTCAACGACCCGGGGAACCGACGCTGGATACGCGGCGTCATCGCCTCCGGCAACACGAACTTCGGCGAGGCCTTCTGCGCGGCCGGCGACATCATCTCGAAGAAATGCGCGGTGCCGTTCCTCTATTACTTCGAGCTCATGGGAACGCCGGAGGACGTGACGAAGGTGCGCAAGGGCATCGTCGATTTCTTCCACAACCACGCCGAATAGCCGGATCAGCCCGTTCCCAACCCAAATAACCGCTTGCCATCGCGGCATCCGACGCGACGGCACTTCCACCCGACCCCAGAATCGAGAAGCCTATGGCCATCACCGACTCCACCGCCCTGAACATGGACCGCACGGCAGACACCGCGACCGGCCCCTACGACCCGGCGCACGACTACCACGCGCTCAACGCGATGCTCAACCTCTACGACGCCGACGGCAAAATCCAGTTCGACAAGGACAAGGCCGCCGAGCGCGAATACGTGACCGGACACGTCGCGACGAACACCATCGCGTTCCCCACCGTCGCCATGCGGCTCGACTACCTCATCAAGAACCACTATTACAACGGCGAGGTCTTCGCGCAGTACTCCCCCGAATTCCTCGACTCGTTCTACGCGCACGTCGCCTCCCTCGGCTTCGAATTCGACACCTTCCTCGGCGCGTTCAAGTTCTACTCCTCCTACGCGCTGAAGACCTTCGACGGCAAGCGATATCTCGAGGACTTCCCGCAGCGCGCGGCCGCCGTGGCGCTCGAACTCGCCGCCGGCGACGAAACGATGGCGATCCGCGTGGCCGACGAGATCATCTCCGGCCGCTTCCAGCCCGCCACACCGACCTTCCTGAATCTCGGCAAGGCGCAGCGCGGCGAGGCCGTCTCCTGCTTCCTGCTGCGCATCGAGGACAATATGGAATCGATCTCGCGCGGCATCAACGCGGCCCTGCAGCTCTCCAAGCGCGGCGGCGGCGTGGCGCTGCTGCTGACCAACCTGCGCGAGCTCGGCGCGCCGATCAAGCACATCGAGAACCAAAGCTCCGGCGTCATCCCCGTGATGAAGCTGCTCGAGGACTCCTTCTCCTACGCCAACCAGCTCGGCGCACGCCAGGGCGCCGGCGCCGTCTACCTCAACGCGCACCACCCCGACATCCTGCGCTTCCTCGACACCAAGCGCGAGAACGCCGACGAGAAGATCCGCATCAAATCGCTGGCCCTCGGCGTCGTCATCCCCGACATCACCTTCGAACTGGCCAAGAAGAAGGCGCCGATGGCGCTGTTCTCGCCCTACGACGTCGAGCGCGTCTATGGCAAGCCCTTCGCCGACATCTCCGTGACCGAGAAATACGACGAGATGGTGGCCGACGACCGCATCACGAAGACCTACATCGACGCGCGCGAGTTCTTCATGACCATCGCCGAGCTGCAGTTCGAGTCGGGCTACCCCTACATCATGTTCGAGGACACCGTCAACCGCGCCAACCCGATCGAGGGGCGCGTGACCATGTCGAACCTGTGCTCCGAGATCCTGCAGGTGCAGGAGGCGAGCACGTTCGCCGAGGACCTGTCGTTCGCGCATGTCGGCCGCGACATCTCCTGCAACCTCGGCTCCCTCAACATCGCCAAGGCCATGGACGGCGGGCTCGCCGACACGGTAGAGACCGCGATCCGCGCGCTGACCTCCGTGGCCGAGCACACGTCGATGGACTGCGTGCCGTCGATCCGCCGCGGCAATGAGGAGGGCCACGCGATCGGCCTCGGTCAGATGAACCTGCACGGCTTCCTCGCCCGCGAGCACATCCATTACGGTTCCGAGGAAGGCCTCGACTTCACCGATATGTATTTCATGACGGTCGCCTATCACGCCTACCGCGCCTCGCACGCGCTGGCCGTCGAGCGCGGGCGCGCCTTCCGTTCGTTCGCCAGCTCCGCCTATGCCAAACCGGCGGGGCAGGGGAATTATTTCGATAAATACACCGACGGACGGCGGTCCTTGGAGCCCCGCACCGCGCGTGTGCGCGAACTCTTCGCCTCGCGCGGCATCCATATCCCCACCGTCGCCGATTGGGAGGCGCTGCGCGACGATATCCTGCGCGACGGCATCTACAACCAGAACCTGCAGGCCGTGCCGCCCACCGGATCGATCTCCTATATCAACCACTCCACCTCCTCGATCCACCCGATCGCCTCGAAGATCGAGATCCGCAAGGAAGGCAAGATCGGCCGCGTCTACTATCCGGCCGCCTACATGACCAACGACAACCTCGAGTATTACAAGGACGCCTACGAGATCGGCTGGCAGAAGATCGTCGACACCTACGCCGAGGCGACCCAGCACGTCGACCAAGGCCTGTCGCTCACGCTCTTCTTCCCCGACACCGCCACCACCCGAGACCTCAACAAAGCGCAGATCTACGCCTGGCGCAAAGGCATCAAGACGCTCTATTACATCCGCATCCGGCAGACGGCGCTTGAGGGCACCGAAGTCCAAGGCTGCGTTTCCTGCATGCTCTGACGACATATCCGCAATCGTTTGACTTCTTTTAACGAAAGGATTCCCATGGCACCGATTTCCATCCCACGCAAGCCGCTTAAGCTCATCGACCGCGTTTCCGCGATCAACTGGAACCGTCTCGAGGATGACAAGGACCTCGAGGTATGGGATCGCCTCACCGGCAATTTCTGGTTGCCGGAGAAAGTCCCGGTTTCCAACGACATCCCCGTATGGCAGCAGATGAGCGAGGAGGAACACACGCTCACCATGCGCGTGTTCACCGGCCTGACGCTCCTCGACACGATCCAAGGCACCGTCGGCGCCGTCTCGCTGATCCCCGACGCGCTCACGCCGCATGAGGAGGCCGTCTACACCAACATCGCGTTCATGGAATCCGTGCACGCGAAATCGTATTCCTCGATCTTCTCGACCCTGTGCTCGACCAAGGAGATCGACGCGGCGTTCGCATGGAGCGAGGAGAACGAATTCCTGCAGAGGAAGGCGCAGATCGTCCTCGACTATTACGAAGGCGACAATCCCTTGAAACGCAAGGTCGCCTCGACGCTGCTCGAGTCGTTCCTCTTCTATTCCGGCTTCTACCTGCCGATGTATTTCTCGTCGCACGCGAAACTAACGAACACGGCCGATGTGATCCGCCTCATCATCCGCGACGAGGCCGTGCACGGGTATTACATCGGCTACAAGTATCAGAAGGGGCTTGAATCCGCGAGCGACGCGGTGCGCGAGGAGATGGAGGCCTACACCTACGACCTGCTCAACGAGCTCTACGACAACGAGGTGGAATACACCGAATCCCTGTATTCGGGCGTCGGCCTGGTCGAGGACGTCGAGAAATTCCTGCGATACAACGGCAACAAGGCGCTGATGAACCTCGGATACCCGGCGCTGTTCCCCGCGGAGATCTGCGATGTGAACCCGGCGATCCTGGCATCGCTGTCACCGAACGCCGACGAGAACCACGATTTCTTCTCCGGCTCCGGTTCGTCCTATGTCATGGGCAAGGCCGTCGAAACCGATGACGACGACTGGGATTTCTAAGATCTCCGAGCCGTCGCCGCCGACACTCTTTTCGCGGTCTCAGTGCGCCGACGCATAAGGAATCGACGCGCAAGACGCGCCCGCTCATCACATAACGGACGACACGCCCGGAGTGCCGCAAAACTGTTGGTTGTTTGGTGCTTCTGTTGGTAATCGTCGTCATCACCTGAACCGCGGCTCCGAAGCGGAATGGCTCTATTCAGCCATTCCGCTTCGCTGTATTTCACCGGGTGCCACATCAAATTACCAACGGAAGCTCCAAACAACCAACAGTTTGCCCGGCGAGGCCGAACCATCGCCGCCCGGCCTCGCGTTCAGGCCTCTTTACAGCCCCGGTCGAAAGGTCAGCCGAGCTTGGCAAGCTCCTCAGCGCTGAGCTCCAGATCGCCGGCCTTGAGCGAATCGAGAATCGTTTCCGGCCGATGCGCGCCGGGGATCACGAACATGTGGTCGCCCTTGGCGAGCTCCCAGGCGAGCACGACCTGCTGCCAGCTGACGCCATGCGCGGCCGCCACCTCGCGGAACGGGTCGAACTTCGTTTCATCGTAGGGATGGCGATATCCGCCGAGCGGGCTCCAGCACACGAAGGCCAGCCCATGCTGACGGCAGTATTCGAGCGTGTCGGCGGTCTCGAGATGAATCGGCGAATACTGGTTCTGCACGGCGATGAGGCGGTCGCCGAGGATCGAACGCGCGATCTCCAACTGCTCGATCGTGGCGTTGGACACACCGGCGTATTTCGCCACGCCCTCGTCGACGAGCTGCTTGATCGCCTCGATGGAC
Source organism: Bifidobacterium sp. LH_730 (assembly GCF_056355835.1). Lineage (NCBI taxonomy): Bacteria > Bacillati > Actinomycetota > Actinomycetes > Bifidobacteriales > Bifidobacteriaceae > Bifidobacterium > Bifidobacterium sp. LH_730. The sequence continues at coordinate 380,881 of NZ_JBKETB010000002.1, forward strand.
TGGTCGTAGGGCACCTCCGGGTCATGGCGGTGCAGATACAGCAGGTCGATGGCGTCCACGCCGAGCGCCATCGCCGACTGCTTGCCGTATTCGATCAGATGCTCGGGCTTGCCGTCGCGCGGCCACAGCGGCTCGCCGTTCGGCCCCCATTCGCGGCGCAGACCGACCTTCGTGGCGACGGTAACCTCTTCGCGCGGCCCCTTCCAGCTTTCCAGCGCCTCGCGCGTCAGCTTCTCGCCGGTCTGCTCCTCCTCGCCCGGCGTGTAATACGCCCATGCGGTGTCGATATGACGGCATCCCGCGTCAAGCGAGGCGTGCAAGGTCTCGATGCCCTTGTCATGGCCGAGGTTGTTCTCGATGGTCAACGGCATTTCGCCGTGGCCGATCGCCGTCGTGTCATACGGTCCCAGATTGCGATGCAGCACCATATCCGCTCCTTTGTGCTCGTGTGTATGGCGTCCGACTGTCTCGGCGCACGGCGCGCGACAAACTCATGCCGCGCACGCGTCACTTGTGCGTCGAGTCAACGTTTCCTCTTCATTATCCTCCCGCCGCTCCGCGCACGGCGTTTTGCTTCCATGTTTCGCGCATGGGTAACCAGCCCCAACCAACGGTGTTCCTGATACCGACGGTGTTACTTATGCCGCCAATGACGCCGCCGCCAACGCTATCGTCACGCCTGATGTTCCAATGGTTCCGGCGTTCCCAACGTGCCGATCGCCTCCCCAATTATCATCCTCCTCACCACCTCTCTCCTCCCCTCCTCCGCCAACTCTCTCCTTCCCTCACCCACCCTCACCACGGTGCCCTTAACTCCACCGTGCGGTTTTCTCCACGGTGCTGCAATGCGCAAAATGGCGGAATAAAGCCAAAACGATGTTTACCGCACCGTGGGGTTTGCAGCACGGTGGAGAAAACATCACCGTGGAAGAAGGGACACCATGCGTTGTGCACCGAACGCCCGCGTCGCGACGCCACATGGACGTCATGTTGCGATACGCCTCTGGCACCTCGGTTCCTCGGTTATCCACAATCGCTCCGACAGGCGGTTTACCCAATGATTTCAACGGGTTGCAGACTTTTCCACAGCGCGACGCCAGCCTCCGACCACAATGCTCGGTTGCACTGGACAAACACCCACGCACCGCTCCACAGTGGACATAGCCATGGGCGGAACACCCACCCGGCGAAGGAGACGGATATGGGATTGACTGGCACGCATAAGACGCAACGGGGATCGCTCAGATGGCGGCGGAGAATGGCGCTGGCACGGCGACTGGCGGCGGCCTGTTGCGCGGGATTGGCGGTGTATGCGGGCTTGGATTGCGTGATCTCCGCAACGGACACTGTCGCGGTGGTCGTCGCAGATTCCGCGATCAAGCGAGGCGAACGCATCACGGCGGATATGGTGTCATTGCGCACGGTCGCGACCTCGTCGGTGCTGCGCTCGGCATTGCGCGATACCACAGCGGCCGTGGGGCGTGTGGCGCAGGTCGATATCGAGGCCGGCCAGCCGTTGTTCGCCGCGTTCGCCGATGCGATGCCTGTGGTGCCGGAGGGATACACGGTGGTCGAGGTGCGCCTGTCCAGCGACGCCACACGCGTGGTGATGGGCGATGTGGTGTCGCTGGCTTCCGCGGCGGGTTGTTCGGCAGATGCGAGGATCGGTGGTGATGCCGGAATTGGGCTCACCGAGAGTGATATGAATGCCGGCGCAGCAGGCAATACGGAAGATTCGCCGAACACCGGAAACGCAAGCGATGCCAACGCACAACCCATGCCCGGCGAAGATGCCGGCACAACCGACAGCGCGGACAGCATTCCGACCGACGAGAGCGCGGAAACATCCGATGTTCCGGCAAACGATGGGACCATCGCAGCCTGCGTGCTCGCGGAGCGAGCGATAGTGATGGACCAACCGGCCAAGAGCAACGGCGGTTTGCTTGACACGGATTCACCTGATACAAGGGTCGTGCCGCTCGCCATGCCGCCGGACGCCGCGCTGCGCGTCATGGAGTCTCAGGAGGCCGGCGCCATCGTCGCCGTTCGTTCGGCGGACGATGCGGCTAAAACGAGGTCGTCGCGGGACTGAGATCCTTCGACTCGCTGCGCTCGCTCAGGATGACCTTGTGAATATGAAAAACCCGGCCGAAGAGGCCGGGTCTTTCATATTTAGAAGGTCACTTCTGGCCCTGGGCAGCCACGGCGGCGGCGCCGGCGGCGGCAGCCTCCGGGTCGAGGTACTCGCCGCGAGGCTTGATCGGCTTGAAGTTCTCGTCCAGCTCGTAGAGCAGCGGCATGGCGGTCGGGATGTTGACCTTGGCGATCTCCTCCTCGGAGAGGTTGTCAAGCATCTTCACGATGGCGCGCAGGCTGTTGCCGTGGGCGGCGATCAGCACGGTCTTGCCGGCCTTGAGCTCGGGCTCGATGTCGGACTTGAAGAAGGGCTCGACGCGCTTGACCACATCGGCCAGGCACTCGGCCTCGGGCACCGGATCGCCGGCGTAGCGCGGATCGTTGTTCTGCGCATACTGATCGTTCGGATCGATCTCCGGCGGCGGGGTCGCGTAGGAACGACGCCACAGCATGAACTTCTCGTCGCCGTATTCCTGACGGATCTCGGTCTTGTTCTTGCCCTGGAGGGCGCCGTAGTGACGCTCGTTGAGGCGCCAATTGCGCACGACCGGAATCCACAGACGGTCGGCCTCATCGAGGGCGACGTTGGCGGTGTTGATGGCGCGACGCAGCATCGAGGTGAAGACGATGTCCGGCAGGACGTTCTTCTCCTTGAGCAGGCGGCCGCCGTTCTTGGCCTCCTCGACACCCTGCTCGGTCAGCGGGACGTCGACCCAGCCGGTGAACTGATTGGTTTTGTTCCATGCGCTCTGCCCATGGCGGAGCAGTACTAGTTTGTAAGACATACTCCGTACTCTACCCGGCCCACGGTATTTTTCACGCTCGGCACCGCATATCCGCCCGCAGCGTCACCACGCGGCCATCCACATGCTGTGACCGATCAGCGCAGCGCACCACGCCAGCGCCGAAACCAAGGTGAACAGACCTGCGGCGGACAGCGCGCGCCGATAATCCATACGATGCACGAACCACGCGGGCACCGTCGCGAACGCCAACGGCACGGCGACCACGACGCTTGGCACCGCCACACCGCCCCAGCGCATCGGGAGACTTCCAAACGCGTGGATACTGACAATCACCGACAGCGCAAGCAGCGCATACAGCGTGACCGTGGCCTTCCCCAACCCCACGCGCGAGGCATAGGTGCGTTTGCCGGACTCACGGTCGGAGGGGATATCGCGGATATTGTTGACGAGCAGCAGCACGGCAGCGTTCAGCCCAGCCGCGACGGCAGCGGGAGTCAGCCGCGCCGACAGACCGAGCTCGCCCAGGATGGCGTACTGGGTGCCGGCCACGGCGATGGGACCGAAGAACAGGAAGACGAATACCTCGCCCCAGCCCCGGTATCCATAAGGATGTTTGCCACCGGTATAGAACCAACCGGCGATCAAGCTGGCGACCCCAACAGCCAGCAACCCCCACCGGCCGCCCGCAATAATCACGACCAAACCAACCACGCAGGCCACGCCCGCCGCGATACCGGCCGCCGCAAGCACGCGCTTCGGCGCCACCCCCGAAGCCACCAGCCTAGCCGGCGCGGCACCGTGTCCTCCCCCTGACAAGAGAGACGCCGACATATCTCCTCCCTCTGACGAGGGAGGTGTCGGCCTCTGGCCGACGGAGGGAGAGACATCGGAGGGAGAGACTTCGGAGAGAGCGTCCCCGGAAGACGCACCCATCCCCCTCCCCGCATCCGTCCCCCGCACGCCATCGGAATAATCATTGGCGAAGTTCACCGCCACCTGCAGCGCCAATGCCACGACCAAGCAGCCGACGAACGCCCACCAAAACCAACCGGAGGTAATGCCCGCGGCCTGCAGAGGATCCCCGCAAGTCCGCGCCGCTTCATCCGCACCGAGACCCACGGCGCATCGCCACCGCAACTCCGCGGCTTGGTTCCAAGCCAGCGCCGCGCCAACCAGCACCGGCGCAATCGACGCCGGCAGCGTCTTCGGCCGCATCCCCGCAATCCACATCCTTGTGTTCATATATCCAGTATCTCATTTTCGTTGAAAAAAACGCCCGACTGGAGTCGGGCGGGCGAGGGGTGAGGAGTACGGAGCGGAGGACGGAGAGGTGGTTGCGTTCTGTTATAAGGATGGCTCCGCCGGCACGGGAGTGCACTGCACTCCCTCTTCGGCCGGCTCGCGCGGCCGGCTCATGTAATTCCTTCGGAATTACGGCCGGCCGCTTAATTCAGCGGGACAACGGATGGCTCCGCCGGGGCGAAAGCCCACTGGGCTTTCGCCTATTCCGGTTCGCGTGAAGCCGATATTGAATTAAGGCTTCGCCTTAATTCAGCGGCTTCACCAACGGGAAGGTAATCGTCTCGCGGATCGTTGCACCGGTCAGAGCGATGAGCAAGCGGTCGATGCCCATGCCCATGCCGCCGGCCGGCGGCATGCCGACGCCGAGGGCCTCGAGGAAGTCCTCATCGATGTCGCAGGCCTCTTCATCGCCGGCGAGCGCGTCCTTGGCCTGGGCCACGAAGCGTTCACGCTGCACGATCGGATCGTTGAGCTCGGAGTAGCCGGTGGCCAGCTCGAAGCCACGCACGTAGAGATCCCACTTCTCCACGACGCCGGGCTTGGAGCGGTGTCCCTTGACCAGCGGGGAGGTCTCGACCGGGAAGTCGCGCACGAAGGTCGGCTCGTAGAGCTTGTCCTCGTAGAAGTGCTCCCACAGGTGCTCGACGAGCTTGCCGTGGTTCTCCACGTCGTCGCGCTCGACGCCGAGCTTGTCGGCGATCGCGCCAAGATGCTCGACGGAGGTGCCGGGGGCGTCCGGGCCGCCGTTGGGCACGATCTGTTCGCCAAGGGCCTCGGAGAGGGAGTCATACATGCTCATCGACTTCCATTCGCCGCCGAAGTCGTATTCGGTGCCGTCGTTCAGCGTCACGACATAGGAGCCGAACACATCCTTGGCGGTCTGCTGCACCAGCTCCTTGACGAGCGCGCCGATCGTGTCATAGGTGCCGTAGGCCTGGTAGGCCTCGACCATCGTGAACTCGGGGGCGTGCGTGGCATCGACGCCCTCGTTGCGGAAGTCGCGGTTGATCTCGAACACGCGGTCGATGCCGCCCACGAGGCAACGCTTCAGGAACAGCTCCGGCGCGATGCGCAGGTAGAGGTCGAGGTCGAAGGCATTCATATGCGTGGTGAACGGGCGGGCCGCGGCGCCGCCGTGCAGGGTCTGCAGCATCGGCGTCTCGACCTCGAGGAAGTCGTGGTTGTCGAAGGTGCGGCGCAGCGAAGCGACAGCCTTCGAACGGTTGCGCACCATGGAGCGGATCTTCTCGTCCGCGATCATGCCGATATACGGCTTGCGGGTGCGGGTGTCCTCGTTGAGCTCCTTGTGCAGGGCCGGCAGCGGCTGCAGCGCCTTGGAAGCGATGGCCCACTCGGTGGCGAACACCGACAGCTCGCCGGTCTTCGAGGAGATGACGCGCCCGCGCACATAGAGATGGTCGCCCAGATCGACGAGCTGCTTGAACTGCTTCAGGGAGTCGGCGCCGACCTCCTTCTTGGAGATCATGGCCTGGATCTTGGTGCCGTCGCCCGCGGAGAGCTGCACGAAGTTGAGTCCGCCGGCGTTGCGGATGAACAGCACACGCCCGGCGATACCAACCATATCCTCGGTTTCCTGACCGGCCTCAAGCGTGCCGTCATACTTGGCGCGCACCGCTTCGATGGTGTCGGTCACATCGAGATGCACCGGATACGGCGCCATGCCATCCTTGAGCATCATCGCGCGCTTGGCGACGCGCATCTGCACCTGCTCCGGGTGGGCCAGCGGGCCGAATTCCTTGTTCGACGGATCCACGGCCTCGTCGAGGCTGGCGCCGGCGTCGATGCGGGAGCGGATCGCGGCGTCCTGCCTCAGCAGCATCTCGGCGCGTTCCACGGTCGTCATCTGGGGGACGGCCGGAGCGTCGGCGGCCTCGGTATTTTCAGTGTTTTCCATATTTTCGACAGCTTCAGACATAACTCACCAGTGTACGGCTCCATAATGACCGTCAGAACGGCCGCCCTTATCCATGCCGGCGTACGTTTCCAAGCAGTCCGACGATAGGACTGCGCACAATCGTACGGATGGATAGCTTCAGCGTACGTTTCCACGCAGGGAAACCGTATGAGTGCGCAGAAACGTACTCATGGACGGAGCCAGCATACGAAAATGCGCAGCCGTATCGCGCAAGTGCTCAGAAACGTACGCCAACGCATGCGGCGCAAGCCGCCACACCGTCGCGACACCACGGATTTGCATTTGTCGGCGGGTACGTTGTATTATCTACGACGTTGTCTGACGGGCTGTAGCGCAGCTTGGTAGCGCGCTTCGTTCGGGACGAAGAGGCCGCGGGTTCAAATCCCGCCAGCCCGACAACCGAAAGGGAATCGCCGAGGAATCGGCGGTTCCCTTTCTTCATGTTTCCATGCAGCCGTGTGGCAGGTCCGCGCGCGAATCCCGCGATCCCTAGGAGGCACCCATGAAGAAGAGTCTGCTTGCGCTGGCATCCGGCGCGTTCATCCTCGGCGCCGCCGAATTCGTGATGATGGGCATTCTGCCGCAGGCCGCCGCGGCGATGAGCGTGTCCATCCCCACCGCCGGGCATTTCATCTCGGCCTATGCCATCGGCGTGTGCGTCGGCACGCTGATTCTGGTATTCGGCCGCAAAGTCTCCCCGCGCAATCTGGTCATTTTCTTCATGCTGCTGGCGCTGGCGGGCAACGCGATGAGCGTCGTGGCGCCCAACGCCATGTTCCTCGTCGTCGCGCGTTTCATCTCCGGACTGCCGCACGGCGCGTTCTTCGGCACGGCCACGCTGATTGCCAAGACGCTCGCCGAACCCGGCAAGGAGGCGCGCGCCGTGTCGATGATGGTCACCGGCCAGACGGTCGCCAATATGCTGGGCGTGCCCGCCGGCACGCTGCTCGCCGAGCACCTGAGCTGGCGCATGGCCTTCGCGCTGCTCGCCGGATGGGCCGCGCTGACCGCCGTGCTCACGCTGGTGTGGGTGCCGCGCGTCGACGCGGTGAAGGACGTGGGATTGGCCGGCCAGTTCCGTTTCCTGTCCAAGCCGGGCCCGTGGCTGATTCTGGGCGCCGTGTTCCTTGGCAATTCCGGCATCTTCTGCTGGTGGAGCTACGTCTCCCCGTGGCTGCAGCGCATCGGCGGGTGGGGTTCTGAGCTTGTGCCGATGCTGATGATGCTCGCCGGCTTCGGCATGGTCATCGGCGGCATCGTCGGCGGCAGGATCACCGACCGCTGGCGTCACGCCGGCACCGCGGCGATCGGCCAGGCCATCGGCGGCGCCGGATTGCTGCTGGTCTTCCTGGTGCCGGGCAACTTGGCCACCACGGCCGCGCTCACCTTCCTCATCGCCTTCGGCCTGTTCTTCATCTCCGCCCCGCAGCAGCTGCTGATGACCGAGGCCGGCAAAGGCGGCGGCGAGCTCATCGGCGGCGCAAGCGTGCAGGTCGCGTTCAACGGCGGCAATGCGGTCGGTTCGATGGTCGGCGGCATGGCGCTGACGGCCACCGGCATGAACTATCATTCCATCGGTCTGGCCGGTCTGCCGCTGGCCGTGGCGGCCGTGGCGCTGCTGGTCATCTTCTCGAAGCGATATGAGACCGACACCGACGCGTTTGAGCGCATGCGCGAGATCAAGGTTGGCTGAGCGACCGGCCCGCGCCCTGTGACTGAGACGAAGGTCACACCGCGGCACCGCGCGCGCCGTCCGCACTGACCATAGACTGGCAGAAGTGCGTGCGGTGCCGCGCGCGTAGGGAGGCTGACATGGCTGACGAGGAAGCGCTGCTCAAGGCATATGCGGAGGGCTTCGGGCATGGCCCCGGGGATGCGGATGACACGGGTTTCGATATGGATCCCGATGCGCCGGAGACCTCCGATTTCGATGTGAACCGGTTCCTCGCGGGACTTGACGCGATATTCGACCGCCACGCGGCGGCGGACGAAGCGGGTCCCTATCTTGAGCAGGCGATGGCGGATGCGGAGAATGCGGGCGATGACGCCGGCTTGCTCACCGTGCTCAACGAGACGATGGGCTTCTACCGTTCGCAGGGCCGGCACGAAGAGAATCAGTGGATCGTGCAGCGGGCCATCGAATTGGCGCTGCGCATGGGTTTGGAGGGGACCGAGGCGTGGGCGACGACGCTGATCAACTGCGCGACGGCGATGCGCGCGGCGGAATGCTACGACCAGTCCGAGGATTTGTATCGCCAGGCGCTGGAGTGTTCCGAGCGCGTGCTGGGACCGAAGGACCGGCGCATCGCGGCGTTGCACAACAATCTGTCGATGCTGTATTCGCAGACCGGGCGGCTGGAGCAGGCGCGGCATGAGCTCGAACTGGCGCTTGGCGTGCTTGAGTCCGCCTCCGTGAACCCGGACGAGGATCTTGATGTGGCCAGCACCCACACCAATCTGGCGTTGGTGCTGCTGCAGGAGGCGGGTGGCGCGGCGAATGCGGCGGATACGGCGGCCGATTTTCTTGCGCAGGCCGACGCGCATGCGACGAAGGCATTGGACATCTACGCGACCGGGCACCTGGAACATTCGGCGCATTTCGCCTCGGCGTTGGCCGGACTGGCGCAGGTGCGCTTCGCCGAGAAACGATACGCCGACGCGGTCGAACTGTATCGACGTTCGCTGACGGTGATCGAGGAATGCTACGGCCGCGACACCGATTACTGGCGCATCACCAAAGCGAATCTTGACGAGGCCGAACAGCGGGCGGGCGAGGCTGGCACGACCCATCAGATCGGTGACAACGAACAACCGACCAGCATGTGCGTGGAAACCGATGCAACATCCGCAGTCTCACTCGGGCATTCCGGCAATAGCGCAGACGTCCACGAAGACACCGGACATGAGGCAATGGCGAAAGCCGCGCCCGAGGAAACCGCTGCGTCTAGAGGCATCGCCATCACTCCCCTCCCTTCGGGCATGGCGCTGGCGCGCGCCTTCTGGGAGCAGGTCGTGCGCCCGATGATTGCCGAACGCTATCCGGAGTATGCGCCGCGCATCGCGGCCGGGCTGGTCGGGCATGGTTCGGAATGCTATGGCTTCGATGACGCGATTTCGCAGGACCACGATTTCGGCCCGCGCTGCTGCCTGTGGCTCACCGACGAGGATCACGCCGCCATTGGCGAGCGCTTGCAATCCGACTACGAGGCTCTGCCCCGCTCGTTCACAGTGGATGAGTCCCGAACGATTGCCTTTGATGACAAGATGGCCTCAACGCCATCTGCCAACAGCAACAAAACATGCGGCACAGGAAACGACAACAGCGCCAACGACGAAGCGCCCGACGTTGCCAGCGATGCCGACTGCGGCAGCGTCGGGACTCGCCGCGCTGACGTTGACACCAATCCCATGATGGCGCGCACGCCGCGGGCGCAGGGCGCGGGCCGGCGCGAAGGCGTGTTCTCCATCGGCGGGTTCTTCGAATCGATCACCGGATATCGTCAGGCTCCGCCGGCCGACCGGCCGCATGAGTGGCTAATGCTGGACGAGGCAACGCTTGCCGCAGCCACGAATGGCGCCGTCTTCGCCGACCCGCTCGGCGACTTCTCGGCCACGCGCCAAGGCTTCAAGGCGATGCCCGACGACGTGCGCCTGTCGCTGATCTCCCGTCGTCTCGGCATGATCGCACAGGCCGGTCAATACAATCTCCCCCGCATGTTAGAGCGCGGCGACGGCGCAGCGGCATGGCTGTCCATCCGCGAATTCGTCGACGCGACGGCATCGCTGGTGTTCCTGTTCAACGGGCCGATCACGGTGGGATACCTACCGTATTACAAGTGGAGTTTCGCCGCGCTGCGCCGGCTTTCCTCGCGCATCGCCACCCGCATGGCGGATGTATGCGAACAGCTGGAAAACGTAATGCGCCTCGCCTCCGCGGCCTGCTACGGCGGCGAGGGCTTCGGCGAAGGCGGCAAGGGCTCGGGGCCAGCCATCGAACGCATCGAATCGACCATCGAGCAAATCTGCGCGCAGATCGTCGTCGAGCTCAAGCGCGAGGGACTGACGCGCAGCGACGAGACCTTCCTCGAATGGCAGAGACCTTACGTCGAGGAACACATCCAAAGCGACAATCCGGTGCTGCGATCACTCTGACCCGGGCACTCGTGTCCGGGACGGCGCGTGAACATCCTGTCTCCTCGGCATACGGCATCATTCCGAGGAGACAGGATGCCGCCGCATGTCAGGCGTCCCCGAACATCACCGTATGCCAATGCCCCCTCAGCCACCAAGGAAAAGGAGACCTCATGGAGAACATCGACACGTTGCACGCGAAAATCGTGCTGCACGAATGGAAGCAGTTCCAACAGACCAACAACGAGGGCGGGCGAGCCTCATGCCAGGGCAATTGGCCGATGTTCCAGCAGATGCGCATGAGCCAGTTCCTCACATGGCCCGCCGAACTGCTCGAAAGCTATGAAGCCGATCTGACGGCCGCCGACGCCGTGGACCGTAACCTCATCACTGAGAAATACGGCCGCATGATGGCCTCGACCGCGCCCGAACAGTTCAAGGAGACCATCGAGCCGTATATCCCGAAGCTCTCCGACGAGCGCATCGCGCGTCAGGAGCAGGTCATCGCCACGCAGGTGGCGTGGGCCGACGACTTCCGCAGCCGCTACCCCAAACTAGGCGCCGCGATGCGCGTGCTCACCACCGCCGAGGACACACCCGAGGTCACGAGTTTCGAAACCTATCTGCGCGGCGAACTGGGCACCTATTCGGATGGGACCTTCGCGCTCTACGAGCGTTTCGTGGCCGATCTCAAGGCCGCAAACCGCAACCTCACCGAGGAAACGATTCTCAACACCGTGCGTCTAGGCGGTTTCGCCGACCTCGACGAAGCCGAAGCCGCGCAGTAACCATCACCACGAGAACAAACCCCAGAAGGCCATGACGGTCAGCGCGGCCAGCAGACCGAGCAGGGTCAGCGCATAGACGCTCCAGCGCAATGCGCTTACGCCTCCGACGCGCACAACACGCCACAGCCGCACCATCAGCCACGCGCACAGCACGGCGCAGAGCACGGCATCGACCTGCAGCACACCCCAAGCGACAGCGAATCCCGCCGCATTGGATTGGCCATGCAACGCCTGGATGATCACCGTCGAGACATAGCCGGCGAGCAGCAGCACCATCGCGGCGTCCGCGACCGTCGGCGATATGCCGCCCGGAAACCACCGACAGCCGACCGTGACCATCGGCATGCAGCCATCGCTCACACCGACACGGCATGTCGCGATACGACGCCCTACGGCGGTGCAACATGTCACACACAGCCACCGCAAATCCCAGCACTCCGGCAGCAAGCAGGCAGATCAGAGATCCCGCCATCAACCCAACGAGCACGCCGAGCGATCCAATGATGCCGGACTTGGTTTGCTCCGGCACAGCATAATGCTGATCCGGCTGCGCGCCGGCGATGCGCGGCGTGGCCCAGCCATCCGCGCCGGCCCCGGTGGCCACGCCGTTCACCCAGTTGCTCAGCGCCTTCGTATATCCGTCCGCCAGCGGCAGTCCGGAGGTAAACAGTCCCTCCCCCGCGCGCATCTGATGGTTGGCCCGGAAATAACGCACGGTCACATTGTCATTGCCTTGGGCGGCGGTCACGTCGAGCACGGTGCGAGCGCCTTGCTCGATCGGCATGGCGGGGTCGAGCGTGCCGTAGTTGACCAGCACCGGCATGGTCAGCGTCTTGAGATACCGCGCCGCGTCGAAATCCGCGTATGCGAGGTCGAAGGGCGCAAAATCCATTGACATGAGCTTGGCCACGTCACGCAGCACTGGTTCGGGCGCGCCGGCCGCATGGGCGTAGGCGCTGACCGCCATCGCCATCTGTTCGCGCCCTTTGAACACCGGCGCGGAGGAAAGAATGGAAAAGGCGATGTCCCGCCGCTGCCCGCCCATCATCGTGGAGATCCATGTGCCTTCGGATTCGGCGTAGACGCCGGTGTGCGACCGGTCCACGCCGGGCACGGCGAGCAACTGGTCGAAGGCGCGGGAATAATCACGGGCGAACCGCGCGTAATCCCTGTGCAGCGGCGTGTAATTGGCGGTGCGTTTGGCCGGCACCAAGGTGACGATGCCGGCGGAGGCCATCGCGTTGGCGATATCGCCGAAATCCTCCTGCCCGGCGGTGCCGGAGCCGTGGATGAACAGGCATGCGGGGCGTGGCCCCGCCGCGCCGATTGGCTCGCGCAGGATGGCGGGCAGTCTGGCGCCATCCTCAGTTTCGATCGTCAGTGTGGTTTGCCTGGTGCGATATGCGCCCTCATGGTCGATCCGCACGCCTTTGGGTTCGATGGCGGGATCGGACGATTCGACAGCGATATGGTTTTCGAAGGACACTGCCCGCCACTGGGGCATCATCATCTGTCCCAGAACGACGAGCACTGCCAGCAGAGCCACCGCAGCGGCAGCCACTGGCAGTATTCGCCTCCCCATCCTGTTCACATCCCCTCACTGTAGTCAGCATGTTTGCAGACTGGCGTCATTCCCGAGGCGTATCGTCCCCGTCACGCCTCGGCGAACGAGCATTCGGAGAGGCGCCGTCACGCTGGTCATTCGCAGTGCTCTTATCGGTTTCATCCTTCTGCGCCGACGCCCGACGCGTATGCGCAGCCTTGGCGGCTCCCCATACGATGGCGATGACGACGAGCAACACGCCCAGCCCGCCGATGCACAGGGCGACGAACGCCTCGGGCGAGACGCGCAGCAGATCGATGAGTCCGAACATGCTGTTGCTCACGCCGAAACCGAAGAACATGCCGATCACACCAAGAATCAGCGTCAGCACACCGAACACGATGGTCGGACCACTGGGACCGGTTTTGGGCTGCGGTTCGGGCAACGGCGCGGGAGCGGCCACCGGGACCTGCACGAAGGGTTGCGCTGGGGCTGCGCCCATGCCCGGGGTCTGTATCCACGGATTGCCCGGAGCGCCGGGCATCGGGGTCACCGGTGGCTGCGTGGCATACAGCGGCACACCATCGGACGACGGCAACCCGTCACTTGGCAGTGCGGCGCCGACCGGTATGGCAGTGCCAGCCGCCTCCGGCATCGGCCCAGCATCCGGAATCGACCCGTCAATCGAAGTCGGCCCGTCAATCGGGACCGTCGGTTCGTCCGGCGAAGCCACCCCCGCCTCGACCTGTGACGGCGCCTGAGCCTCTACCGGCAAGGCCTCGGTGGGAGCCTCCACCGCCGACATCTCACGCGTTGGGTCCATGCCATCCTGCGTGGGCATAACCACCGTGTCGCTGGCAACCGGCGCAGGCAATACTCCAGTCGGCGCAGCATCACCCGCCGCAACGGGCATCACCACGGTATCGCCCGCCGACGCGAGGTCCATGGTTTCGGTCGGCGAATCATCCGCCCGCCCGAACACCGCCGGCATCGCCTCGGTCGGCGCGCCATCATCCGCCGCAACCGGCATCACCGCCGTGTCGCCCACGGGATCGGACACCGCGGCCAAATCGATGGTTTCCGTCGACTGGCCGTCCGCACGCACGTCGGCATTCATCATCGTTTCACGCTCGTTCATCTCATGCTCCTTCATTTGACGCTCCGGGAGAACTCGACGTACCCGGGCAGTTGACTGTCGGATGCCTGGACGACGGACACGCGCCCGCCGATGGCGTCGACGTTGATCCTCAGATAGTCTGCGTAATGGTTGAGATCGTCACCGGTGTATCCGTCCTCATCCCAGCCGTACTCGTCCCAATCGTCGTTCGCGTATTCATATCCGTATCCGTATTCATATCCGCCGTCGAAGGTCGGGCTGACGTTCAGATCAACGTTGTTATCGGTGACGACGGACCAAGGCCCGCCCAAAGCGGTGATTCCTTCCAAAGCGCCGCCCCAACGAGTGGAGAAGACATAGTGGCAGCCATCGGGGACCGTCACCTGCACCTGCGCGCGGTTCGCGGCGATGTTGATCTGCCCGGTCGGGCAGGTTTTCGCCTCGGACAGGTCGATGTTGGCGACGGAGGAGGCATAGGAGGAGCCGTTGAAACGCACGCCTTGCTCCAGACGTGCCATAAGCGCGTCATCGTAGTCGGCGACCCAGTAGTTCCGTGCGCCGTCCGGGCCTTGCACGGAGCGTATGCCGTCGGCGTCGCGCGATTCGTAGTTGAGTCCGAAATCGACCTGCGCGTAGGAATCGGTGTTGTGCTCGGCTCGATAGAAGACGTAGGCGTAGCCGAGGCTGGTGAACATCATGCAGACGGCCGTGAAGCCAGCGATCAGCGTGACCGGGATGAGGCCGCCGGAACGGCGCCCGCGCACGCCGAGCACCACCAGCGTCAGGCCGAGCACGATGCACACCGCGCAGATCCATGTCGTCGCCATGGCCATGACATCGCCCGGGCCCATCGGGACGAGGCCAAGCGACATAACGCCCATCAAGATGGCCGCCGACAGCAACGACAGACCGAGCAGCGACAGGACCAGCGTCGGCCCGGCCGGCTTGCGGCGGGCATAGCGGGGTCCAGCCGGAGCGGGCTTCGGGGCGCGGTATCCGGCCGGAGCAGGCATGGTGGCGGCACCGGCCGGAGCCATAGGCGACGCGGGCGCGAAGCCGGAGGGTTGGCCGTTGCGCGCGGCGCCATACGGCTGATAGGGGTTGGCGGGAGCGTCATGGAAACCAGTGTCCGATGGCTTGGCGGCATGGGCGAACGCTTGGGCCGGATCGGAGGTCGGATGCGCCGCGGAGGGGCCGGAACCGTATGCCGCGGCAGGACCGGACATGCCGGGGGCCGGCATATGCGGCGCGGACGCTGGATATGCGGTCGCGCTGGGCACCGCATTGGGCGCCGCGCCAGGCATCCCGCCCGGCGTTCCGTTCAGCCCTCCGCCAGGAGCGCGGTAGGCATAGCCATAGCCTTCGCTCTGCCGGATCGCGCTCTGTGCCAGGAACCACAGGAAGGCCGCGGCGAGCGCGATGGCCAGCCATCCGAAGCCGGGGAGGATGATGGCCACGGCCATGCACAGGAAGGCGCCGAGGCAGTCCCACTGCCAATGCCCTTCGATCAGATCCTCGACGAGGATATGCCCGGTGCGCGCGTCGGGCAGCAGCAGCCAGGCGAAGGCGTAGACCGCCGCGCCGAAGCCGAACAGCAGCACCGATGCGGCCAACAGCGCACGGGTGAGGGTGGGACTCCAGCCGAGGCGCGCGGCCAGTCCGGAGCAGACGCCGCCGATCCAGCGGTCATCGCCGCGCATCATGCCGGTCGACCGGATCCACGAGAAGAAGCGGCGCGGCTTGCGGGGAGCCGGGTTAGGCGAGGACTGCGGCATGGCTCCGGGGGCGGGAGCGCCATATGCGGAGCCTTGCCGAGGACCGCCGTTTGCGCGGAAACCCGGTTGGGCACCCGGTTCACCGGCATCGGCGTGCGAGGGAGGATTCTGCCAGCCGCCGTATGCCGGCCCACCCTGTGGATTGGAGGCGCCATTCGCGGCGCCATATGCGGCACCACCCGGCTGCCCGGGGAACGCATGCGAAAAATCATTGGGATTGCTCATATCTCCATTACAGCAATCCCGGCCCGTCCAACGCACCCGGGCCTTCCCTGATTATCCCCTGAAAACCATGCGGAACCCCCGATATTCCTTCCCGGAGGCGGCACAATGGTAGGCATGACGATTCCGATGCTCCCGGCCAAACTGCCTCTGCTGCGCCCCAAGCGGGGCCGCTGGCTCACCGGCGTGTGCAAGGGCGTGGCGCTGCATCTGGGCATGCCGGTCGCGCTGGTGCGATTGTTGTTCCTGCTGAGTGCGTTCGCCTTCGGCGCGGGCATCGTGGCCTATGTGTTCCTGTGGGTGTTCGTGCCGGTCGGCGATCCGGTCGCCGCGGCCATGGCGCCCGGCGCCGCCCCGGTCGGTCAGGCCCCGCTGTCGCGAGGCAACCGGCGGGCGGCAACCGCGGGCCGCGCCCGCATACCCGCCGCGGGCATGTCCTATGCGCCAGCCGCCGCCAACGGCCACCCCATCCCCGCTGCCGACGCCGACGCAACCGCCGACGGCACGACGGCCGGCAGCGAAAGCCTGCTCGACGCGTTGCGGCGCGCCCCCAAACCCGCGCTGGTGGCGCTGGCCGGCCTCGCATTGCTGGGCATCGGATTGGCGCTGACCTATTCCGGTTTCCCCAACGAAATCATGCTGCCCCTGATGCTGGCGGTCGCCGGCGTGGCCCTGGCATGGCTGCGATACGACGCCGAGCGCGGCCAGCTGCCGACGATGATCGGCGGCATAGCGCTGATCTTCGGCGGTTTCGCCGTATATGCCATGAATCTCGCGTCCCGGTTCGGCATGGGCATGCTGGACACCATTGTCAGCGGCTTCGTGATGCTGGCGTGCGCGGCCCTGGCGATCGTGCCATGGGCTGGGTCGATGATCCGGGGACTTACCACCGAGCGCGCGTTGAAGGAGCGCGAGGAGGAGCGCGCCGATATGACCGCGCATCTGCACGACGGCGTGTTGCAGACGCTGGCGCTGATCCAGTTGCATGCCGAGGAGCCGGACACGGTGTTCGCCCTCTCGCGCCAGCAGGAGCGCGAGCTGCGCGAATGGCTGTATCAGACGCGCGCCGCCTCCGACCGCTCGGTGAGCGCGGGATTGAAGGATATCGCGGCGCATGTCGAGGACGAGCACGGCAAGCCGATCGAGGTGGTGACCGTGGGCGACGCGCGGCCGAGCGCGCAGACCGATGCGATGCTCGACGCGACGCAGCAGGCGCTGGTCAACGCCGTCACGCACGGCGGCGAGCCGATATCCGTGTATTGCGAGGCCGGCGAGCGCATGGTCGAGATCTTCGTGCGCGACCATGGCGACGGATTCGACGTCGAACAGATTCCAGCGGACCGCCTCGGTATACGCGAGTCGATCATCGGCCGCGTGCGGCGGCGCGGCGGCACGGTGGAGATCGTGTCGAGGCCGGGATGGGGCACCGAGGTGAGGATGCATATGCCGGTCGGCGGCGCGGCCGCCGACCCCGGTTCTCAGACGTCTGAGAACGCGAAGTGAGCATGGCGGGCGCGGGATCGGCCAATGCTCCCGCGGAACGCCCCGCAATGGGGATACCATGGGCGAAACACCATGGATCCCACAGAGAAAGGACGGCAGATGGACGGGCAGGAATCCAGCCAATCCGGCCATATTCGCGTGGCCGTGGTCGATGACCACGAGATGTTCCGGGCCGGCGTGATCGCCACGCTGCGCCCCTTCTTCGATATCGTCGGCCAGGCGGCCGATGTGGAGGGTTCCGTGGCGATGGTCACGCGTCTCAAACCCGATGTGGTGCTGCTTGACGTGCATGTGCCCGGCGGCGAGGGCGGGGGCGGCGCCGAGATTCTGCTCAAAAGCCGCCCGCTGTCTCCGGCGACCAAATTCCTGGCCCTGTCCGTCTCCGATTCGGCGGCGGACGTGGGCTCGGTGATCCGCGCCGGCGCGCAGGGATATGTGACCAAGACGATCACCGGCGACGATCTGGTCTCCTCGATCAAGCAGGTCCACGAGGGATATGCGGTGTTCTCCCCCAAACTGGCCGGCTTCGTGCTTTCGGCATTCCAGGGCGCGCCACTGGCCGACGAGGGCGGACGCCCCGCGCGCGACGAGGAGCTGGACAGGCTATCGGCGCGCGAACAGGAGGTGATGCGGCTGATCGCACGCGGATACACCTACAAGGAGGTCGCCTCGGAGCTGTTCATCTCCATCAAGACCGTGGAGACGCATATGAGCGCGGTGCTGCGCAAGCTCCAGCTGTCGAACCGCACCGAATTGACGCGCTGGGCGGCCGACCGGCGCATCGTCTAGGCGAGACGCGATAAGCGAGCTGCCACACGAAAACACGATTTGGCGGAAATGACGCCATTCGTTGTTTTTGCGTGGCGGCTCGCTTATATTCAGCGCGTGGTGGCACGGGCGATGACACGGCTGGGGGTGGTCAGCAGCTCGGGGCTAAGCGTTTCGCCTTGGATGCGAGCGAGGATGCGCCCGACCGCGGTGGGAGCGGTCCAGTCGAGGCGGGAATCCATCGTGGTCAGCGGAGGCTGCAGATAGGCGGCCTCCTCGATGTTGTCGAAGCCGATCACCTGCACCTCGCCGGGGATCTCCCGACCGCTGGCGTTCAGCGCGGAGACGGCGCCGATGGCCAGCTGGTCGTTGAACGCGACGATGCCGTCGAAGGGAACGCCGGATTCGATCAGGCTCTGCGTGACGCGATAGCCCGAGCCAATCGTCCAGTCCTGATCCGTGACGCCGACGAGCCGCGGATCAAGCGCGCGCCCCTGCGCCCGGCAGGTTTCGAGCACGCCGCGCAGACGCAGCTGGGCGTTCCCTTCCTCGGCTTTGAGGGCGGCGGACTCGTCATACTCGCCGCGCGCACCGACCACGGCCAGCCGCTCCACGCCGCGGGAGAACAGGTATCGCGCGGCTTCGCCGGAGGCCTGCACATCATCAGGGGTCACATGGTCGCACCGCCCCCACGTGGTGCGCGCGCCGACGACGACCAGCGGGAACGGCACGTCCAGATCCTCCGGACAGATGCTCTCCACCTCGGACATCGACAGGATCAAACCATCGGAGACGGTGGTGTTGAAATTCTCCAGCAACGAACGCGCACCCTTCGCCGATCCCTCGGCGTAGGTGGTGACGTATACGGAATAGTCGCGTTTGCGCGCCTCGTCGATGACGCGGTTGGCCAGTTCGGCCAGATATGGCGGCGTGAGCGTGGGCACGGCGAGCGTGATGAAGCCGGTATGGTCCCGGTTGAGGTTGCGCGCGGCCATATTGACCCGGTATCCGAGTCGTTCGATGACCTCCTGCACACGGTCGCGGGTGGGCTTGGCCATGCGGCCGGTGCCGTTGATGACATTCGATGCGGTCTTGAGCGACACACCGGCCTCCTGCGCAACGTCACGCAATGTGATTCGCTTGCCGCCATCCTGCACTGCCATCGCCGCCCTTTCGCACCATTGGTAACCGGTGTCCCTAAGCCTACCCCAAGCCCGCCCGGAGCAACCCCGCGCAGGCGTGGATCAGTCGCTCGCACGCGTGACGAGCACGCCGTTGCGCTGCAGGACGCGCTCATGCCGTGCATCCGCCGCGTGAGCACAGCGATATTCGATCACCGGCTCTCCGGCGGACTCAGGCATGGCAACGGGCTCCTTCGACCGGTTCAGATAGAACTCGAAGGTCACCGGCGTGCCATCGCCGTCACGTCCGATGCGGCGGGTGCGGATGAGTCGCGCGTCCGGCCTGGCGCCCGGCTGCCCGAATTCGGACTCGACGAACCGCACGATATCCGCGCGGTCAAGATCGCAGCCGATGTAATACGCCTGCCCTTCGCCATACGGACGGCGGGTGAACGCGGGGATGGCGGCCAGCTCCCAGTCCTCGGCCTCGGAGCCCGCATAAGTGGCGAGCACCGTCGCATCGGGAGCCATGGAAGTGACGACGTTCTGCCACAGGCGGCTGGTCGCCCCGTTGGAGAGACGGACGGCGCCGGGGTCCGCGGCACTGATCGGATCGACGGGATTCTCCGTGCCGACGGAACCCTCGCCGGAGACGTCCCCGGAAACGATGTTGAATTCCTCCGAACGCACGCCGAGCATATCGCGCAGCAATCCGCTCCCGGCGCCCGGATAGCCGCCCAGCCCCACACGGAAGGTTTCATCGACCAATCCGGTGGCATAGCCGACGACGACGCGGCCGCCTGCTAACGCGAAATCGGCAATCCGCCGCACATCGGCGGCACGCAATACCAGCACGGTGGGCAGCACCACGGTGTCGTATCCGTTCCAATCGTCGCGTAGCGGCACCACATCGGCGCGCAGTCCCGCGTCGAGGAAGGCGCGATACCAATCGCGCACGTCATGGAAATGTCTTAGCTGAGCGCTGGGCAGGGTCTGGCAACGGGTGGCCCACTCGGATTCGGCAGAGAAAAGGATGGCCGTGCGGCTGCGTTCCAGCTCCGTGCCCTGCACGCCCGCATCCGACAGCGTGCGCAGCGTCTCGCCCAGCTCGCACACCTCGCGGTAGATCTTGGAATCCGCGCCGGCATGCGGCAGCATCGCGGAATGGAAGGCCTCGGCCCCGGAGCGCGACTGACGCCATTGGAAGGAGTTGATGGCGTCGGCACCAAAAGCTACGTGCGCGAGCGCGTCGCGCATCAGTTCGCCGTGGCGTTTGCGCGCGTTGAGCGGCTTCCATTGCACGGCGGAGGTGGAGTGCTCCATAAGATACCAAGGGCGTCCCTGCGCAAACCCACTCACCAACGCATCCGAGCAGGCCAGTTCGTCGAGATGGGATTCGCCCTCGTGAAAATAATGGTCGTTGGAGACGAAATCGACCTCGTCGCTCCACTGCGCGTAGTCCATGCAGCATTGATCGGTGGAGACCATGAAGTTCGTGGTGAACGGCTTGTCGGGGCAGATCTCGGCGATCGCGTCGCGCTCGGCCTTGTAGAAATCGAGCAGCATGTCGTTGCCGAAGCGTTCGAAATCAAGCTGTTGGGCGGGGTTGACCATGGAATCGCCGCCCATATGCCGCGGCAACCGCACCTCGCCGAAGTCATTGACATGCTGCGACCAGAAGGCCGTGCCCCACGCGTCGTTGAGCGCGTCGATATCACTGTCATATCGCTGCTCGCACCATTTCCGGAACGCGGTCTCGGCGTTGTCGGAATAGTCATGGCGGTTGTTCCAGCCGTATTCATTGCCCATATGCCAGGCCGTGACGGCGGAATTGTCGCCATATCGTTCGGCCAGGCGGCGGCACATCGCAAGCGCGTATTCCTTGAACACCGGGCTGGTCGGGCTCCACGACTGGCGCGAACCCGGGTTGATGACGTGGCCATAACGGTCGCGCGGCAGCACCTCGGGATGCGCCTCGTAGAGCCACATCGGCGCGGAGGCGGTGGCGGAGGCGAGATCGACGGCGATGCCGGCCGCGCCCAGCTTGGCGATGATGCGGTCGAGCCAGTCGAAATCCCATGTGTCTTCGGTGGGTTGGATGCGCGACCAGCTGAAGATGGCGAGCGCGACCGTGTTGACCCGGGCCCGCTTCATCAGCTCGATATCCTCGTCCCAGACCTCCTCCGGCCACTGGTCGGGGTTGTAGTCGCCGCCATAGGCGATGCCGCGGCCGTCGTCGGTCAGCAATCGCGGCCACTTGAACGCTCTGCGCATGGGGAGCTCCTTCATATTCCTGGTATTCGACGGTTCGGCGCGCCGCCCCGCGATCCCGGACCGGCATGGCATGGCCCGAGAGCCGCGCTCCGCTCTCGCGGACGAGTCCCGGGCCGGGTTTGTCAAAGCTGGCGGAACCGCCGGTTCACTTCTCGGTGACCGTGTATCCCTGTTCGGTGCCGTAGTCGGCGAGCACCTTCTGATAGTCGGCCATGGCCTCCTTCAGGGTCTTCTTGCCCTGATAGGCGGGGGCGATGGTGTCGCCGAACTTGGACTGCGCGTAGGGGTTGTAGGGCAGGTACTGGAACTCGGTGACATCGAGGTTCGCGGCCTCGCACAGCACCTTGTTGACCTGCTGGCCGCCGAAGTACTCGTTCTCCTTGTTCTGGAACTCCTCATCGCTCAGGATGGACTTGAGCGAGGGGAAGGTGCCGTGGTCGGCCATGACCTGCGCGCCGTCGCCGTGCGTCAGATACTCGGCGAACTTATAGGCGGCGTCCTTGTTCTTGGACTGGGTCGGGATGGCGAGGGCGGAGCCACCGTCCTCGGCGGAGACCTGCTGGCCCTCCTCCCACTGCGGCAGCGGGGCGACGCGCCAGTTGCCGGCCTGATCGGGGGCGCCGGATTCGAGATTGGTCGGCATCCAGCCGCCGATGACGAGGGAGGCGGTGGTGCCGTCGTTGAGGGAGCGGTTCCAATCGTCGGACCAGTTGGCGATGGTCGTGTTGACCAGGCCCTCGTCGATGAGCTTCTGCTGGAAGTCGATGTACTTCTTCATGCCCTCGTCGTTGGTCATGTTCATGGTGATGTTCTCGCCGTCGACCTTCCACGGCTGGGCGCCGGCCTGCCACACCTGCGCGGTGAAGGGCTGGTAGGCGTTGGAATCGCCGGAATTGTTGGTGATGTAATAGTTGTCGCCGAGCGCGTGGATCTTCTTGGCGGCCTCGTAGTAGTCGTCCCACGTCTTGATGGACTCGCCGTCCACGCCGGCCTTGTCGAAGATGGCCTTGTTGTAGAAGAAGACCTCCGGGCCCGAATCGATCGGCAGCGCATAGGGCTTGCCGTTGTACTGCACCTTGTTCCACGGGCCGGCGGCGAAGTCGTCGGCGAACTTGTCGGCGCCGAACTCGCTCAGATCGGTCAGGCCGTCGGTGACGGCGAACTGGGTGACGGTCGGGTCCTCCATCATCACCACATCCGGCGCGCCCTTGCCCGCGGCGATGGCGTTCTGCAGGGCGGTGGCGGTGTCCGAGGCGGTACCGGTGTTGTTGTACTTCACCGTGATGTCGGGGTTGGCCTTTTCGAAGGCCTCGATGGTTTCCGTCAGGCCGTTGCCCCAGCCCCAGAACACGACCTCGCCCTTGGCATCGGAGGTGTCGGTGTCCGTGGCCTTGGCGCCGTCGTTGGACGAACCGCAGGCCGCCAGTCCGATGAGCGTGGCGACCGCGGCGGTCGCGGCGATGATCTTCTTCGAGTTGCGCATGATATCTCCTTCGCGTTCCCATGGCGGCGCTCACGACGAACCGCTGTCGCAAGCGTGCCATCCCTCGGTTGGCTGTTTCTTATGTGGTACAGCCGTGTACCAACACCCATGATGATACACCTGTGTACCGTTTTGTCAAAATCACCGCAACACGCCTCGAATCACTGCGTTTTCCACCCCGCCCCTCCCTCCGACGAGGAAAGCGCCGGCAAGATGATCGCAGGCACCAATCCGACCCCGATGAGACGGAACAGCCCATCAGAGGAAGCATCCGACGCAGGTCAGGGTTCGACACATGTCCACACACTCCAATATGGAAGTTTTTGTATTTCAGAGCCAATATAAGCGGAAAAATTTGCACTACAACCTTGACATAGGTGGAAATTTTTGCGTTTTTCTGCAATAATATTTAGGAAAAAATGTTACGCATATTGGGTGATCGCATGGACAACTTCGCGCGACATATCGAAAGAACACTGGACGAATGGGCCGATACTCCCCGGACCAAACCCCTGCTGTTGCGGGGCGCGCGACAGGTGGGCAAAACCCATGCGCTTCGGGAACTCGGCAAACGCAAATTCGACGACATGGCCTATGTCACGCTGTTCAACGGCGACATCCGCACGATGATGTCCCGCGTCGTATCTCCCTCGATGTTGTTGGACGCGATCGAAGCAGCCACCGGTGTGCGGCCAAAACCCAAAACGACCCTAGTCGTGATCGATGAGATACAGGAGGAGCCGGGGCTCTTCCCGCTGCTCAAAACCTTTGGCGACGAGTTCCCGGACATCCATTTGGCCGCGGCGGGGTCGTATCTTGGATTGGCATTGCACGAACGTCTCTCGTTCCCCGTCGGCGCAGTGCGGATGCTGGACATGCACCCGCTGAGTTTCATGGAATTCCTGCGCGCGGTGGGCGACGGACGCGCGGCCAACGCGCTGGAACGGCATGAGACCGACCTGGTTGACGCACTGGCCGAACGTTTCGAACAGCGATATCGGCAATACTGCATCATCGGAGGCATGCCGGCAGCGGTCGCCGCTTTCATCGAATACGGCTATGTCGCCGCGCGCGACGTGCAGAACGGCCTACTGAAGACCTATGATCTGGATTTCTCCAAACATCCCGTCGCGGGCGTGGACGTCGAACGCATCAGAATGACGTATTCGACCTACATCCCCGACCATCTCGCGCAGGAGAACAACCACCGCTTCGTCTTCAGCCATATCGGCAAGGGCGCAAGGGCCTCAATGTACGAAGCCGCTATACAGACCATCGTGGACTGCGGTTTGGCAATACGGGTGCCGCGCACGAAAATCGCCCGCAATCCACTCGGCATCTATGCCGACGAAGCGGCATTCAAACTCTACATGCATGATGTGGGGCTGCTCGGCGCGGCGCTTGGCATCACCGCCCGCGACGTCGTGGCCACGGATACAGGGTTGATCGAATACCGGGGAGCGATGACCGAGCAATATGTCTGCCAACAACTCGTCGCCGCTGGGTTGACGCCGTATTACTGGGTCAGCGGCGACAGCAAATACGAGGTCGACTTCGTCTTCAACTCCGACCATGGCGTCACCCCGCTGGAGGTCAAGGCCGGCGAAGGACGGAAGAAAGCGAGCCTGTCCCGATGCTGCGAGACATACGAATTGCATGGATTCCGCACTTCCATGCGCGGATATGACCAGCAAGACTGGATGGACAACATTCCACTGTGGGCCATCGGCAGCACTTTCCTGCCTTACGACATCAACGATTTCAAGCCCGACGACGGCGCCGATCTAGGACCGCTGCCGCCGCTCGGCCAACCGTTGGCATGACCTATGCATACGAATCTCAATGAGATAGCGTCTGCCGCTTTCCTCCGATAAGAGAGCCTCATAATCCTCCCTCTGATGAGGGAGCGTAAATACGTCAGAAGGCGAGGATTCGGTCGGCGATGCGCATGGCGGACTCACGGTGGGAAACCAGCACGGCGGCTTTGTTGCCGCCATGAGCCAGCTCGTTGATCGACCCCAAGATCACGGCTTCGTTGAACGCGTCGAGGCGGCTGGTCGGCTCGTCGAAGAGCACCAGATCGGCGTCGCGCAGGAACACGCGGGCCAAGCCGATGCGCTGGCGTTCGCCCTCTGAAAGGCGGTCGCCGAGTTCGCCGACCGGTGTGTCGAGGCCTTCGGGCAGCGAATCGATGAGATCGAGCACCGAGGCCTTGCGGCAAGCCTCGCGCAGGAGGGTGTCGAGGTCGTCCGCAGACCGATCCGCCGAACCAAGCGCCATAAGCAGGTTGTCGCGGATCGTGCCATCGAACAGATGCGTCTCCTGGGTCATCATGGTTTGGACGCGGCGGCGATGGTGCGCGTCGATCCCGGGCAATGCCGTGCCGGACATCGCCACGGAACCGGCGTCGGGATCCCAGTAGCGCATCAGCAGCTTGAGCGTCGTGGACTTGCCACGGCCGCTCGGGCCCTGCACACCAAGCACACCATGCACCGGAATATCAAGTGAGAAGTCATTGAGTATCGGACGCTCCGAGCCCATACGCGCCGACGAACCGGACACGGTTGCAGCCGGCACTGACATCTCCTCCTCCATGGATGGCGACGCATCGTCATACGCAAAGGTCACATGGTCCATCCGCATGCCCGTGTAGGCGGGGGCCGCCGTCCCCGACTCCACGACGGCGGGAGTCTCGTCCATCAGGGCGAACAGACGGCGGGCCGCAGCGAAAGTGGAAGTGAGATTGCCCGGCAGCGCGGCGAGCGCCAGCGTCGGCCCGAAGGAACTGGCGATCAGCACGAAGGCCACGGTCAGGGCGGGAATCGCATGCGGACCGGTGACCGCCATCCCCGATGTGAGCGCGGCCTCATCCAACGGCCCGGGAGCCGCCGCCAACGCCACGGCGAGCGCCGCGGCGGCGAAGGTCAGCGCCATGACCAGCAGGCCGCCGACACCTGTGAACCGTCCGTTGACACGGCTCAGCCGGGCATGCTCGGCCCAGAGTCGCTTGGTGCGTTCGACGATGCCCTTGGCGCGCTCGTCGCCACGACCGAAACGGATGATCTCGTCAAGGCCACGCATATCGTCGAGCATCACGTCGTCGAGCGCGGAGGCCTGGCTGCGGATGGCGGGACCGAGATTGCGCACGCCGACGGCGAAGAACCTCGGCACCAGCACGCCGATGACCAAGTGCGCGGCGATAAGCATCAGCGCCATCCATGGATTGAGCGTGACCAAGGCGATCGCATAGACGACGGTGGTGATGACGGCGATGACGACCGGGGAGATCGTATGCGCGAAGAAGATCTCCAGCAGCTCGACATCGGTGGTGATCAATGCGATGAGATCGCCCTTCCCCTTGCCGGCGAGCTTGGCCGGGGCGAGGCGGCGCAGCGCGTCGAATGCCTTCGAACGGAACAGTGCGAGCAGGCGGAAGGCGACGTTGTGGTTGAGATACTGCTCGACGTATCGCAGCACGCCGCGCAGCACGGCGCACACGACCATCATGGCGATGGCCGGCCCCGCGCCCATGCCCCACACCGGGTTGCCGGCGAGTGCGAATCCCGCGATGACGCCGAACACCGGCAGGAAGGTGGCGGAGAGGTGACCGACGGTGCCCGCCAGCGAAGCCATGGTCATGAGATGGGCGAGCGGGCGCGCCTCCTTGAGGAGGCGGGCGATGAGGGTGGCGCTGGACTGCGACGCAACGGCACTGGCCGATCTTCTCTCTGAAGAAACAGAGGTTTCTCTCCTTCCGTCGGCTTCGCCGACACCTCCCTCATCAGAGGGAGGAATGGATAGCGCATATTGCGCCCCCTCTGACGAGACAGAACAGTCCAGTGGACTGTTCTGTGACAAAAGCGGCGAAGCACTCTGCTCTGCCGGCAGAGCCGACTGGGGAAGAGACCCGACGGAACGCGAACCCGCCGAAGGATGGGCAATGGATTCGATATCCCGCTGAACGCGCAGAAGCCGCGCGTATGTGCCGTCGGCGGCCATCAGCTCGTCGTGCGCACCGGTTTCGACGACACGTCCGCGCTCGAAGACCACGATCTCATCCGCATCGACCGCATTGGCCATGCGGTGCGTGATCATGATGACGGTTTTGCCCGAGGCGGCGAGCTCATGGATGGATTCGAGGATCAAAGCCTCGCTTTCCACATCGACGCTGCTGGTGGCCTCGTCGAACACATAGACGGCGCCGTCGTGCAGCATGGCCCGGGCGATGGCGACGCGCTGGCGCTGCCCTCCGGAGAGATTCGTGGCGCCCGATTCAATCGACATATCGAGCCCGGCGGGCTGTTGGCGCACGAAATCGGCGATACGGGCGCGTTCGAGCGCAGCCCACAGCTCGTCATTACTCGCGTTGGGACGGGCCATCAGCAGATTGTCGCGCAAAGTGCCGGCGAACAGATGGCTGCGGGCGCCGACCAGTGTGACGGCCTGGGCCAAGGACATGCCGTCAACCGACGCAAGCTCCATCCCGGCCGCACCACCCACGGTGATCGAGCCGGTGTAGCCGGTGAGCATGCCGGACAGCAGCGCGGCCATGGTGGATTTGCCGGAGCCGGATTCGCCCACGACGGCCGTGAGTTGACCTGGCAGAGCAGTGAAGCTGACCGAGACAAGGGAGCTGCCACGCGTATTGTCGCCAACCTCGCCGGAGGGTCGTTTATCGTTGGAATCTAGCCGTTGTCCGTTCGCGTCTGAGCCGGCGGCACCAGCCCGCGTATCGGCATACGCAAACCCGACCCCGTCGAAACGCACTACAAGCCCATCCCGCGCCCCATCCCCGCCGACCGGCAGCGTGGCCGTGCCATGCTTCGGCTCGGACGCATCCAGCAGCGCGAAGATACGCTTGGTGGAGGTCATGCCATTCATCGCCACATGGAAGAAGGACCCGAGCTGACGCAGCGGAATGAAAAACTCGGCAGACAGCAGCACGATCAACAGCAACCCGGCCAATGTCAGCGGCGCGCCGGAGGCATACCGCCACAGGGCCACGCCGATGCCGGCCGCGGCGCCGCCATAGGCCACGAGGTCCATCGCGGACAGCGAACGCAGCTGGATTTGCAGCACGCGCATCGTCATCACACGGAATTCCTCGGCCTTGGTATCCATATCGGCGGCGGCACGCCCGTCGGCGTCGAAGGCCTTGAGCGTCTCCAGACCCTGCATATCGTCGAGGAAGGCGGCGCCCATATCGGTGTATCGTCCCCAATACCGCTTGAACACGCGCGCGGCGCTCATCGCCACCAACCCCACGATCACGACGATCAGCGGCGCGCATACCAGCAGCGTCGCGGCGGCGGGCAGATCGAGCGGCAGGACGACGAGGAACAGGGTGATGGGCGCGAGCACCGCATAGAACAACTGCGGCAGGAACAGCTCGAAGAAGGTCTGGATCTGTTCGATGCCCTCGCCGGCCGACTGCACGATGTCGGCGGTTTTGACGCGCGAGGAATACGAGGGACCAAGGGCAAGCATCTTGCGGTAGAGCCGTTCGCGCAAGGCGAGTTTGACGCGTTCGGCGGCCTCGGTGCCGAGCTTCGCCGCAAAGACGGTGGAGAGGTACTTGATCAAAGCGCATGCGGCCATCGCCAGCGCCAGGACGGCGAGGCTTCCGGCGCTCGGATGGATGGACACCAATCCGAAGACGTTGGCGGGGCACGGAACGCCGGCCGGGGCGTCGCATTGGATGAGATGGGGGTCCGCCAGATCGACCAGCTGGGCGAGAAGCGCCACCAGCGCGACCATGAAGCCGATGTTGGCCGCCAGCCCGATCCACAGGCAGGCCACCTTGCCGGCGACGAGCCGGCCGATGCCCGGGGCCATCGAGAACAATCGCTTGTCGAACATGCGCACCTCGCTTCATGGGACGGCAGCGTTCGCAGCCGCCTCTTGCGAGGGTAGCCGAGCAATCATGGCATGACAATACCCCCGGGCGAATTATCTCATTGTCTTGTCGGCATTCCCGCCCACAGGTCGACGGCAGACGGCACGCAACACGTCACACGACCAAGTGTCCGCGCAGATCGGCGGCATGAGACACCGTCAGCGGATCGACGTCGAAGCACACGTCGGCGCGACCGGCGACGACTTCGGCTCCGACGATGCGGGCGTTGCCCTCGGTTGCGGCGCGCCATGTCTCGGCGCGGGTCAATCCGCACGATTCCAAGGCATCGAGTTCCTCCAGATTGCGCCCGAACAGCAGCGGCGTGCAGTAATCGGTGCCCACGCCGATGGCCACGCCGGTGTCATGCGCCAGTCGGACGGCCTGGGGATGGCGGTCGGCGGCGACTTTCGCACGCTCGGCGACGACCGGCGGAATGCCCAGGCCGGCCGGAGCATCGGCGAGGATGCGATAGATGTTGACGGTGGGCACCAGCGGAATGCCGACCCGCGCCATGAGCTCCGCCTGAGCCCCGGTGAGCAGCACGCCGTGTTCCACACTGTCGATGCCCGCCTCGATGGCCCAATCAAGCGCCGGACCGCCCCAGGCATGGGCCATGGCCTTGCAACCGGCCACATGGATGGCGGCGATCACGCGCCGGACCCGATCCCGGCTCATCATCGGCTCAAGCACGCGATCGGCCGGGGCGCCCATGCCTCCGGTCAGGAACAGCTTGACCCAACGGCCGTGCTTGGGCTCCAACGTCGCCCCGGCCAAGGCTCCGGCAGGGGCGTCGTCGTCACCGGGGATCATCGCCGCGCAGCCGAGCACCGTCACACCATCGCGCGTCTCGTCCCGCGTCCAGCCGCCCGCATCGCGCATGGCGGTGAATCCACAGGCGGCGAGCTCGCGCCGCTGCTCGGCGACCAGACGGTCCGTGTCGGCGGCGGAGCGCTTCGCACGCGCCTGAGCGTCGAAATCGACCCATCCGATATGGGCATGCGCATCGATCAGTCCCGGAGAGCGCCATACGGCCCTTTTCCCGGCCGTCATCGCCGCACCGCCACCGCGCGCGCCGCCTCGAGCAATGACCGGGGATAGCCTTGCGGAGGGTCGGCGAAGAAGGCGTCCGTGGCCCCCTTGCAGACGACCCGCCCGTGCCGCATCACCGCCACCTCGTCGCACAGGTCGGCCACGACACCAAGGTCATGGGTGATGAGCACGACGGCCAGTCCCCGTTCCCGCCGCAACGCCGCCAGCAAGTCGAGCACGCCGCGCTGTACCGACACGTCGAGCGCGCTGGTCGGCTCGTCGGCCACCAGCACCTCGGGCTCGACGCCCAGCGCGCGGGCGATGGCGATGCGCTGGCGTTGGCCTCCGGAGAAGGCGCGCGGCCGACGGTCCAAGGCATCGGCCGGAAGCCCCACC
Organism: Bifidobacterium sp. LH_730; assembly: GCF_056355835.1. Lineage (NCBI taxonomy): Bacteria > Bacillati > Actinomycetota > Actinomycetes > Bifidobacteriales > Bifidobacteriaceae > Bifidobacterium > Bifidobacterium sp. LH_730. Next base: position 411,047 of record NZ_JBKETB010000002.1, read on the forward strand.
ATATCCAGCAGCCGGACGCAACGCCGTTCGATGCCCTCGCGGTCCGCGCGCGCGACGACGCCGTGCAGCACCATGCCTTCGGCGAGGATACGGCGCACGGTGTGACGCGGGTTCAACGAGGAGTCGGGGTTCTGGAAGACCATCTGGATGCGGCGACGCTGTTCGCGCGTGCGCCGACGCGGATCGCGGGGCAGCGCCTCACCGTCGAACCGCACTTCGCCGGCATCGGCCTCGATCAGTCCGGCCAGCACGCGGGCGAGCGTCGATTTGCCGGCCCCGGATTCGCCCACGACGCCGAGAGCGCCGCCGCGCGGCACCTCGACATCCACTCCGTCAAGGGCCGTGGCGCCGCCATATCGCACGGTCAGCCCACGCGCCTCGAGCAACGGCGCCGGGGACGCGCCGGGCATATCGATCATTCCCTCGTTCGTCATCCCGCTCATCACTCTCCCTCCGGTTCCTCTGCCGGCACAGGCCCTGGAATCGGCGTCACCGCGGCGATCAGACGACGCGTGTAGTCCTCCTGCGGGCAAGTGAGCACATCACCGGTGGCACCGGTCTCAATGGCGCGGCCGTGCCTCATGACGACGAGCCGGTCGCATAGACGCGCGGCGACGCCGAGGTTGTGGGTGACGAACACCATCGTCAGGCCGAGCCGCGCCTTGAGACCGGCGAGCAAATCGAGTATCTGCGCCTGCACGGTCACATCGAGCGCGGTGGTGGGCTCGTCGCACAGCAGCAGATCGGGCTCCGTGGCCAACGCGACGGCCAGCACGACGCGCTGGCATTGCCCGCCGGACAGCTGGCCGGGATACCGGTCGTGCGCGGCGAGATCTTCGGCGGGCAGACCAAGCCGCCCCAGAAGCGCCAAAGCCTCCCTCCTCGCCTCGTGACGCCTCAGTCCGCGCGCGTGGCGCAGCACCTCGGCCACCTGACGGACCACGGGCATCAACGGGTCGAGCGAGGCGACCGGGTCCTGGAGGACCATGGCGGCGTTGACGCCGTCGGCGAGCGCCACGCCGCCTCCAGCCCGCCGCACACCGCGCGGCAGCATCCCCGCGCCACGGCCGCGACCGCTTCCCAGGCACTCATCCATGATGGTGCGCAGGGTGAGGCTTTTGCCCGAGCCGGACTCCCCCACCAATCCCAGGCATGCGCCGCGCGCGACCTCGAAGGACAGTCCGTCGACCAAGGCGCGCGGGGAATCGGCGTCACCGGCACCACCGCCCGCGTCGTCGGCGTCATCCGCGACGATACGAAGCCCGCGCACCGAGAGCACCGTGTCACGCATATCCATCGTCTCCGTCATATCCCTCGCCGTCCCAACTCGTTGAGGCCGTCGGCGACCATCGCCAGCGCGAGGCCGACCAGCACCACGACGCAGCCGGGCAGCGTGGACAGCCACCAGCGCGTGGCCAGGAAGGACTGGCCGTCCGCGATCATCGTGCCCCAGTCGGGCGTCGGCGGCGCAATGCCCAGGCCCAGGTAGCCGAGCGTGACGATCGACACGAGCAGCGCCACCATGTCGGTGGCGAGCACCACCAGCGCCTGCGGCAGCACATTGGGCAGCAGCTGGCGCGCCATGACCGACGCATCGGAAAAGCCCATCACCCGGGCCGATTCCACCCATTCGGCATGTGCCAGCGATGCCGTGGCGCCCTTGACCGAACGGGCGAAAACAACCCATCCGACGATCAGGAAGGTCAGGACGACGCCGCGCACACCGGCCCCGAACACGAAGGCCACGACCGCGACGGTCAGATAGAACGGGAAGGCGATCAAGGTGTCGGACAACAGCGTCACCGCGCGGTCCCACCAGCCGCCACGATATCCTGCCACAAGACCGGCGGCCGTGCCGATGACGAAGGGCGCGGCCTCGGCGCCGACCATCAGCGCCAGATCGATGCGGCCGGCGGCGGCCACGCGCACGAGGATGTCGCGGCCGAGCTGGTCGGTGCCGAAGGGATGGGCGAGGGAAGGAGGCTGGAGCATCGCGGCGACGTCCTCGCGGGTCGGGTCGTAGGGCGACAGCACCGGAATCAACACGACGGCCAATACGATGGCCAGCAATGCCAGCAAACCGACCGTCAGCAGCGGAGGCAAAGCCGGGAATGCGGGGAACGCACGCCGACGACGCGCCGTATCTTCCTTTGTCGCCCCGTTCATCGTTCGCTCTCCCCCATGCCCATGCCGGCGCGCAGCCGCCAGTCCACGGCGCCGGACAGCAGCGAGATGACGGCCCCCACCGCCACCACACCGAGGGCGCAATAGAGCGCGATGGCCTGGATCAGCGGAAAATCGCGCGCGCCGATGGCGGCGAACAGCAACGACCCGACGCCGCGCAGGCCGAAGACCTGTTCGACGACCAGCGTGCCGCCGACAAGGAAGGAAAGCTTCATGCCGAAGAGCTGCAATGCCGGCAGCACCGCGCCGCGCAGCACATGGCGGCGTATCGCGCGTTCGGGCAGTCGGGCGGCGCGTAAGGTCACGACGAAATCGGCGTCGTAGACCTCGATCAATCGTTCGCGCAGGGAACGCACCAGGAACGGCACCTGCGCCAGCGCGATGGTCAGCGAGGGCAGCGCCATCGAATAGAGCATCCCGTCGATGCCGGGCTGCGTGCCGCCGACCGGGAAGACGCGCAGACGGACCGCGAAGACCAGGACCAGCACAAGGCCGACCCAGAACTCGGGCATGCCGAGGGTGACCGTCGGCACGGCGCGCACGATGTGGTCGATGACGCCGCCGCGATGCCGGGCCGCGGCCAGCGCCATCGGCGGCACCAGCAGCGCCACGAGCAGGGCGGAGCAGCCGATCAGCCACAGGGACACCGGCAGCCGATCCAGGACCAGCGCGCGCGAGGAGACATGGTAGGCGATGGATTCGCCGGTGTCGCCGGTGGTCAGCAGCGTCGTCAGGAAGTCGAGGAACTGCCGCCAGAGCGGCCGGTCGAGGCCGAGCCGCGCGTGCATATCTGCGATCTGGGCGGGGGTCGCCTTGAGCCCGAGCACCATCTGCGCCGGGTCGCCGGGCACCAGCCGGACGATGAAGAACACGCCGACGGTGACCAACGCCGTCACGGCCAGCGCGTGCGCCGCGATGCCTCCCAGCCAGCGCAGAACCGGCGGCCACGCAATGGAGCGGATGCGCACGGCGGAGCCATCCGGGCTCTCAGAGCCGCCGGCAGCATCGGCGCCGTCGTCGCGGCGCAAGGTTCTCGGTTCGTTCATAATGCTGTCATTATGGCCTCGGGACGCGGGAACGGACCCGCGGCATCCCACGATGCGCACGACGCGCGCCACCGGTCCGTCACTTGGCCGCCGCGTCCCCGAAGGTCACGTTCTGGAAGCGCACCGAGTCGTTGGGCAGCACCTCGAGCCCCTGCACGTCGGAGCGCACGGCCTTGACGATGTCGGGCGAATACAGCGGAATATAGGGCACCTCGTCGGCAAGCGTCTGCTGGATGCCCTCGTAGAGCCTGCCGCGCCCGTCGCCGTCGGCGGTGGCGCGCGCCTGCTTGAGCGCCGCGGTCACCTTGGGGTTGGAGTATCCGGTCCAATACGAGTTCGAGAAGCCGTCGGGATCGGCGAGGAAGGAGACGATCGAATCGGCGTCGGGATAGTCGGCCTGCGAGGAGTTGAGCATGATCGCATAGTCGAATTTCTTGAAGCGGTCGCGGAATGTGGCGGAATCGGCGGCGTCGATCGTCACGTCGATGCCGAGCCCCTTGGCGGCGGACTGGAAGAGCTGCGCGGTCTGCTTGCGCGCGTTGTCGCCGGAGGGGATGAGGATCTTCGTGGCGAATCCGTCCGCATACTTCGACTGGGCGAGTTCCTTCTTCGCCGCGTCGAGGTCGGCGCCGCCGGAGGCGAGCGACTTGACGGTCTTCTGTCCGGAATACCGGATGGCGGAGGGCACGACGGCGTTCGCGGTGACGGCGTGGCCGAAGGAGACGGCCTTGGTCACGGCGTCGCGGTCGAAGGCCAGGGCGAGGGCGCGGCGCACATGCACGTCGGCGAAATGCTCGTCCTTGGTGTTGAAGAACAGCTGCTCGGTGACCCACGAGCCATTGGAGAGCACCTTGGTCTGCGCGCCGTCGGCGCCGAGTTCCTCGAGGCTTTCGGAAGCGGGGTTCTCGATGCCGTCGACCTGCCCGGTCTTGAGCTGGTTGACGGCCTGCGTGCCGTCTTCGACGAGCTTGTATTCGAGTCGCTTGAGCGTGCCGGAGGTCTTGCCCCAGTAATGCTTGTTGGCGACGAAGCTCAGGTCGCCGGAGGGGTCCCACTTCTCGACGGTCCACGGGCCGGTGCCGACGGGCTTCTTGAAGAACTCCTCCTCGGTTTTGCCGCCGAAGTCCTTGGGCACGATGCCGTTGGAGAAGTTCGCGAATTCGGCGAGCAGCGGGGTGTCGGGGCTGTTGAGCTTGACCTCGACGGTCGCCTTGTCCTTGGCCGTCACCGAGGCGATGTCCGCGTCGAGCGGCAGGGCCGCGTCCTTCTCGTCCAAGTGCTCGTCGATGGAGAAGACCACATCGTCGGCGGTCACCTCGGAGCCGTCGGAGAATTTCAGCCCGTCCTTGAGCACGAAGGTATAAGTCAGGCCGTCGGCCGACACCTCGTGCGACTTGGTGAGCCAGTCGATGATGTTGCCATCCTTGTCAAAACTCAGCAGCGGCTCGAAGACCTTGTCTATCGCGAAGGCGTTGTTGGCGGTGATCTCGGTCCACAGATCGAGCGAGGTGACGGCGGCGGAGCGCGCGTAGACGAAGGTGTCGCGCGCCTCGTCCCCGGCACCGGCTCCCCCCGCCTGTCCGCCGGTCTGCGAGCACGCACCAAGCGACAGCGCGAGCGTGGCCGCGAGGGCGCCCGCCAATATGCTTCTGACTGGATGCCTCATGATGTTCCCCTCTTCTAACCGTTCACGACATGATGGTTCCGCCCGGCGTCGCCGGTGCGGACCAGTCCACCAGTATAGGAACGGCGGCGATGGCACGCGCCCGCATGCCATCGCCGATATCTCCAACCGGCTATCGATTCGCCCTATGGCCGCGGCCGGCCATCGCCGCGGACCGCCATATACGTCCGGTTGTCGTTCGCGGACAAAAGCGGCGTCCGGAAATTGGCGGAGCCCACAACGGCGGTTACGGTTACGAAGGCGTAGGTTAAGGTGTATATATGGCCGTTCTCAGACGCGGCCCACCCAACGAACGAGGTCATATGAAGCAATACGACGCCCCCGGCACCGTGGAAGTGCGGGACGACGAGACCATGTACTCCCTGCTCACCGATCGCATGGCCCGCACTGGCGCGGACACGCCGATCGTCAGCCGCAAAACCGGCCCCGGCCAGTGGTCCACGATGACCACCGGCGAATTCCTCGAACTCGTGCGCAAGGCCGCGAAGGGCCTGATCGCCTTCGGCATCGCCAAGGGCGACGCGGTCACGCTCTTCTCCCCCACACGCTGGGAATGGGGCGTGCTCGACTTCGCGCTGGCGGCCATCGGCGCGGTGAATGTGCCGATCTACGACACCGATTCGGCCGCGCAGGCCGAGCGCATCCTCAACGATTCGGCCGTCAAGCTCGCCATCGCCGACAACCAGGAGCGATATGACCGCCTCGACGGCGTGATGGACCGCTGCCCGGCGCTCGAGCGCCTGCTCATGCTCGACGGCAACGCGCTGGGCGCGCTCGAAGGCCTCGGCGTGGCCGTCTCCGACGAGGAGCTCGACGAACGCATCGCCTCGGTCGGCGCCGACGACCTCGCCACGATTGTCTATACCTCCGGCTCCACGGGCGCTCCGAAGGGCGCCGAGCTGACGCACCGCAACTTCCTGTTCATCGTGCGCGCCGGTTACCAGCTCGTCCCCGAGCTCATCAACAACCCGGATCCGAAGACGCCGACGCGTCTGCTGCTGTTCCTGCCGCTGGCGCACTGCTTCGCGCGCTACATCGAATACTGCTCGATCGGCTCGGATTACGGCGTCGTCGGCTTCCTGCCGGACACCAAGACGCTGCTGCCGGATGTGCGCGCCTTCGCGCCGTCCTATCTGCTGGGCGTGCCGCGTGTGTATGAGAAGGTCTACAACGCCGCCTCCCGCAAGGCCGGCACGGGCGCGAAGGGCCGCCTGTTCGTCAAGGGCGTCGAGGCCGCGCGCGCGTGGAGCCGCATGGAGCAGGCGGGCGAGCAGCCGACGCTGGCTCAGCGCGCCGAGCATGAGTTCTATGACAAGACCGTCTACCGCATGGTGCGCGGTGCCCTCGGTCCGAACATCCGCTTCGTGGCCTGCGGCGGCGCGCCGCTGGACGTGGATCTGGCGCATTTCTTCTCCGGCATGGGCGTGCCGATGATCCAGGGCTATGGCATGACGGAAACGGCCGCCCCGTTCACGGTGACGACGGTGGAACTCAACAAAATCGGCACGGTGGGCCGTTGCGCGCCCGGCGCTTCGGTGCGCATCGCCGAGGACGGCGAGGTGCAGGTGCACGGCGACAATGTGTTCCGCGGATACCACAATCTTCCGGAGAAGACGGCGGAGGCCTTCACCTCGGACGGCTGGCTCAAGACCGGCGACTTGGGTTCGCTCGACGAGGACGGATGCCTGACGATCACGGGCCGCAAGAAGGACATCATCATCACGGCCGGCGGCAAGAACGTCTCCCCGATTCCGATGGAGGAGCAGATCGTCAAATGCCCGATCGTCGAGCATGCGGTGGTGGTGGGCGATCAGCGCCCCTTCATCGGCGCGCTGATCACGCTCGACCCGGAGGGCTTGGAGCATTGGCTGCCCGCACATGGCCTGTCGGCGGACACGCCGCTGGAGCGCGTGGCCACGGCGGCGGCCGTGCGCGATGAGATCCAGACGTGGGTGGACCGTGCGAACGCGACCGTCTCCCGCGCCGAGTCCGTGCGCAAGTTCGTGGTGCTCGACACCCAGTTCACGCAGGACAACAAATGCCTGACCCCGTCCCTGAAGGTCGTGCGCCCCAAGGTCAACGAGGTCTTCGCCGATGTGATCGACCGCGAGATCTACGGCGGCACGCGCTGAGGGCGCTGCGCCAGCACCGCGCCCCGATCCACGTCATACATATGCGTTCCCGTCCCGACTGGAGCGCATATGCCCGAAACTCATCCGGTTTTACGTGAATCTCCTCTGTATTCGTACGGAACCGCGCCATATTTGCGCGGATCTCCGTTGGAGTTGTACGGATCTCTGGCGGGTTTGTTGCCGCTGGCGTCACAAACCCGCCAGAGATTCGTATATTCCCCTCAAAGTTCCGTACAGACCCAACGGAGATCCGTATGTTTCCGGTGGAGATCCGCACAGATACGTAGGAGAATCGCCGTTCCCTCATAATGCGCCGGAAAACAGGGAAGCCCCACGGCTCAGCAACCGTGGGGCTTCCTCTTAGCGCTCGTCAGCGGTGCGATAACGCACCGTTATCTCAGTGCTGGTTGGTCAGGCGGTGATACATCTCGCTGATCTCCAGTTCCTTCTCGAACTGGCGGGCGGTGGTGTTCTCGTCGATGACGGCGAGCTCGACACCGGCCATGCGGGCGAAGTCCTCCCAAGCCTCGCGGCCGACGGAGGTGGTCATGCAGGTGTGGTGCGAGCCGCCGGCGAGGATCCAGCACTCGGCAGCGGTCTTGAGGGACGGCTGCGGCTTCCACACGGCGCGGGCGCACGGCAGCTCCTTGAGGGAACCCTGCGGCTCGACGACCTCGACCTCGTCCATGAGCAGGCGGAAACGCTCGCGCATGTCGGACATGGAGACCACGACGGCCTTGCCGGGCTTGCCGGAGAAGACCAGACGCACCGGGTCGGACTTGCCGCCGATGCCCAGCGGGAAGATGTCCAGCTTCGGCTTGGCGATGGTGCCGATGGCCGGGGAGACCTCGAGCATGTGGGAGCCCATGTCGAGCTCATTGCCCTCGGTGAAGTTGTAGGAGTAGTCCTCCATCAGGGAGGCGCCACCCTCGAGGCCGTAGCCCATCACGGCGCCGATGCGCACGAGCACGGCGGTCTTCCAGTCGCCCTCGGCGGAGAAGCCCCAGCCGTACTCGGACGGGAAGCGCTGCGGGCCGACGCCCGGCAGCTGCGGGAGGGCGCCGAGGTCCTCGAAGTTGTCGACGCCGGCGGTGCAGCCGTTGGCGCGCATCATGTTGACCATGGCGGCCTCTTCCTTGGCGGCGATGAAGAGCTCATCGTAGCGGGAGTCGAGCAGCGCCGGGGCCACGTCGTACTTGGCCTTGTAGTCCTCGATGAGGGCCTTGACCTGATCGTCCTTGACGGCCTCGTAGGCGGCGACCAGCTCATTGACGGCCCAGGTGTTGATCGAGGCGCCGAACACGCGCTCGGCCTCGGTCTTGTCGCCCTCGGTGACGGCCACGTTGCGCATGTTGTCGCCCCAGCGCATGACCTTCATGTTCTGGGAGGCGTCCCAGCCGGCGCAGGCGCGGGCCCAGGTGGCGATCTTCTCGGCGACCTCGGGATCGGTGTAGTGGCCGACGACGACCTTGCGCTTGATGCCCAGGCGGGAGACGATGTAACCGAACTCACGGTCGCCGTGGGCGGCCTGGTTCAGGTTCATGAAGTCCATGTCGATGGTCTCCCACGGGATCTCCTTGTGGTGCTGCGTGTTGAGCTGCAGCAGCGGCTTGGTCAGCACCTCGAGGCCGCGGATCCACATCTTGGCCGGGGAGAAGGTGTGGCACCAGGTGATCACGCCGATGACGGCCGGGTTGGCGGAGGCCTCGACCATGAACTCCTTGACGCCGTCGGAGGACTTCAGGGTGGGCTTCAAAACGATCTTCGCCGGGATCTTGCCGGTGGCGTTGAGGTAGTCCACCATCTCGCCGGTCTGCTGGGCGACCTGACGCAGCGCTTCCTCGCCGTAGAGGTCCTGCGAACCGACGCCGAACCAGATTTCCTTGCCCTCGAAGGGGTTCTCCATTGCCATAATGGCTCCTTTACTTCCTTGTTGGTTGGTTGTTACAGATTCATGCAGCTCAGTGCTGGCGAACTCAGCGGTGACATAGCGCGTGCGGTATCGGTGCGGTGGAAGGCGAAGGCGTAGGTTGCTACGTCGAGCCTTCCACCGTGCCGATAACGCTCCGCTATGTCAGTGCTGGCCGTAGACGTTCTGGTAGCGGTCGTTAAGCTTATCGATGTCTTCCTGCGGAATCGGAATGATATCGCCGAGCTGGCGGGCGGCCCACATGGTGTGGGCGACTTCCTCGGTCATGGCGGCGGCCTTGACGGCGCCCTCAGCATCCTTGCCGATGGTGAAGGGGCCGTGGTTCTGCATGAGGACGGCCGGGGACTTCGGATACTTCTTCAGGGTCTCGACTACACCTTCGCCGATGGCCTCGGAGCCGATGAGGCGGAACGGGCCGACCGGCACGGGGCCGCCGAACTCGTCGCCCATCATGGTAAGTCCGCAGGGGATGTTCTGGCCGGTGGCCGCCCAGGCGGTGGCGTAGGTGGAGTGCGTGTGCACGACGCCGTAGACGTCGGGCATATGTCGGTAGATGTAGGCGTGGGAGGCGGTGTCGGAGGACGGGGCCTCGGAGCCGTCGACGACATTGCCGTCGAGGTCGCACACGACCATCGAGGAGGGGGTCAGATACTCATAGCGCAGACCGGAGGGCTTGATGACCATGAGGTCGGCGGTGTGCAGGCGCTGCGACACGTTGCCGGCGGTCCACACGACGAGGTTCCACTTGATGAGCTGCTCATGCAGGGTCGCGACGACCTCGCGTACCTGCTTGACCTCGGCGCGGACCTCGGGGCCGTAATCAGCCAGAGTTGCCATATTTGTTTCCTTTCTGGATGAGGGAGTTTTTACTTGTCTTCGAGATCGATGGATTCGATGGCGGTGTGCTCGATCGGCAGCCCCTTGCGGAAGCGCGCGAAGAAGTCCTCAAAGCCCACGACGTCATGCTCGTCGGGCGCCTCGGTGGTGGACGCGGCGTCCTTGAAGACGCGGCCGTCGAGATAGTCGGCGAGGTTGGAGCGATCCTCGTTGGCATGCCACAGGTAGTCAGCGAGCACAGCCATGCCCCAGGCGCCGCCCTCGGCGGCGGTGGACATGACCTTGATCGGGGTGTTGAAGGCGGCCGCCAGGATCTTCTGGGCGACCTTCGGCGTGGTGAAGATGCCGCCGTGGCCGACGAGGGAATCGACCTGGACGTGTTCGTCCTTGGTCATGACGTCCATGCCGATCTTGACCGGGGAGAAGGCGGAGAACAGCTGGGCGCGCATGAAGTTGCCGAGGGTCATATTGGCCTCGGGGCTGCGTGCGAACAGCGGGCGGCCCTCGGGCAGGCCGGCGAGGAATTCGCCGGAGCGGAACGGATAGTTGATGAGGCCGCCGCAGTTGGAGTCGACGTCGTCGGCGATGGCGGCGCGGAACAGCGTGCCGTAGAGCGTGCCGGCGTCGACCGGGCTGCCCAGCGCCTCCGCGAACTGGCCGAAGAGACCGACCCAGGCATTGAGGTCGGAGGTGAAGTTGTTGGCGTGGCTCATGCCGGCCAGATCGCCGGCCGGGGTGGTGACCAGATCGACCTCGGGATGCAGTGCCTTGAGCTTGTGCTCAAGCACGACCATCGCGAAGATCGAGGTGCCGGCGGAGACGTTGCCGGTGCGCACGCGCACGGAGTTGGTGGCGACCATGCCGGTGCCGGCGTCGCCTTCCGGCGGGGCGAGCACGATGCCCGGCTGCAGGGTGCCGGTCGGGTCGAGCAGCTTGGCGCCTTCGGCGGTCAGCTCGCCGGCGGGCGTGCCGGCGACCAGCGGCTCGGGCAGCAGGTCCTCGAGCTTCCACGGCTGGGCCGCGACCTCGGGCAGGGCGTCGAACTGCTTGACGAACTCGGTTTCCCACGTGTGGGTGGTCGGGTCGATCGGGAACATGCCGGAGGCATCGCCGACGCCGAGCACCTTCTTGCCGGTGAGCTTCCAGTGGACGTATCCGGCGAGGGTGGTGAAGTACTTGACGCGGCCGACGTGCTCCTCCTTGTTGAGGACGCACTGATAGAGGTGGGCGATGGCCCAGCGCTCGGGGATGTTGTATTGGAAGAGTTCGGAGAGCTTCTCGTGCGCCTCGTGGGTGTTGGTGTTCTGCCAGGTGCGGAACGGCACCAGCAGCTCGCCGTTCTCGTCGAAGGCGAGATAGCCGTGCATCATGGCGGAGAAGCCGATATGGCCCACATGGGTGAGCCTTTCGCCGTAGGCGCGCTCGACGTCGTTGGCCATGGAGGCATATGCGGTCTGCAGACCCTTCCAGATCTCCTCGACGCTGTAGCTCCACAGGCCGTCCTCGAGATGGCTGGCCCAGCCGAAGTCGCCGGAGGCGATGGTCTTGTAGCTGTCGTCGATCAGCACGGCCTTGATGCGCGTGGATCCGAACTCGATGCCCAGCGAGGTCTTGCCGGCGCGAATCTTCTCCGCGATATCGGCGATCTGCTCGGTGTTGTCGTTTGCCATACTGCGAACTCCTTTGGTGACCGGCGGCCCGCACCGCCCGTCCTCTTCCGGAAGCGCCTTCGCCACTCCGTCCTCGGAGTACTGTTAGCGCTCACATTGCCTCTGCAATTGTAACCGGAACACGCGGGGAACTCAACCCCGACGTGTCCCGCCCGATAACGAATTGATAACGCCCGACGCAGGCCCTACGGACGCGCGGCGTGGCCCAGCGAACTGCGCGTCACCACCCGCGGCGGAATCAGCCCGACCCCATGCTCGCCGGTGGCATACGCCGGCTCGGCGCCCTCGCCGATCAGATGCAGCGTCTCGCGCATCGCGGCCGCGCCCAGCCCCTCGAAATCGGGACGGACCGTCGTCAGCGGCGGGAAGAGGTTGTCCATCGCCGGCATATCGTCGAATCCGACGAGGCTGACATCCTGCGGAATGCCGAGGCCGTGCTCGTGCAGGGCACGCGCCACGCCGACGGCCTGGCTGTCGTTCGATGCGATGACGACGGTGGGCAGAGGCGCGCCGGTACGGCCGATGGTGTCGAGCACATGGTTCATCTTCGCGTAGGCCTCACTGGAATCCCAGGTGTCGCAATGCACGGTCTGCGAGCGAATCGCGCGCTCGGCGCTCAGCCGATTCCACGCGGCCAGACGGGTCGCGGCGTCGCGCCATTCCTGCGGCCCGGCGAAGAAGATGGCGGAGTGATGCCCGTGGGCGCTGACCAGTTGCGCGATCTCGCCCATCGCCCCCCACTGGTCCATGCCGACGATCGCGGTGCGGGCGCGATCGCCCTCGCCCATCAGCGACAGCCCCTCGCGCACGCTCATCGCGCCATGCGTCGACGTGACGATGACGCGCGGACGGCTCACCTTGGTCCGGCAGGCGGCCTCGAACATCACATCGGTCGGGGTCAGGAAGATGAAGGCGTCGACGTTCTGCTCGGCGAAGGTGTCGGTGAGCTCCTCGAACTCCCGCTGCGTGCACAACGCCTCGTGGACCATCATCACGCTCATGAACAGGCCATGGTCGCGGGCCATCGATTCGATGGAGGATATGGTCGAGATCGGGCCGAAGAAACGCATGCCCCCGGCGATCAGTCCGATGGTGCGCGAACGGCGCGAGGCCAGGGCGCGGGCCGAGTTGGAGGGGCGGTATCCGAGGCGCTTGATGGCCTCCTGCACTCGGGCGCGCGTGGCGGCCGACACGTCGGGCGAGTCGTTGATCACGCGGGAGACGGTCTGGTGGCTCACTCCCGCGAGCTTGGCCACCTCAAACATCGAGGGACGTTTATTGGTTGTGCGGCCGGTCACCATACTTCCTACCTCCCGCATGCGTTGACGGTTTGATATGAGTCTACCGTAATTTCGTGAACGCTCACAATCCGGAGGGACGCCGGATGGCCGCTTCCGTCCGCCCGTGCAGACATCGATCCCGGGGCACCGACCTCATATGGATGGTCAGGCCATATGGCCGTGCGCGGCCTTCAGACGAGTTTCCAGCTGACGCGGTGCAGCGGCGAGGGGCCGAGCGCCGCTATGGCCTCGCGATGCGCCTTGGTGCCGTATCCCTTGTTGTGCGCCCACTGGTAGGCCCCGTAACGAGAATCGGACCGGGACAGATCGACCATGAGCCGGTCACGCGTCACCTTGGCTATGACGGCCGCGGCGGCCACCGAGGCGCATTGGCGGTCACCCTTGACCAGCGTCGTCACCTCGGCGCCCACCGGCACCTCGGGCGCGTCGAAGGTGTCCGCGGCTTTGGTGATGTAATCGTTGGGCCCGTCGAGGATCGCGCCCACGGACAGACCCAGGCGATCGGCGGCGCCAAGCTCGCGCTCGACTTGGTTCAGGGCGCGCAGCGAGGCGATGCCCAAGGCATGCCCTATCCCCCACTCGTCGATCTCGGCGTTGCTCGCCTGGCCGACGGCCCATGCCGCGCACCATGCCTTGAGCCCGTCGACGATGGCCTCGCGCCGGTGCTCGGTGAGCAACTTGGAGTCGGCCACCCCCTCCGGCACCGCGAGATCCGGCAGGTCCCGCGACCAGAGCGCGGCGGCCCCGACCATCACCGGACCGGCGAGCGCGCCGCGGCCGACCTCGTCGAAACCGACGATCAAGTCGTATCCCTCGTCGGCCAGCCGGCGTTCCAGATCGAGGGTGGGCGTCACCGATGGCATGGCGAGGGTCCTTTCAGTCCTTGGAGGCGGAGGCCGCCGATGACGCGCCGCCCGGCACGTCCGCGAAGACCTCATGATGGGCATCGAGCCCGCCGACGCGCGTAAGCGGCCAGAAACGCGCGAATCCGACGCCCACGACGTCATCCACCGGCACCAGACCATGCTGGCCGTCGTCCTGGTGATATCTGGAATCGGCGGAGTTGGCGCGGTTGTCGCCCATGACGAACACATGCCCCTCGGTGACCTCGACGCGGAAGGGGAAGGCGCTGGGAGCCACACCCGGGCGGATATAGGAGCTTTCGTCGACCGCGACGCCATTGACCTTGACGGGCTGGCCGTCGCCGGCGCATTCGACGACATCGCCGGGCAGACCGATCAATCGTTTGATCAGGAACTCGGTGCGCGAGGCATCCGTGCCTTCGTTGCCAAGCCAGTTGGAGGGATCCTTGAACACGATGACGTCGCCGCGTTCCAAATCGAAGACCCGTGGCGTCAGCTTGCTGGTGATGACGCGGTCGCCGATCTCGATGGTGTCGAGCATCGATCCGGAGGGAATCGTGTAAAAGCCGAAGACGAACAGGCGCAGCAGCAGGATGACGACGACCGGCACGCCCGCCCATATCAGGAAATCACGCCAGCTGAAACCGTCCGCGGCCCCGCCGCCGGCCCGACCGCCATCCGAGTCGTGCGGCTCGGCGGGATCGACGCCGCGTCCGGCCACCGACATGGTCCTTGCGTCGCGCGCCGCGGCGGCCTCGGACGCATCGGACGACGGATCGAAGCCGTCATACGTATCGTCGGACTGCATGCGTGCCTCCCTGTGTGGAATATGAATGCATATGCCCTCATGGTCGTCGTCGACGGACCGGTGCCCATCTTAGCCGGCTCGGCCGCGCATCCGCATGGACGAGGAGCCTGGATATGGAAGGACCCGGGAACCATGCGGTCTCCGGGTCTTTCGCGACACAAGCGTTACGCTCAGGCCTCGGCCTTGGCGCTGTTGTCACGGCGCTCGACGATGCGAGCGGCCTTGCCGCGCAGGGCGCGCAGGTAGTAGAGCTTGGCGCGGCGCACACGGCCCTTGCGCACCAGCTTGATGGAATCGATCGCCGGGGAGTGCAGCGGGAAGCGGCGCTCCACACCGGTGCCGAAGCTGATCTTGCGCACCACGAAGGTCTCGTGGATGCCGGCGCCCTTGCGGGCGATGACCACGCCGGTGAAGGTCTGGATACGGGAGTTGTTGCCCTCCTGGATCTTGACGTTCACGTCGACGGTGTCGCCGGGACGGAAGGCCGGGATCTCCTCGGCCGGCTTCATGTGCTTGGCGTCAAATGCGTCAATAGCGTTTGCCATGGTGTTCCTCGTTCGCCGCCGCATATCGGCGCAACCATTCGGGCCAGCCCTGTCGGCTGGCGATGTCGTTCGTTGCCGATCCGCCGGGAGTCAGGCTCGCGCCGCCCGGCTGGACCCAAGGGAGACGGACCGATATGCGGCCAGCCCGTCCCGACACAGCAAAGCAACAGCATATCCCAGCACGGGGACTGATCGTGGTCGGGAAAGCTCAACGACCTTGCATAAGTTCGGCGACGGCGGCGCGGATGGCGGTTTCGGCGGCGTCGAGGCCGGCGGCGTCCGCATCGGCGGGGATGTCGCGCACCGAGCGCTCGATCGGGCACATGCCGGTTTGGTCACGGTTGAGAATCATGGGGACGAGGATGTCGTAGCTGGCGGCGATGCCGTGGGCCCGCAATGCCTCCAAGCCGCCTTCGCTCATGGTGCGGGCATGCACGGCCACCGCCCCGAGCTTGACATAGAGCAGGGCGGCGGCTTTGCCGACCACGCGGTCGGCGGCAGAGAAGCCGTCGAGCCGCGTGCCGTCGGCAAGCCACAGCAACAGCGGGCGCACGCCTCGGCCGGAGCCGGTCAGCACAGTACCGCTCTCCCCGGTGTCGCCATCGCTTGCCTCGCCGCCGCGCACGGCCGCGCAGCCTAGCGTGTCATCGCCCGCCAGCACGGCCTTCGCGCGAGTCAGATCGTCATTCATGCGCGACGGGACTGGGTTTTGGAATCAATCCAATACGCCAACAGCGGAATCAGCGCCCACTGCAAAATCAGACCGGGCAGACCGGTGACCACGCTCATCCAGATCGAGGCGACGGCCACGGCGCTGTTGCCCAGGGCGAACACTGCGACCAGCACGGCCAAGGCCCGCACCACGCGACCGGCGACCTGCGCGACCAGCACCTTGGCGATGGTCGGCATGGCCGTGCCGCGCAGCAGACCGGCGACCAATCCGTAGCCGGCGAGCTCGATGATCATGAACGGCAGCATCGCGGCCATCGGCATGCCCGACAGCGCGAAGCTCACGGCCGGGGCAAGCGCACCGGTGGCAAGGCCTGCCCACGGACCGGCCAGCAGACCGACCATCAACACCGGCAGATGCATCGGCAGGAAGGTCTCGCCCAGTGCGGTGCCGAGACCAGACACGGCGCCGACCGCGTGGAAGCACTGCGGCAGTGCGACGGCCGCGACGACGGCCAGCGCCGTGGCGGCGGTCTGGACGCGCACGCTCGGCAGCGTGCGCACACGGGTGGAGATCAGCGCGACAGGCGCATTCGCGGAAGCGGACATATCAAACTCCTTCTCAGGGCTTTTTAACTCAGGGTTTTGCTCGAAAATATCCCGGCGGCGTCTCAGCGCGCGTCGAGATCGATGAACTGGTAATTGCGACTGCCGACATGCATCTCGACGGCATGCTCGATGGTGTGGATGCCATTGCGGCTTTCGATGCGCTCGATCAGCGGGGCGTTGTTGTCGGGCGACTCATACACCATATCGACGCAGGCCTGGTCGACGGCCACCGGATCAAGCGAGGCGGCGATGCCGATGTCGGCCATGACGGGAGCGGACGGATTGCCATCGCAATCGCAGTCCACGGACAGATGATTCATCACATTGATGAACAGCATGGCGCCCTTCAGCTTGGTCGTCACCGCCCATGCGGCCTCGGCCATCGCCTCCAGGAAGGAGTCGTGGTCACCGGAGAAATGCTTCTCGAGGATCTCGTCCTGCCCGGAATGCAGGCGCTTCTTGCCGTTCGCCGAGGCGATGCCGATGGAAATGTTCTTGAGCGCGCCGCCGAAGCCACCCATCACATGTCCCTTGAAATGCGATAGCACGGCGTAGTAGTCGTAATCGGTGAAATGCGAGCCGACGATGTCTCCGGTGATGCGCTTGCCGCCCTCGACCGGCAGCGTGATCTCGCCTTCCTCGTCCTGGATGTCGACCGGGGCGATGGCGGTGAAGCCGTGTTCCTCGATGGTCTTCCAGTGGGCCTCGTTGGTGTCGCGGGTGCCCGCGTAGGCGGTGTTGCATTCGACGATGGTGCCGTCGAGCTCGTGCACCAGATCCTTGATGAGATTCGGATCGAGATAATGGGTGTTGCCGCCTTCGCCGGTGCTCAGCTTGACGGCGACCTTGCCCTGCGGCCGCGCGCCGAGGGCGTCGTAGACGCGCTTGAGCCCGGCGGGGCTGATGTCACGGGTGAAATAGACCTTCGGCGCCATCGGGAATTCGGTGCGATGGTTGACGTAGCCGGGAACTGCCGCCATGGCTGGCCTCCTTGCGTGGGCGATTTGGTATCGAAACCATGATACGGCGACGCCCACTCATCGCCGTGTGGATATGGATGCGGATATAAACAAAGGTCTCCCCGCCACAAGGGCGGGGAGACCCGAGAATCAGCGATTCAGCGCCAGCGCTCTGATCTCAATCAGAACTCGCGCTTCGCGCGGTAGAACTTGATCAGGGACTGCGTGGACGCATCCTGGGCGGCCAGGGCCTCGTCATCCTGGGAGATGGCCGGGGTGATCTGCTTGGCCAGCTGCTTGCCGAGCTCGACGCCCCACTGGTCGTAGGAGTCCAGGCCCCACACGGTGCCCTCGACGAAGGTGATGTGCTCGTAGAGCGCGATCAGTTCGCCCACGGCGAACGGGGTGAGCGCCACGCCGAAGATCGAGGTGGTCGGCTTGTTGCCGGTGAACACGCGGGCGGGGACGATCTCCTCCGGCGTGCCCTCGGCGCGCACCTCGTCGGCGGTCTTGCCGAAGGCGAGGGCCTTGGTCTGCGCGAAATAGTTGCCGAGGAACAGCTCGTGCACATCCTGGTCGCCGTCCTTGGTCGGGTTCGGGGTGTTGACGAACGCGATGAAGTCGGCCGGGATGAGCTGGGTGCCCTGGTGGATCAGCTGGTAGAAGGCGTGCTGGCCGTTGGTGCCGGGCTCGCCCCAGAAGATCTCGCCGGTCTCGGTGGTGACCGGGGTGCCGTCCCAACGCACGGACTTGCCGTTGGACTCCATGGTCAGCTGCTGCAGATAGGCCGGGAAGCGGTGCAGATACTGGTCGTAGGGCAGCACGGCGTGCGAGGCGACCTTGAAGAAGTTGCGATACCACACGTTCAGCATGCCCATGAGCACGACGACGTTCTTCTCGAACGGGGTCTTCTCGAAGTACTCGTCGATCTCATGGAAGCCGTGCAGGAACTCCTCGAAGCGGGCCGGGCCGAAGACGACGGCCAGGGAGGTGCCGACGGCGGAATCGACGGAGTAGCGGCCGCCGACCCAGTTCCAGAAGCCGAAGGCGTTGTTCGGATCGATGCCGAACTCGGCGACCTTCTCCAGGTTGGTGGAGACGGCGACGAAGTGCTTCTTCACGGCGTCGGCCACGGAGGCGTCGGAGCCATCGATGGCGCCCTTGGCCTTGAGCTCCTCGAGCAGCCAGGTGCGCGCCTCGCGGGCGTTGGTCAGGGTCTCGAGGGTCGTGAAGGTCTTGGAGACGATGATGAACAGCGTGGTCTCCGGATCGAGGCCCTTGGTCTTCTCGGCCAGGTCATTGGGGTCGATGTTGGAGATGTAGCGGGCGGAGATGCCGGCATCCGCATAGGGCTTCAGGGCCTCATAGACCATGACGGGGCCCAGGTCGGAGCCGCCGATGCCGATGTTGACGACGGTCTCGATCTTCTTGCCGGTCACGCCGACCCACTCGCCGGAGCGGACCTTGTCGGCGAAGGCGTAGATGCGGCCGAGCACCTCGCGCACATCGGCGACGGTGTCCTGGCCGTCGACGATGAACTTGCCCTTGTCGGTCTCCGGGCGGCGCAGCGCGGTGTGCAGCACGGCGCGGTCCTCGGTGTTGTTGATATGCACGCCGGAATACATCTGCTTGGTGCGCTCGTCGAGCTTGACGGCCTTGGCAAGGTCCGCGAACAGCTGCAGGGTCTCGGGCTTGATGAGGTTCTTGGACAGGTCGAAGTGCAGATCGCCCGCCTCGAAGGAGAGCTTCTCGACGCGCTCGGCGTCATCGGCGAACCACTGCTTCAGGGACACGCCCTCGGCATTGAGCTCGTCGAAATGCTTCTGCAGCGCCGCCCATTCCGGGGTTTTGGTCGCGTCAACAGGAGGATTGATGGCCATGGATTCCATTCCTTTCATCTCTGTCGAAACGCCGCCGGCGGACGGCTCGGAACCACCACCCGCAACGTCTCGGTACACCTCACAAGATACTCACAAAAGGGGACACAATCCAACAAAAATCGGCACGGCAACCGCGACGCGACGCACCGTTTTGATTTATCCGCACTTTGCCCTATACTTTTCTTTTTGTGCACGGGCATGCGAATGTCGCAGTGACAGGCCACTTTAGCTCAGTCGGTAGAGCGGCTCACTCGTAATGAGCAGGTCGTCAGTTCGATTCTGACAAGTGGCTCCATTCCCCTAGGGCAGTCCCTGCCCTAGGGTTTTGTATATCGGCGCCCGATACCCACGGCGCGCCCACGCGAGAGTGGCGAAATTGGTAGACGCGCAGGATTTAGGTTCCTGTGACTTCGGTCTTGCGGGTTCGATTCCCGTCTCTCGCACCACTTGCCGCCCAAGGAGAAGAGAGAGCCATGTCGGCGATTATCCAACCCCTGTCGCTGCTGGCGATCATCATCATCGGATATCTGTTCAAGCGATACCGGGTCTTCGGCCAGCGTGATTACAACGTGCTCAAATCGGCGGTGTTCAACCTGACCCTGCCCTGCGCGATCATCCATTCCTTCGCCACGAACCCGCATGATCCCAGCATGCTGCTGGTCTCCCTCTTCGGATTCTTCGCCTGTCTGCTGCCGATCGTCATCATGTTCCTGTGCTCGCGGCGCATGAGCGTGGGGCGGCGCGTCTTCCTCATGCTCAACGGCTCCGGGCTCAACGTCGGCAACTTCTGCCTGCCCGTCGTCACCGCGATCATGGGAAGCGGGGCGGCGATCAGCGTCATCATGTTCGACATCGGCAACTCCATCATGGTGTGCGCCGGCATGTATGTGCTGACCGTCGCGCTGCTGCATGTGCCCGAGGACCGCCCGCTCAAACCCGAGGAGGCCCAGGGCGCGCCGGTGATGCCGCGCATCCGCCCGAAGGACAGGCAGGCACGGATGCTGGCGCTGCGCGCCCATATCCTCACCGTGATCAAAAGCTTCGTGACCTCGGTGCCCTTCGACACCTATGTGGTCATGGTCGTGCTGATGCTCGCCGGCGTGTCGATTCCGGGGTTCGTCGGCGATTTCGTCGAGCCGGTGTCGAAGGCGAACGGGTTCTGCTCGATGCTGATGGTCGGCATGATGATGGACATGCCCTCGTCGAAGCGCGACGCCCTCGACGTGGCGCAGGTGGTGGCCTGGAAGCTGGTGTTCATCACGCTGCTCGGTCTGGCGGCATGGTTCCTGCTGCCCTTCGACCCGTTGACGCGCAAGGCCGTCGTGCTCACCTGCATGGCGCCGAGCGCCGTGTTCTCGGTGCTCTACACCGACCGCGTGCTCGGCAACGCCAAGCTCGCCGGCTTCACCCTCGCCTGCACCGGTTTCCTGTCGCTGGCCCTGATGACGGCCGGCAACATCCTGATCCCCGTGGCCTGAGTCTGGCATGCGGCCGCCTGCGTACGTTTGTGAGCACTGAGATGAAGGGCCTGCTCACAAACGTACGCTGAGCGCCGCCAGGAATACGTTTATGAGCAGGCATACCGTCAATCTGCGCAGAATCGTACGGATGGAACGGACCAGCGTACGTTTGTGAGCAGCCACAGCATCGTTCCGCACATAAACGCAACCCGAAATCAGTCGATGCAGGCCTCGATCGCGGGCACGAGGGCCTTCAACGCCTTGCCTCGGTGGGAGATCGCGTTCTTTTCGGCCGGCTCCATCTCGGCGCTGGTCAACGGCTCGGCGGCCGGGTCATCGGCGATGCGCGCCGGCTGGTCGTCGGGCACGAACAGCGGGTCGTAGCCGAAGCCATGCTCGCCGCGGGGAGCGCGGAGGATATGCCCGGGCATCTCGCCGGTCTCCACGGTCCGCGCGGCAATCGGGAATTCCCCGTCCGCATTGGCGACGGGCCCGGGCACGACCAGCGCGGCGGCGCAACGGAAGCGCGCGGTCCGCTTGTCGTCGGGGATGTCCTCGATCTGAGCGAGCAGCAACGCGTTGTTCGCCGCATCGTCGCCATGATGACCGGCCCAGCGGGCCGAAAGGATGCCGGGCGCGCCGCCCATCACGTCCACGACGAGCCCGGAGTCATCGGCGACGGCCGGCAGCCCCGTGCGACGGGCCACATCGCTTGCCTTGAGCAACGCGTTCTGTTCGAAGGTGACGCCGGTCTCCACCGGGTCGGGCAGTTGCAGCGAGCCTGCGGAGACCAGTTCGATGGCCGACGCCGCGTCCCCAAGATCCTCCTCGAGGATGCGGCGGATCTCGACCAGCTTGCCTTCGTTATGCGTGGCGACGACGAGTTTCATGAGGTTCCTTTCCGGTAAAATGCGTCCAAAACGCAAACTGTTGGTTGTTTCAGGCTTCTGTTGGTAACCGATGCCGTCAACCGCGGATCTGTCTTCGAGCAAAACCTTGGAAAAACGCCATTTTACACAATGGCTCGCAACGGGCTTCTCAGCACAACTACCAACAGAAGCCCAAAACAACCAACAGTTTGTCCCAAGATGCGTCAGTCGAGGGCGAGCGCCGCGCGCTGGGCCGCCTGCAGCTCCTTGTTGCCCTTCTCGGCGAGGTCGAGCAGTTCGTTCAGCTCCTTGCGCGAGAACGGCCGATGCTCGGCGGTGCCCTGCAGCTCGATGAACTCGCCGGAGCCGGTCATCGCCACATTCATATCGGTCATGGCCTGGCTGTCCTCGATATACGGCAGGTCCAGCATCGGCGTGCCGTTGATGACGCCGACCGACACGGCCGACACGCAGTCGCGCAGCACGCGTTCGGCGGACTTGATATGACGGTGTTCCTCGGCCCAGCGCATCGCATCGACCAGCGCCACATAGGCGCCGGTCACGGAGGCGGTGCGGGTGCCGCCGTCGGCCTGCAGCACATCGCAGTCGATCTGCACCTGGTTCTCGCCGAGGGCTTTCATATCGACCACGCCCCTCAGGCAGCGGCCGATCAGGCGCGAGATCTCATGCGTGCGCCCGCCGATCTTGCCGCGCACGGACTCGCGGTCGGTGCGCTCGGAGGTGGCGCGCGGCAGCATCGCGTATTCCGCGGTCACCCAGCCCAGACCCGAATCCTTGCGCCAGCGCGGCACGCCGGCCGTGAACGTAGCCGTGCACATGACACGCGTGTTGCCGCATTCGATGAGCACCGAGCCCTCCGGGGCGTCGGTGAAATGACGGGTGATGCGAACCGGGCGCAGCTCGTCGACCTTGCGCCCATCGGCGCGGATGACGGTGTGTTCGCCCAACATATCCTTGATCTCAACCATATGCCCCAGCCTACACGCTGACCTGCGGTTCAGCGCAGCAACGCGCGCCTGGGCAGCACCCGGTCGATGAGGAACAGCGCCAGGCCCAGCGCGAAGAAGACGCCGAGATAGATCGCCATGTTCACGCCGAGCTGCGCCCAACCCAGCTTCGCCAGGTCGACGAAGGGATAGGGATAGGGCGAGTCGCCGTCGAGATAGGCGTGCGGCCACAGCGCGGCGCGGATCAGCACGAAGGCCAGGTAGAACGGGAAATAGGCCAGCCAGGTCAGCGTGTAATGCCAGCGGAACCGGCGGTGCGGGTCGAACAGCAGGAAGTCGATGCCAGCCATGATCGGCACGATGATATGCACCATCCACACGCAGGGGATGCCGAACACGCGCGCGGTGTCGGGGCCGATGACGGCGGGCGCGAGCACCAGCCACGCCACGAGCCCGGTAATGGCGATGTAGAGCGTCAGACATCCCTTGAGCCATGCCGGCGGCTGCCTGCCGTCGAGCAGCGAGGCGAAGCCCGCCCATATCATCACCAGCCCGAGCATGATGTTGGTCTGGTGCGTGAAGAACGCGAGGTTGTTCACCTGCCCCAACAGCCAGGTCTCGTGCGTGCCGGCCAAGGCGAAGAAGGCGATGAGAAGTCGAAAGACGCCAGCGAGGTATTTCATGCGGACCAGTCTAGCCGCGGCCGCGCGGAAAGGGTTAGACTGACCTTCGACATCATGCGAATGGGAGGACCCATGTTGGATTATTCGCCGGCTCTGATGACCGACATGTACGAATACACGATGCTGGACGCCTGCCTCAAGGACGGCACAGCCAACCGCCGCTGCGTCTTCGAGGTGTTCACGCGCCATCTGCCGGAGGGGCGCCGATATGGCGTGGTGGCCGGCACCGGGCGCATCCTCGACGCGCTCGAGCATTTCCATTTGGACGACGAGGACCTGAAGTTCCTCTCCGACCGGCACGTCGTGAGCCCCGAGACGATCAAGTGGCTCGAGGACTTCCATTTCAGCGGTTCGATCAAGGGCTACCGCGAGGGCGAGATGTTCTTCCCGAATTCCCCGATATTGCAGGTCGAGGGCACCTTCGGCGAGTGCACGCTGTTGGAGACACTGATCCTGTCGATCCTCAACTATGATTCCGCCGTCGCCTCCGCCGCCTCCCGCATGGTTTCGGCGGCCAAGGACCGCCCGTGCATGGATATGGGCGGGCGCCGCACGAACGAGTGGGCGGCGGTCGCCGCGGCCCGCGCCTCCGTGGTCGGCGGCTTCCAGGGCACGGCGAATCTGCTGGCCGCGCAACTTTATGGTCTCAAGGCCATCGGCACGGCCGCGCACTGCTTCACGCTGGTGCACGATGACGAGCGCCACGCCTTCGAATCGCAGATCGCCGCGTTGGGCAGGAACACCACGCTGCTGGTCGACACCTATAACATCGAGCAGGCCGTGAAGACGGCCGTCGAGGTGGCCGGCCCCGAGCTCGGCGGCGTGCGCATCGATTCGGGCGACCTCGCCTCGTTGGCGCAGCGCGTGCGCAACCAGCTCGACGCGCTGGGCGCGACCAACACGAAGATCACGGTCACCAACGACCTCGACGAATACGCGATCGCCGCGCTGCAGACCGCGCCGGTCGATTCCTATGGCGTGGGCACGATGCTGGTCACCGGCTCGGGCGCGCCGACCTGCGCGATGGTCTATAAACTCACCGAGCGCGAGGGCGCGGACGGCACGATGGTGCCGGTGATGAAGAAGTCGAAGGACAAGGCGACCGTCCCGGGCCGCAAGCTCGCCTACCGCTCCTATGAATACAACCTCGCGGAAGCCGAGCATGTCATCTCCGGTTCCGAGGAGAAGCTTGCCGCATACCAGCCGGATGCCGAATGGAAGGATCTGCTGGTCGGATACGTCGACCATGGCCGGATCGACGCGCGTTGGCAGGGCCACGACGCGATCATGGCCGCGCATGACTACCATGCCAAGGCGCTGGCCGAGCTGCCGATCACGGCGCAGTCGCTGATGCGCGGCGATCCGGTGATTCCGACTGAGACTACGGTTCTGTAGAACCATCGTCTCAGTCGGAATCCGTCGCGGCATAGCCGCTCCCCTCACCTGGCCGAACCCCACTGAGGTTCGGCCTTAACGGTTCGGCCTTAACGGTTCGGCCTACTGAAACAACAGTTCTGTAAAGACCCTTATTACGAGCGGAATACCTTATCCCGATAGTCGTTCCAATCGGGATAAGGGGCGCCTTCGTCGAGGCTGCGTTTGATGTCGCGGTAGAAATGCTGTTTGCGCAGGATATGTCGCCGCGCCTCCTCGATGGCGACCCGCTGCTCCTCGATGGCCTCGCGCCGCTCCTCCAGCAGCTCGAGCATATCGTCGATATGCTCGTCCTCGTTGCCTTCGTAGGCGAAGAAACGCTTGAGCTCCTCGATGCTCATGCCCGCGCGCTTGAAGCAGCAGATCGACCCGAGCCGATTGATATGCCCCTGCCGATACCTCCGCTGACCATTCGCATCCCGCTCCACATTGGTCAGCAGCCCCTGGTCCTCGTAATAGCGCAGGGTCGAGGGCTGCATGTGGAACATGCGCGCCACCTCACGTATCGTCCAGGTTCCGTTCCCGTCATCCTGTGCTGCCATATCCCCGACCTTCCTTTCCATCCGGACACGCCGGCGCTTGCGTTCAAGCATACTTGAGCGAGGACCATGGAGCATGGATTCGTTCGAAGCAATACACATTCAAAGGAGCAATGATGTTCGAACCCACCGCCATCTATGAACCGGCGACGACGCGCTATAACTCGATGACCTACAACCGCTGCGGCGACTCCGGCCTCAAGCTGCCGGCGATCAGCCTCGGATTCTGGCACAACTTCGGCGATGTGACGCCCTTCGAGCAGATGAAGCAGCTGGTCTTCACGGCCTTCGACAACGGCATCACGCACTTCGACCTGGCCAACAACTACGGCCCGGAGCCCGGCCAGGCCGAGTTCAACTGCGGTCTGCTGCTCGACAAGTATTTCAAGGCGCACCGCGACGAACTCATCATCTCAACCAAGGCCGGCTATGAGATGTGGGCCGGTCCCTACGGCGACGGCGGCTCTCGCAAATACCTGACCGCCAGCCTCGACCAGAGCCTGGAGCGCCTGGGCCTCGACTATGTGGACATCTTCTACCACCACCGCCCGGACCCCGAGACGCCGCTCGAGGAGACGATGGGCGCGCTGGCAAGCATCGTGCGGTCCGGCAAGGCGCTCTACGTGGGCCTGTCGAATTATGACGGCGAGACGATGGCGAAGGCCGCGGCGATCCTCGACGAGCTCAAAGTGCCCTTCGTGATCAACCAGAACAAATACAACATCCTCGACCGCACGGTCGAGACCAACGGCCTCAAGGACACAGCCAAGCGCCTGGGCAAGGGCCTGATCACCTTCTGCCCGCTCGCGCAGGGCCTGCTGACGAACCGTTATCTCAACGGCATCCCGGCCGACAGCCGCATCGCCCACGATCCGCGATTCCTCACCGAGGACGCACTCACCGACAAGCTGCACCAGCAGATCGTGGATCTCAACGACCTCGCCGCCCAGCGCGGCCAGAGCCTGGCCGAGATGAGCCTGGCCTGGCTGCTGCACGACGGCGTGGTGACCAGCGTGCTCGCCGGAGCCTCCAAGCCCCAGCAGATCCTCGACAACATCGGCGCCCTCAAGAACACCACCTTCACCGAGGACGAGCTCGCCCGCATCGACGAGATCAGCCAGCGCTGACCCTTCCCCTTCCCACCCCGCTGTGCGTAGCTCCACACGCTCTCTGCGCCACGCTACGCACAGCGCAACTCAAACAAAGCAAGAAAAATCACGCAACGAGGCGTTGGCCGGGATATGGGGCATTGGACCGTAGGCTTGGCCGAACGGCCTGGAGTGTGTCCGATGCCCCATATCCCGGCCAACGCCGGTCACGGGAATTAACTAATTTCAATCAACGTCCGGCGCACGCCGGTCGCCCTCACCATCCACGCATCTCGTCATAGATGCGCTTGCAATCCGGGCACACCGGATATTTCGAGGGGTCGCGCTTGGGCACCCACACCTTGCCGCACAACGCCACGACGGGCCGCCCGGTCGCCCTCGATTCGGCGATGCGGTCCTTGGAGACGTAATGCGCGTAACGGTCCGCGTCCCCGTCGTCCGCCCGGCGCGTGTCCTCCTGGACCTCGGGGCGCTCCAGCACCGCCGTGCCGGCACCGCCCTCGGGATCGCTCTCCATCGGGTCGCTCTGGTTGAACCAAGCCATATCGCCGCCTCCTCAAGGCCTCGTGCGGATGTCACTGCCTCCAATAATAGGCGCGGCGCGGTAGTCTTGGGGATATGACTATCGCAGTGTGCCCAGGATCGTACGATCCCGTGACCGCCGGGCATTTGGATGTGATCGAGCGCAGCGCCCACTTCTTCGACGAGGTGCATGTGGTCGTGGCCGTCAACGCCGCGAAGACGCCGCTCTTCCCGGAGACCACGCGCGTCGAGGTGATCCGCCGCGCGCTCGATAAGGACGGCTATCCCCAGGTCAAAGTCACGTCGACCGACGGTTTGATCACCGATTACTGCAGGCGCGTGGGCGCCACGGTCATCGTCAAGGGACTGCGGCAGAACGGCGACTACGAGGCCGAGCTGGGGATGGCACTGGTCAACCGCAAGCTCGCGGGCGTCGAGACGCTGTTCCTGCCCGCCGATCCGGTGATGGAGCATATTTCCAGCTCCATCGTCAAGGATGTGGCGCGCCACGGCGGCGATGTGACCGGCATGGTCCCCGATTGCGTCGTGCCGATGCTGGCCGATGCCCTCACTGAAGAAAAGAGCCGATGATGGATATCGAAGACAAGACCGGATATGTGCCCGTGTCGTCCGCGCCCGGGGACGGCGGCGAGGGGGCCACGGCCGAGGCGCCGGCACCGGCGGACACCACGCCGCAGCCGCAATCCGCGGCCGCCGAAGAGACGCAGGCCAAACCGACCTTCCCGATCGACGCGCTGCCGGACCTGCGTTCCACACTCGACGGATCGTCCGTCGACGAAGCGGCCGAGGCCAAAAGCCGCGAGGAGTTCACGACGGTCTACGACATCATCGACAAGCTCGAGGAGACCCTCGACGAGGCCAAGGCGGGCTTGTTCACGCCGGGCCAGGTGAAGGTGGACCGCGAGTCCTTCGCCGCCGATCTCGACGAGCTCAAGCGCATGCTGCCGGTGCAGCTGGAGCGCGCCTCGGCGCTGATGCGCGAGGCGGAGCGCCGCTTGGAAAGCGCGCAGACGCAGGCCAACGCCATCGTCGCCTCCGCGCAGAGCCGCGCGGCCGATATGGTGCGCGACGCCAACGAACAGGCCCAGTTCCTCGCCGGGCAGGAGAACGTGACCGAGCTGGCCCGCCAGAAGGCGCGCGCGATCCTCGATCAGGCGCAGGCGAAGGCCGACCACCTCACCCAGGGCGCGGACCGGTATTGCGTGACCTTGATGGAAGGGCTGCAGCAGCAGCTGGGCAAGCTGGGGCAGGATGTCTCGGCAGGCCTCAATGTGCTCTACGAACGTCAGCGCACGGCGGGAGAACAACTGCCGCGCCTTGACGACGACAATCAGACGGAGGTGCGATGATGTCTCGTCCCGAGGATTCCCCATGGGCGGTGCCGGTGGCGCAGGTAGCGTCCCGCCCCGGCCAAAGCAAGCAGATCGACGCGGATTTCCCGGCGCCCAGCGGCATCGGCGATGAGATCGTCGGCGTCAAGGAGGGAGCCCCGGTGCATGTGTCCGGCTCCTTCGACTCGATTGTGGACGGACTGGTGTTCTCCGCGCGTGTCACCGCGCCGGTCAAGGCCGAATGCACCCGGTGCCTCAAGCCCATCGAACGCGATTGGGGCGTGGATGTGACCACGTTCATGCCCTATGAGTCGGGCGAGGATGCGAAGGGCAGGAACGGCGAGGTGGACATCGTCGCCGGTGAGGAGGAGGCGGAGGACATCTACCCGCTGCTCGCCGACGGCGCATGGGCCGATCTCGAGGCGCTGCTGCGCGACACCCTGGTGGAGGCGCTGCCGCTGCAACCGCTGTGCAGCGAGGACTGCCAAGGCCTGTGCTCGCAGTGCGGCGTGGATCTCAACGAGCATCCCGACCATCATCACGAGGTCACTGACATCCGCTTCGCGGCGCTGGCCGATCTCAAGAAGCAGCTCGAGCAGCAGGCCGACTGACGCGCCACGCCCGGTTTGTACCCCGGGTGCGCTAAACTAACCGACGCTTAAGCTCAATCGATCGATAGATAGAGGAAACTGAAATGGCACTGCCTAAGTACAAGACCTCGCGCGCCAACACGCATTCGCGTCGCGCGAATTGGAAGGCCACCCCCGTGGCGACCGTGACCTGCCCGAACTGCGGCGCTCCGGCCTACCCGCACATGGCCTGCCCGAGCTGCGGCAACTTCCGCGGCCGCACCTACCGCGAGGCCATCCGCTCGTCCCACACCAAGTGAACCAGCGGCCATAACGCATCGAAAGGCCCTGCCATCGACGGGTGGCGGGGCCTTCGCATATTCCTGATATCCCCCAAAACCGTTTCCAATCCGACACACGGAAGGCATGCACGCCCATGACCGTCGATATGAACGACACACCGCAACCATCGAAAGAGGCGCTGCTCGCGGCGCTTGGCACCACGCTGTCCCCCGACATGCTCGTGCAGGCGCTGACGCACCGCTCCTTCTGCCACGAGCATCCCGGCGTGCCCAGCTATGAACGCCTCGAATTCCTCGGCGACGCCGTGCTCGAACTGGTCGCCACCGAATCGCTGTTCTCCGCCCATCCGGACCTCAGCGAAGGCGAGCTGGCGAAGATGCGCGCGAAGGCCGTCTCCGAGGAGGCATTGTCGGCCATCGCGCGCGACCGGCTCCACGCCGGCTCCTACATCCTGCTCGGGCGGGGCGAGGCCGAGCAGGGCGGAGCCGACAAGGACTCGATTCTGTGCGATATCGTCGAGTCCCTGATCGGCGCGACCTTCCTCGAGCATGGCATCGAGGGCGCGCGCCAGGTCATCCACCGGCTCGTCGACGACACGCTCGCCGAGGTCGCCACCGAGGGGCCGGCCCTCGACTGGAAGACCTCGCTGACCGTGCGCGCGCACGAGCTCGGCCGCAAGGAACCGGTCTACCGCATGCAGGTCTCCGGTCCCGAATACGCGCCGGTGTTCACGGCCCATGTCTCGCTGGGCGAAGGCGGCGACATCCTCGGCGAGGGCACGGGCCCCAGCAAACGCAAGGCACAGCTGGCCGCGGCCGAAGTCGCATGGAAGGCGCTGGCCTAGCCTCCCCACCGGCCGTCATGCGGCCCGCCGGCACCAGCATTCGGGCGTCGGCGGGCCGCATCATCCATCACCGGCTAGCATGGGGCAATAACACCAAGAGAACAGAGAACGCACGCGCCCAACGCCACAAGCACCGGGCGCACGGCGTCCGCGCCGACGGGCCGAACGGGGCCGGAACGCGGGACGCATGCACCGAACAGTGTGAGAGGAATCATGGCTTTACCCACACCTTTGCAGGCATTCAGCGGGGTGCCGAAAACCCCCGCGGGCAACGACAGGCAGATCGTCGGCGGCGAGAAGATGACCGGCGCCAAGGCTCTGGTCCGCTCGTTGGAGGAACTGGGCGTCGAGGATGTGTTCGGACTGCCCGGCGGCGCCATCCTGCCGGTCTATGACCAGATCAAGCAGGACACGAAGTTCCGCTTCGTGCTCGTGCGCCACGAGCAGGCCGCCGGACACGCGGCCGAGGGCTATGCGATCGCCACGGGCCGCGTGGGCGTGTGCATCGTCACTTCCGGCCCGGGCGCGACCAATATGATCACCGCCATCGCCGACGCGAACATGGACTCGGTGCCGCTGGTCGTGATCACCGGTCAGGTGGGCGTGGGCGCGATCGGCACCGACGCGTTCCAGGAGGCCGATATCGTCGGCGCCACCTATCCGGTGGTCAAGCATTCGTATCTGGTCACACGCGCGCAGGACATCCCGCGCGTCCTGACCGAGGCCTTCCACATCGCTTCCACCGGCCGCCCCGGCCCGGTGCTCGTGGATCTGACGAAGACGGCGCAGACCGGCGAGATGTATTTCTCCTGGCCGCAGCGCATGATCCTGCCCGGCTACAACCCCACGACCAAGGCGCATGGCCGGGTGCTGAGCGACGCGGCGAAGCTGTTCACGCGCTCCTACCGCCCCGTGCTCTATGTGGGCGGCGGCGCGGTGCGCTCCGGCGCGGCCGCCGAGATCGCCGAACTGGCCGAGATCACCGGCGCCCCAGTCGTCACCACGCTGCAGGCGCGCGGCATCCTGCCGGATTCGAATCCGGCGAACCTCGGCATGCTCGGCATGCACGGCACCGTCGCGGCCACCGGCGCGGCCCAGCGCTCCGACCTGCTCGTCGCGATCGGCGCACGCTTCGACGACCGCGTCACCGGCCGGCTCGATGCCTTCGCACCGACTGCCCGAGTCATCCACATCGACATCGACCCGGCCGAAATCGGCAAGAACCGCGTGCCGGACGTGCCGATCGTCGGCGACGTGGCCACCGTGCTCAAGGATCTGATTCCCGAGATCAAACGCGCCTTCGCACTGCACGGCAAGCCCGATCTGAAGCCGTGGTGGGCGGCGCTCGACAAGCTGCGCACGGACTTCCCGATCGACTACGACCAGCCCGAAGACCAGCCGACGGACGGCACGTTGTCCCCCCAGTGGGTCGTCCGTCGGCTCTCCGAGCACGCCGATCCCTCGTCGATCTGGGTGTCCGGCGTGGGCCAGCACCAGATGTGGGCCTCGCAGCTCGTCGATTTCGAACAGCCCCGCCACTGGATCTCCTCCGGCGGCCTGGGAACGATGGGCTACGGTCTGCCGGCGGCCATCGGCGCGCAGGTCGGCTCGGCCCGCGAACATGCGAACGGCGAGGCCGACGGCATCAAGCCGGTGTGGCTGATCGACGGCGACGGCTCCTTCCAGATGACCAGCGAGGAGCTGGCCACGGCGTTGCTCGACGGCACACCGGTCAAGATCGCCATCCTCAACAACTCGGTCTACGGCATGGTGCGCCAGTGGCAGACCCTGTTCTACGACCACCACTACGCGGCCACGAACCTGCATGACGGCGAGGCATCGCAGGCCGCCGCCGAGGCGGCCGAAGCCGGAAACCCCGCCGAGTTCCACGATGTGCCCGATTTCGTCAAGCTCGCCGAGGCCTATGGCTGCGTCGGGCTTCGCGCGTTCACCCAGGAGCAGGCCCTCGAGGCCATCGAGAAGGCGAACCGGATCAACGACCGCCCGGTGCTCATCGACTTCCGCGTCTGGAAGGACGCGATGGTCTGGCCGATGGTCGCCGCAGGCGCCTCGAACGACGACGTGACCTACCGTCCCGGCACCAAGCCGCTGCTGCGGGGCACCGCGCAGGACGCCCCGGCCTCCGGCGCGGACGTGGCGTCGGTGTGAACGGCATGCGAATGAAGGAGAACTGACATGGCAAACTATCCCGCATCGCAACCCGGCTCCGAGCGCCACACGCTGTCGGTGCTCGTCGAGAACCGCCCCGGCGTGCTGGCCCGCATCGCCGGCCTCTTCGCACGCCGCGCCTTCAACATCAATTCGCTGTCCGTTTCGCCGACCGAACGGCCCGACATCTCCCGCGTCACCGTGACGGCCGATGTGGAGCGCGTGCCGCTGGAGCAGATCATCAAGCAGCTCAACAAGCTGCTGCATGTGTTGAAGATCGTCGAGCTGGACCCGAAGACCACCGTCGAGCGCGAGCTCGTGCTCATCAAGGTCGCGGCCGACGAGTCGAATCGCTCCGATGTGCTGGAGATCGTGCGCTTGTTCCGCGTCAACGTCGTCGACGTGCACCCCGAGTCGTTGACCATCGAGGCCACCGGCGCCGAGGGCAAGATCGATGCGCTGCTTGGTCTGCTCGAGCACTACGGCGTCATCGAGCTCGTTCGTTCCGGCGCCGTCGCCGTCACCCGCGGCCCGCGAGCCCTCAGCGAGAAGGTGCTCGGGTCGGAGATTACCGGCCGTTGAGCCGCTCGGCAGCTCAACGGCGCGAGCCGGCCGAAGAGGGAGCCCAGTGGGCTCCCGTGCCGGCGGAGCTTCCCGGTTCGGCCGTAATTTCAAAGAAATTACAAAAGCCGAACCGCGCGAGGAGGAAGACAGTCCAGTGGACTGTCTGACGACGGAGCCATCCTTATATGGACGGGGCGCAACCACCACTCGGCGGTTGCGCCCTGTCCATATCTCCGTGAGTCCCCTCACTCCTTCACATATGTGAAGTCATGGATGACCCGCCCCGCGGCGAGTCCCTTCTTCTCGAAGTTGGTCAGCACTCGCCCCTCGAAACGCTCCGATTCCATAAAATCGGCATGCGGCATATCCGCCGCCAATTCGGCGTTGCCCTTGCCCACATGCCCCGTGGGCAGGCTGACGGTCAGCGCGCCGCCGTTGCGCCATCCGTCGAGGCCATCCATCACCTCATGGACATGCAGCGCATAGTCCTCGATGTCGGTGGCGATGCGCCACACGCCTTCGTCGGCGAGCGCGCGATGGATCTCGCCGGCGAGCGCGGGCTGCACGATGCGCCGCTTGTGATGCTTCTTCTTGGGCCATGGGTCGGGGAAGAAGGTCCATACCTCGGTGGCCATGCCATCGTCCATTGCTTTGAACAGTTCGGGCGCGTTGATGCGCGCGATTCTCAGGTTGCCAAGCTCACGTTTGCCAGCGAGCAGCAGGGTGTGAGCCACACCGGGGTCATAGACCTCCAAGGCCAGGAAATTCATCTCCGGGCGAACCTCCGCGGCGGCGGCGATGTTCTCGCCCTGCCCCGTGCCGATTTCGACGATTAGGGGATTGTCGTTGCCCCAAGTCTTGCGCACGAATTCCCCGTTGAAAACGAACCCCGGACGCACATCGAGGGAGTTCTCCCCCGCGTTGATATCCAGCAGGTATTGATGGGCGTAGTTGTCCCATGCGCGCTGCAACCGCGCGTCCAAGCGCCCGGAGCGGCGCACGAAGGAGAGCACGCGGTGCAGCGGATGTCCGCCGGGCTCGTCGGTCGGCTCGTCCATGGCTTGATCGGTCATCGGATTCCTCCATTCTCCTGCGCCAACTTCGAACTGTTGGCGGATTCCATCTACAGTTGGCGCCCACACCATTATCCCCCATGGAAAGTCGCCACCGGAACGCCTATTTTTCAAGGATTAGCGGACAGGTGTCAAGCCAAACTCACGAGACAACCGCCAACTGTGGACGATAGCCGCCAACTGTAGGCAGCCCTGAGTCAACGTCTCTGCCGCGCGCGTTCATTCCTGTTCTGTGTTATACTCAAATTGTTCGAAAAGGTAACAAATGTGAGCAGAAGCGAACAGCGGCTCGCTTGTCGAACCGTCTCGCTTCCGCTCATCTCAGCGAAAGGCCAGACATGACAGTTCTCGTCACTGGTGGGTGCGGATACATCGGCGCCCACGTCGTCCACGCCCTGCATCAGCAGAACGACAAGGTCGTCGTCGTCGACGATCTGAGCTATGGCAAGCCCACCCGCATCGAAGGCGCCCGCCTCTACGGCATGGACGTCTCCTCCCCCGACGCCGGCGATCGTCTCGCCGAGATCATGAAGGCCGAGGGCGTCGACTCCGTCATCCACTTCGCCGCCCGCAAGCAGGTCGGCGAGTCCGTCGAGAAGCCGCTGTGGTACTACCAGCAGAACATCAACGGCATGCTCAACGTGCTCGACGGCATGGTCAAGGCCGGCGTCAAGAAGCTCGTCTTCTCCTCCTCCGCCGCCACCTACGGCGAGCCGCCGGTCGACGTGGTGCCCGAGGATGTGCAGCCGATGCTCCCGATCAACCCCTACGGCCAGACCAAGCTCTTCGGCGAGTGGATGGCCCGCGCCTGCGAGGAGCCCTATGGCATCCGCTTCTGCGCGCTGCGCTACTTCAACGTGGCCGGCTGCGGCCCCGTCGAGCTCGAGGATCCGGCCATCCTGAACCTCATCCCGATGCTCTTCGACCGCCTCAAGAAGGGCAAGGCGCCGGCGATCTTCGGCGACGACTACCCGACCGAGGACGGCACCTGCGTGCGCGACTACATCCACGTCTCCGATCTTGCCGACGCGCATGTGGCCGCCCTGAAGTACCTCGATCGCGACGAGCGCAAGTACGACGCCTTCAACGTCTCCACCGGCGAGGGCACCTCGGTGCGTCAGATCGTCGACGAGATCAAGAAGGTCACCGGCCTGCCGTTCCACGAGGCCGTGATGGGCCGCCGTGCCGGCGATCCGCCGCACCTGGCGGGCTCCCCCAAGCGCATCAACGAGGAGATGGGCTGGCACGCCAAGTACAACGTCGAGGACATCGTGAAGTCCGCGTGGGCCGCCTGGCAGGCGAACCCGGAGCACCACATCGACGTCGAGACCTGGAAGCAGACCGACTGACGTTCCCCGTGCGCATAAACGCATAACGCGCATAAGCGCCTAGGTGGGGCGCGGCCATTCATCCGGCTGCGCCCCACCTTTTGCATATGCGCCGTCCGCATCTTCGCCATACCCCAGAACATACCCACCCGCCGCCCAGACGACGTCCAGACAGCTCCCATGCGCCGCAGTATGCTGGGAGCCATGACCAACAACACTCCCCTCCCCCAGCAGCCCCACGACACCGCAGATCCGAGTGGAACCATCGGCCAGGACCAGAATCAGCAACCCTTCCCCCAATCCACGGACGGGCAGATCCCAGGATTCACCCCACAGTCCTCCTACGCGCCGAATGGCGCGCCCACAGCCGCATATCCGCAGCAACCGCCGCAAGGCCCCCACACGCCCTTCTCCGGCCCTCAGCCCGCTTCCGGCGGCGCCGGCATTCCCAATGCTTCCACGCCCGGCCAGCAGCTACCAGCCGGCTATCCCTATCCCCCGCAAGGTTATTACGCGCCATATCCCCAGCAACGGTGGAACGTCATGTCGATCATCGGCTTCGTGATGAGTTTCGTCTTCGCCCCGGTCGGCCTTGCGCTCTCCATCGTCGCGCTCATGCAGATCAACAAAAGCCGCGAGCAGGGCAAACCGCTGGCCATCGCCGGCATCGTCGTCGGCGCGGTCATCACGGTGCTCGTCATCCTATGCATCGTCTTCGTGATCTGGGCCTTCGCCCACTACGCGTCCTCCTACGGCTATGACGGCGGGTATTACGGCGGTTATTACGACACCGATTTCGAGGACGTCATGCGCATGGCATGGCGATACTGACGGCTTGGGGCATGGCCGTCGCCCTGCCCCAAAAGCCTGATATCAGGCGCGACACGCCGTGATTTGCATATCTCGGGAATAGCAGTAATATTTCTATCTGTTGCCGCACGGAAACGAGCGGAACACACGGCCCCGTAGCTCAGTTGGTTAGAGCGCCGCCCTGTCACGGCGGAGGTCACCGGTTCAAGTCCGGCCGGGGTCGCTGGAATAGCTGAGAACCCGGTTCGCCGGGTTTTTTCAACTGTCCTCATGGCTCTGTAGCTCAGTTGGTAGAGCGAACGACTGAAAATCGTTAGGTCAGCGGATCGATCCCGCTCGGAGCCACCACTGAAAGCTCCGCTTGCGCGGGGCTTTTTTCATAATGGTTCCGCCTACGATTCCGGCACCTCGCACACAACGAAGGTCGTCCCCGTTGTTCCCCCGGACGAGGGGCACAACGGGGACGACCTTGATGCAAAACAACAGGCTCAGCCCACCGGCGCGGTGAAGACGTATTCGCCTCCCGGCAGTTCGATGGAGCCATCCGGCGATGGCCTGGCATCCGCCGCGTCATCGATGGACACGCCCTCGAGACGCACCGACGCCGTCGCGCCATACGGCACGGTCAGCTCGCCACGCATCACATGGGCGCCTTCATCCAACTTCCAGGCGATGGACACCTCGCCATAGGGAGTGACATGCCTTGCCTCGGCATGTGTGAAACCCCCGCCGACCCTTGGGGCGACCAGGATCCGACGCCAGCCGGGCTCCAATGGGGACAATCCGCCGACCGTCGCATGGACCCAGTCGTTCACCGATCCCAACGCGTAATGGTTGAACGAAGTCATGCCGCCGGGATTCACCGAGCCGTCGGGAAGCATCGAATCCCAACGCTCCCATGTGGTGGTGGCTCCCATCGAGACCTGATACAGCCAACTCGGGCATTTCGTCGAAAGGAACAGCCCATAGGCCTCGTCCGTGTGACCGGTGCGCGTGAGTGCGGGCAGCACGAACGGCGTGCCGGCGAAACCGGTGCCGATGCGTCCGTCGGCCAGCCGCACCAGTTCGGCGAGCCTGTCACCGCAGGCCTCCAACTCCTCCCCCTGGACCAGGTCGAAGGCGATGGCCAATGCATAGGCGCACTGGGTGTCGCAGGTCATCAACGCCCCGTCCGCCCCGGGATCCCGCAGCATATAGCGGGCGCGGAATCCCTCTTTCGAATGCGCCGCCCAGCGCGCGAAACGCACGGCATCCTCGTCATGCCCCAGCAGGCGCGCCACGCGCACCATCAATTCGCAGCTGTGGATGAAGAACACCGTGGCGACAAATTCCTTGTCCGTCATCGCCAGATCCGGCTCCTCCGGCGGCGCCTGGGGATCGAGCCAATCGCCGAGCTGTCCGATCGGATAGTCGGGCCTGCGATCCCACACGCCGTCGGCGGACAGGTATCCCTCGACCTCCTCGAGCCAGCTGCGCGAGCAAGCGTAGGACTCACGCAGCACGGACACGTCGCCGCTGGCCATGTAGACATGCCATGGCACCAGCACGGCGGCGTCGCCCCACACGGCGATGGCGGCCGGCTTCGCCCAGATGCCCATCGGGACGTAGGGCACATAGAACGGCACGGTGCCGTGCTTGCGGCGTTCGAACGCCAGATCACGCATCCAGCTGGTCAGGAACCCCGCGCAATCATAGAGATACAGCGCCGTGGGCGCGAATATGGCGATGTCCGCGGTCCAGCCGACGCGCTCATCGCGCTGCGGGCAGTCGGTGGGGATCGACATGAAGTTCGAGCGCATCGCCCACAGGGTGTTTTGATGCAGCTTGTCGACCATGGCATTGGACGAGGAGAACCATCCGGTGCGTTCCATCGCCGTGTGATAGACCGTGCACACGATGTCCCCGGCTTCGAGGGCCGGCAATCCGGTGACCTTGGCGTAGCGGAAGCCATGCATGTCGAAACGCGGCTCCCACCAGGCGTCGGCGCCGGCCGAGGTGAAGCGGTCATGCTGCACGCCGCGGTGCAAGGTGCGCTGCACCAGCGCGCCGTCGGCGTCCAGCACCTCGGCATGCTCGATATCAACGCTTTGCCCGGCCTCGAGCCCGCGGAAATGCAGACGCAGGCGCTGGGAGCAGTTCTGCCCCATGTCGATCATCCACACGCCGCGCCCGTCGTCGGTGTCCCCGATGCGCGTGACCGACGCCGGCGCATTGGTTCCGCACGGCTGGATCGCACGCATCGTGGGGAATTCGATCCGGCTTTCGTCGAATTTGACCTCCGCCACGGGGCGCCAGTCGGCGTCATCATATCCCGGCAGGGTCCAGCCCGGCTTCTCCATGCGCGCGTCGTAATATTCGCCCTCATACATATTCGAGCGCGTGATCGGCCCCAGCGCGATCTTCCAGCGCTCGTCGGAGGCGTTCGAATACCATGACTGGCGCACGCCATCCTCATAGGTCACCTCGAGCTGAGCGAAGGCGCCGATACGTTCGCCCCATACATTGGCCTCGCCGCCGTCGAAGCCGACGCGGCCGCGATACCAGCCGTCGGCCAGCCACAGCGCGAGCGCGTTATCCCCGACCTCGAGCTGGTCGAGCACGTCGTAGGTCCAGCATTCGACGCGATTGTCGTAGGAGGTCCATCCGGGGTTCAGCACATCGCAGCCCACCGGCTTTCCGTTGATCTGCGCGTCCACCAACCCCAGCGCGGTCAGATACAGCCGCGCCAGCACCGGCTTGCGCCGCAGCTCGAATTCGGTGCGGACGATCGGCTGATGACGATGGTCGGTTTCGAACTCGGGCCAGGAGGGACCGATGAAATCGGCGACGCGCTGATGCGGACTGAGCAATCCCACGTCGAAACGCACAGGTTCGCTCCACGCGGAGACCTCGCCGTCCACGGCCACCAGGCGCGCCGAGGCCTCGACCAACTCACGTGAGTCCAGCGGGGCAAGCGGCCAGTCCAGCAGGACGTTCCCATCCGCGGGCACCCTCACCATATGCTCGCCGCCTCCATGGCGGGGCTTGCGCCGGAGGATGCGCAGCTCCGCCTCCGCACCCTCGGGGACCGGCCCCGCATAGGACCAAGACAGCCTCGGGGTGGCGGTGCCGATGCCCAGCACGTCCCCGTCGAAATGCTCCACACGCATTCTGCGCGGCGTTGCGATGCTCATATCCGTTTCCTTTCGCTGCTCATCGCCGATGATCGTCGTTACCTACCGTCTGTCAGCGCCTACCGTCGTCTATCGCCCAAGCTCCGTCTGCGCGAAGGCACCCGGATTCAGCGCGGGATCGGGCACGTCGTGGTTCTTGATGAAGCGCATGGCCCCGAGGGCGATCAGCAGGGACAGCGTCAGCGCGCCGACCAGAATCCACAGCAGCAGCGACGGGGAGAACGCCATCAGCGTCGGGGTGACGAATCCGAAGGCGGCGGTGATGAAACGCACGATCGCATAGGTGAAGCCGGTGGCGGATGCACGGGCGTTGGCGGGGAACAGCTGCTGGCTCCAGATCTTGTACACCGG
Source organism: Bifidobacterium sp. LH_730 (assembly GCF_056355835.1). Classification (NCBI taxonomy): domain Bacteria; kingdom Bacillati; phylum Actinomycetota; class Actinomycetes; order Bifidobacteriales; family Bifidobacteriaceae; genus Bifidobacterium; species Bifidobacterium sp. LH_730. The sequence continues at coordinate 450,284 of NZ_JBKETB010000002.1, forward strand.
CTCGCCGTGCAGCGTGTTGGTGATCGAGAACAGCGTGTAGCACACGGTGAACACCATCCACTGCGCGCCGAGGAAGGCAGAGACCACCCACGAGAGGATGCCCACAACGACGCCGACGATCATGACGATGTATCGCTTGGAGGTGTCGGCATAACGCATGAACACCATATAGGTCACGACGATGGCCAGCACGTTGGCGATGAAGCCCACGGCGGTGGCGTAACCCTGGCTGCGTCCGCCGATGGTGACCATGAAATAGGTCTGGAAGGAGCCCCAGGTGTTCGCCGACAGATTCCACATCAGGTAGTAGGCGGTCAGGAACAGCAGCGGGATCAGGAAGCGCTTGTTGGTGAACAGGCCGGACAGAGGATACGCCTGCTCGGCATCGCCGCCATGCTTGGCGTTTTCCGCGGCGTTCTCCGCCAGCAGTTCGTCCTCGATGCGCTTGAAGCTGGGCATCGCCACTCGCATCAGCCACGTGACGAAGGCGACGGCGGCGATCAGCCCGAACATGATGTAGACGCCGGCGTATCCCATGCCGGACACCAGGAATCCCACGCCCTGCGACAGCACGATGCCGCCGAGCCAGAACAGCTCCGTGGAGGAGATGATCTTGCCCTGATACCGTTCGGGCACGCGTTCGGCGATCACCGCCAGCGAGGTGGGCAGGTCGGCGCCCGAGGCCAGGCCCGCCACGACGACGCCCGCGACCAGCACCGGCAGGTTCGGCGCCATCAGGATCATCACGGTGCCGATGGCGACGAACAGAATGTCGAGGTTGAAGACCTTGACGCGACCGAAGCGATCTGAAAGGCGCCCGCCGAAGAACGAGCCGACGCCGACGCTCAGCGCCAGGACCGTGCTGATCGCACCCACCCACCAGGTGCTCATCGCAAAGCGTTCCGCCCACAGCGGCAGCGCCACGCCGGCGGTCACCAGAATCGCCGCATCCAGATACGAGGCGACGCTGGCGTTGAACGAGAGTTTCCAATACCGCGGATCCAGCGAGGACGATGATGCCATGTTCACTCCTTTGTTGTCTTCCAGTGGCATGCGGCGGCGCTACGATGCTCCGACACATATTTCAATCATCGTATATTCATTTTTCAATGAAATTATTTGAAATAATATCCCCATTTCAATGAAACGTCAACTTGAAATGGGATGAAATCGGTTTTCAGCGTGTCGACGTCGGATTACAATATCCCATATCATTTGAAACGCACTGAAAGAACCGATATGACCGACGCCCTCCAGTCCCCCGAACAGCCGCATACGCCAACACCCGCGGCGAAGGACACGGCGGCCCCGGATCGCCGCCCGCCCAGCATCACCGACGTGGCAGAGGCGGCGAAGGTCTCGCTGGGCACCGTCTCCAACTTCTTCAACTATCCCGACCGCATCTCCGACAACATGCGCCGACGCGTGGAAGAGGCGATCCGGCAGGTCGGATATCACCGGCAACGTGCGACCCCCTCCCCCGCCCGGCAATCCAAGACACTGGTGGCGATGGTGATGGCCAGCGTCGAGAACTCGATCTATTCCTCCGTGTTCCAAGGCGCGCAGGCCGTGCTCGCCGACCATGGCATGCGCCTGATCGCGGCCAATTCGTTGACCGACGCCCATGAGCAGATGCAGCTTGTGGAGACCTTCCTGTCCTTGCCCGTGGCCGGGATGCTGCTGGCCACCCCCAACGCCGCCCCGCAGGACGTCGCTCGCACCCAGGCGGCGGGCATCCCCGTCGTGGCCGTGGACCACGTCGAACGCAACGGGCAGGGCGGACCATGTTGCTGCGTGGCCGAGGACAATGTGCAGGGCGGGCGGCTCGCCGCGCAACTCCTGATCGAGCGCGGCTGCGAACGGCTGGTGTATGCGGGCCGGGGATTCGAATTCCAGCCGGTCGAGGAGCGATACGAAGGCATATTGCGCGCCGTCCGGCACGACGCCCCGGACATGGATGTGCGGCTTATGGATGCGCGGGGATTCCTGTTCGAGGACGGGCTGGATCTCGGGCGGGACATCGACGAACTCCACCCACACGGTTCGGGGCGGCTGGGCGTCATCGCCTGCTCGGACACCGTGGCCAACGGCATCGCCACCGCGCTGTCAGACCGGATTCCGGACGAGGTGATGGTCGTCGGCACCGAGGGCAACCTGTTCGCGGAACGCGCGCCCATACGCCTGACCACCATCGACAACCCGGGCGAGCACATGGGCCGGCAGGCGGCCCAACTGCTGCTGGACGACATCAACGCCGGCAGCGGGCATAGGCACATCACCGTCATGTGCGCGCCGACGCCTCATATGCGCGAGTCCACTGGTTGCGCGGAATGATGGCGAGCGCCCTGCGAAGCGACAATGCTGGCTACTGGAGCTTATCCGTACGTTTCTGAGCAGTCTCGGGATATGGCTGCTCACAAACGTACGGATAGACATCGTAGGAGTACGTTTCTGAGCAGGGCCGCGGCGGCAGTGCGCAGGAACGTACGTTTGCGCCTGCTCAGCGTACGTTTGTGAGCAGATACTGGCTGGGAGTGTGAGGGCCTTGCGGGGGCTCTCTTTATGGGGGATGGCGCGTCCTCTTAGATAGCGGATGGCTCCGCCGGCACGGGAGCGCACTGCGCTCCCTCTACGGCCGGCTCGCGCGGTCGGCTGGTGTAATTCCTTCGGAATTACGCCCGACCGGGAATGCGGTCGGCCACCCAATCAACGATGTGGGGGGCCACTTGTTCGATCTGGTCGATGGCGACCTCGAATTCGTGGGCGCCGCCATACCACGGGTCCACGAGGTCGATCGCATCCTCATGCCCGGCCTTGGGCTGCGGCAGCTCCGGATCGAAGCTGCGATACATATGCACCTCGGCGCGCTTGCCGGCCGGCAGCATACGCAGCAGCGCACGCATATGGGATGCCGTCATCGGCAGGAACAGGTCCGTGCGCTCGATCTCCTCCTTGCTGATGCGGTGCGCGAAATGGTCGCGCGGAATCTCGTCGCCATATCCCCGCTGCCTCAGCACACGCACGGCGCGCGGGTCGATCGGATGGCTCCATTCCTCATCCGACACGCCGCTCGACTCGACCGTCACCCGGTCGGCCAGACCGCGTTCGGCGAAATAGTGGCGCAGGATGATCTCGCCCATCGGGGAACGGCAGATATTGCCGGTGCACACGGTCATCACGGTATAGGTGTCGCTCATGGATCTCCCTCAATGCGTCAGCGGTTGCGGATATAGGTGATGAAACGATATCCGGCGATGCCGGAATCGGCCTTCCCGGGCGTCTGCCATGCCGTTTTCTCGGCGATGGACCACTGCCCCTCCTCGGCCAGCGCGGCGATGTCCGGCGCGTAGGTGTCGGCGTCGACGGTTTTGTCGATCACTGTGACGAAGGCTTTGTTCGCCTGCGGCAACGCTTCAGCGAACAACTGAGCTCCGCCGATCACCCAGATCTCGGAACGGTCGAGTCCATCGTCCGGAATGGCTTCCTGGCGGGCCAGATCGAGCGCGTCCTCGAGGGAATCAACGACCGTCGCCCCGAAGGCGCGGTACTGCGGGTCGTGCGAAACGACGATATTGTCGCGGTTCGGCAGCGGACGCCACTTGGGATCAAGGGACTCCCAGGTGCGCCGCCCCATGATCACCGGGTGCGACACCGTCAGTTCCTTGAAATGCTTGAGGTCCTCGGGCAGATGCCAAGGCATGCCGCCGTCATGGCCGATGGCGCCGTCGCGACCTTCTTTGTCGCGCGCCTGCGCCCAAATGAGATTCACCGAGAAGGTCTTGGGGAAATCGTCGCCCCAGTCCTCGGTTTCTTCAAGCCCGGCTGCCCCGGGCTCGGGTTCGTGATAGCCCGAACGGCTACTGTCATACTCCACTTCACTCACTCCTTGGGTCTGGGAGAACTGTTGATATGGTATGCGGTGGCGAAGACGGCGGAACAGCTGCGCTGAGCCGTGGTCAGACCGCCACCGGCGCCTTGATCGTGGGATGGTGCCGATAGCCCTCGATATGGAAGTCCTCGTAATGGTAGTCGAACAGCGAGGGGGCCTTGTCGATCGCGATCGTCGGGTAGGGATACGGTTCTCGCGACAGCTGCTCGAGCACCTGGTCGATGTGGTTGTCGTAGACATGGCAGTCGCCACCGGTCCACACGAACTCCCCCGGCTCCAGGCCGGCCTGCTGGGCCATCATCAGCGTCAGCAGCGAATAGGAGGCGATGTTGAAGGGCACGCCGAGGAACATGTCGCAGGAGCGCTGATAAAGCTGGCAGGACAGGCGCCCGTCGGCCACGTAGAACTGGAACAGCGCGTGGCAGGGCGGAAGGGCCATGTTCTCGACCTCGGCCGGGTTCCAAGCCGTGACGACCATGCGCCGTGAATCGGGATGGTTGCGGATCAGGTCGAACACGTTCTCGATCTGATCGATAGTGCGGTTCGGATCGTCGGGCGTCGGCGCGGGCCAGGAGCGCCACTGCACGCCGTAGACCGGCCCCAGATCGCCGTTCTCATCGGCCCACTCATCCCAGATATGCACATTGTGCTCGGTGAGATAGCCGATATTGCCGCCGTCCGAACCGTTGAGGAACCACAGCAGCTCATGCGCCAGTCCCTTGAAGAACACGGTTTTGGTGGTCAGCAGGGGGAAGCCCATCGCATCCTCGGGTTTGTTCGGTTCCATCGCATACGACAGGTCGAAGCGCATCTGCTGGCCGAACAGGGATATCGTGCCGGTGCCGGTGCGGTCGGATTTGAGCGTGCCTTCGGTCAGGATCCTGCGCACCAAGTCCTCGTAGGGCATCGGGATGGCGGTATCGGGGCGGGCGGGGATGCGGGAGCGAATGTCCGCGAGCTGTTCTTCAGTCAAAGCCATGGGCACCAGTCTAACGGCCGACGGTGAGAACTCGGAGATAGGAAAAACGTTTGCGCGGAATTCCGCCATTTGCATTTTCCATCTGCGAGTTGTGACCGTCGCCCTATGATAGGGACATCCGACACCCCTTGGAAACGACAGGAGGAAACATGAGCAAGCGACTGTGGGTCGAGCGCAACAAGGACGGCAGCTGGGACGCGTTCAGCGACGACGGCGCTCATATCAAATTCGGCAAGGACCGCGGGCAGTTCACGCCGGGCGATCTGATGAAGATCGCACTGGCCGGCTGCGCGGCGCTGTCCAGCCAGTTCGCCATCGAGCATACGCTCGGCGAGGGCAAGGGCGCGAAGATCGTCGTGGACGGCACCTATGACGCCGACACGGATGCCTACCTCAACTTCAACGAACAGCTGGTCGTCGACGCGATCGACGCAGGGCTGAGCGATGAGGACGCGGAGAAGCTCGCCGAGCGCATCACGCGTCATGTGGACAAGGGCTGCACGGTCAAGCACACGCTGCTCACCGAGACCCCGGTGCGCATGGACGTGACGGTGCGCCGTTAATTCTTATCCCATCCTCCCCTTGCGAGGGGAGGTGGCGTCCATAGAACGACGGAGGGGTAGTCACCCGGGATTGGTTTCCCGTGTGACTACCCCTTTTCCGTGGGTTTCGTCGGCCCCCCTCCGCCCCTTCGGGGCACCTCCCCCGACAGGGGGAGGATTCAAGGTAATTGCTTCCCTCCCCTCGCGGGGAGGATAAAAGGCAATCGCTACTCGTGCTTCGGATCGATCTCGGATTCGATCTTCGCGACGACCTCGGGCTCGGCCGGCGTGACCGGCACCTCCTTGACGCCGGAGATGTCGTCAAGCGGCTTGACCGGCACATCGGCCGGAGAGCTCGGCACGGTGTCGAGACGCGATTCGGCGGCCTCGACGTATTTGCGCGGCACCACATAGACCGGGCCGACCGAATGCTGCAGCAGCGTCTGGCTCGTCGAGCCGAGCAGCAGGCCGGTGAAGCCGCCACGGCCACGAGAGCCGACGACGACGACGTCATGGTCGTGGGAGGCCTTGGTCAGGGCGTCCGCGGCCGAGCCGGGCACGATCGAGGTGTTGATCGTCAGCTGCGGATGCGCCTCCTGCAGGGGCTTGACACGGGTGTCCAGATCCTCCTGATAGGCGTCATAGACGCCGGAGTCGTTCTCGGTGCCGCGCACCTGCGGGGCGGCGGAGATCACGTCGAGCTCGGCGCCCCATGCGGCCGCGAAGTCGGCGGCGATCTCCAGTGCCTTCAGACCCCACTTGGATTCGTCGGAGCCGACAGCCACCTTGGTGATCGTGTTGTTCAGGTGCATCAGGTTGCCGTCGTCGTCAGTGTAGGGCACGACCACAATCGGGCAGTAGGCATAGGCCGGCAGCGAGGAGGAGGTGGTGCCGAGCAGACGCTCCGCCAGGCCGCCCTTGCCGCGGTTGCCGATGACGATGAGGTTGTAGTTGCGACTCAGCTCCACGAACACCGATGCGGGATCGCCGGTGACGATAAGCGTGGCGGCCTCGACGCCCTGCTCGTCGGCAATGGCCTTCGCCTTCGACAGAATCTCCTGCGCGTCCGAATGGGCCGCGTTATCATCCCCCATCGCGGTGTAGGTCGCGTCAAAAGACACAGCGGCATAGCTGGGCAGGGAATAGGCGCAGACGATCTGCAACGTCAGCCCCGCGTGCTTGGCATAGTTCGCCGCCCACCACGTGGCCTTATAACTCGCGTTCGAACCATCAACGCCGACGAGAATGGCCTTGTCGTTGATCATGGTTACCTCCTCATTCATCATGGAGACGACGCTGCGTCGCATCGCCTCGGTACAACCAACAATACCCCGTGACACGCGATTGAGTGTGTTTTCGACTATGAAAAAGCGCCCCGCAAGGAGGCGCTTCATCACAAGACTTCGTCTATGCCATGCTCACAGCACACGGCGGATCGCGAACGGACGGCCCATGAACACGGCCGTGCTGGAGATGCCGGTGCCAAGGGCCGGGGTCATCGCGTTGACGACCATGCCGCCGCCGATGTAGATGGCCGCGTGGATGCCGTCGGCAAGGATGTCGCCGGGCTGGGCCTCGGCGAGGCTGGGCACCGCGACGCCGACGGTCGCCTGCGCGCCGGAGGTGCGGGGCAGGGAGATGCCCTGCTGGGCGAAGACCCACTGCACGAAGCCGGAGCAATCCCAGCCGGAGGGCGTGTTGCCGCCGTAGGCGTAGGGATATCCGACGAACTGGGTGGCATAGGCCGCGATGGCGGAACCATTGGCACTGGCCGGCGGCGTGGGTATGGAGGCCGTGGGGGCGGAGGACTGCGTGGAGGCCGCGGCGCCGAGATCCTGGCGCTGCTCGGAACGGCTGGCCGCCTGATTGGCGGCTTCGGCCTGTTCAGCGGCCTTGGCGGCGTCCTTCTCGGCCTGCGACTGGGTCTGCGGCACGTCGAGGCTTTCGATGCCTCCCCAGTCGGCGTCGGCATCGGCGGAGGTCGAAGTGGCTTCGGCGAGCAGGTTCTTCTTGACGGAGGTGACCTTGGGGAAGGAACGGGCGGAGGCGACGGCCGTGTCGGTGCCCTCGGCTGCGTTGGCGACCGGTCCGGCCAGGGCGAGCATGGTGCTCGCGGCGGCGATCGCGGCGATGGACGATATGATTTGCTTGGCTTTCATCATCGAAATCAATATCCTAGCACACACGATTCCCCCACATACAAAAACATCCGCATCCTCCCACGGAATGCGGATGTCATGCGCGGATGCCATGTTCGCCGCCACGCCGCCATGCTCAGGGCAGGCGCACGGTGATGGTCAGCCTGTCGAGCAGGGCGGAGGCCAGCGCCACGGTCCCTCCGGTCCATCCGCCGTGGATGGCCTGGCCATTGCCCACATAGAGCGCGACATGGTCGTAGTGACCGGTTCCGGCGTTGGCGCCGATGGTATAGGCGTAGATAAGGATGTCCCCCGGCTTCAAGGAACCATCGGCGACGATCTGTCCGCCCGGCACGTTGACATACTGCTCCGGCCAGCCGTGGAAATCGATGCCGCGGGCCGCGAGGGCGGCGGAGACCAACGCGGTGCAGTCCATGCCGGTCGCGCCGACAAGACCATAGGCGGCTTGGATCGAGGCCGCGGCACCATCGCTCACGCCGTCGAGCTCGACGCGGTCCGCGCCGCGCGACGCACCTTGGCCGACCGATGCGGCGTTCACCGTCACCTCGGCATCCTCGCTGGCCTTGGCGCGAGCCTCCTCCTCGGCCTTCCTGACGGCCTCGGCCTGCTGTTCGGCCTGTTTCTCGGCCTGGGACTTCGTCTGCGGCACATCCAGCTCCTCGATGCCGCCCCAATCGGCGTCGGCATCCACCTCGGTGGACACGGCCTCGGCGGTCAGGTCGAGCCTCGAGCCGTCGATGCCAGGGAACGAGCGGACGGAAATGGCGGCGGAGGCGGATTCGCCAGCAGCTGGCGCGGCGGAGGCCGGGGAGGCGGCAAACGCGCACAGTGCGGAAGCGCAGACAACGGAGGTGAGGATACGGAGCGAAGCGGAGCCGGTTCTCATAAGGCGCGACCATACCCATTCAAACTGGGAATTCACTGGGCACGACACTCCAAGCCAACGGCATTCGTCATCTCAGGGGACATCGAAAGCGCCGGAAATACGACAAGGACCGACGGCTCGAACCGTCGGTCCTTTCGGAAAATCTGCGTCGTGCCGATATCCGTCAGTAGTGGATATAGGTGAACGTGGCGGCCTTCTCGGCAGAGAACGTGCGGTTGGAGATGACGCCGAGGCCCTTGACGTTGGACTCGGAGATCTCGATGGAGCCGTCGGGGTTGATCTTCTCGACGACCGCGACGTGGCCATAATATCCGTCGGCGCCTTCCTGCCCGGCGGAGAAGGAGATGACGTCGCCGACATGGCGGGCCGTGTTGTCGACCCAGTAGCCGAGCGCCTTGGCGGACTCGGCCCACATATTGCCGTTGCCCAGATGCGAGCCGACCGGCAGGCCAAGCTGCACGCGGCGCTCATAGGCCCACCAGGTGCACTGGCCATAGGGATAGGCATTGCCGGAGTCGCCGGTGGCGTGGTTCGGGTCGAAGCCCTCGGGCAGCTTGCCCTGGTCCTCGTCCATCATGGACGCGACCTTCGGATTGTTGGCCTCGGAGCGCGACATGTTGTTCACGTCGTAGGCGGAGTTCACATCGCCGAGCTGCCAGGTGCCGTCGGTGGCCTGGGTCAGGGAGGACAGCGGGGTGCGATCCTGGGAACGGGAGGCGGCCGTGTCGCTCACACGTTTGATCTGCGTGGTCGTGGTGGCCGGATCATCGGCCAGCGGCATGGGATTGCGCTCGCCCTGCGCGAAGGCCAGCGCGGTGGCGGCGGTGCCGACCAACGCGGCCAAGGAGGCCGAGACGACGATGGTGTTGTGGCGGTCCGCGGCCTTGGAGGCCATGCGGATGGAGCGACGGGTCTGGGGCGCGAGCTCGTTGATCTTGTCCATCACTTCGTCGCTCAGGGCGACGGTCGCGCCATTGGTCCGCGCCATCTGCGCCACACGCACCGCCTTGGTGGTGTGGGTGCCGCGCTTGGCCGCGAACAACGAACGCGTGATAAGGGTGGGCTGGGAAGGGCTCGTGGTTGCCTTATGGGCTCCATGCCTCATGTTCGAATCACTCCTTGCCGGGTTCGTCAGCACCCCGAAGAGAGCGCTTACAGTACCGTCACAAATGGCGAGCTTACAACGCGGTCCCGCCAACGGGCAAGTCGGGCGCCCTCCGGCGAGGGACCATCCTCAATCGCCAGAGCTCCACGGACCGCGGAAAATGGCGCGGCGCAGGCCCCTTGGCGAGGCCGGGACGCATCTTCCGCAGGCCGACATATCCCGGGCGTGTCATATCGAACCGCTTTGATATCCACGGCTTCCATATGCCCCCATGTCCTTTTCCTATATACCGCTATATCCGTGGGCTCCCCGCGTTCCGATACCCGGGCATCCCGTCCGCCGCGCGGACCGGAGGGGATATCGTTGTCGACATGGCTTCGATCACTATTCCCAAGGACATGCTGCCCGAGGACGGACGCTTCGGCTCGGGCCCGAGCAAAATCCGCCCCGATCAGATCGCCGCGCTCGAGGCGGGCGCCACAACGGTGCTGGGCACCTCGCACCGGCAGAGCACGGTGCGTCAAATCGTCGGATCGATCCGCGAAGGCATCGCCGACTTCCTTCGCCTGCCCGACGGATATGAGGTCGCGCTGGGCAATGGCGGGGCCAGCGCCTTCTGGGAGATCGCCTGCGCCTGCCTGATCGAGCGGCGCGCGGCCTTCGGCACCTACGGCTCCTTCAGTGCGAAATTCGCCAAGTCGGCCGCCAACGCGCCCTTCCTCGAGGCTCCGGCGATCTTCGAGGGAGAGCCCGGCACCTGGCGTCTGCCCGAGTTCACCGAAGATGCGGACGCCTACGCCTGGGCGCATAACGAGACCTCGACCGGCGTGGCCGCCCCGGTGCGGCGCGTCGCCGGCACACGCGAGGCCGGCGCGCTCACCCTCGTGGACGGCACAAGCGCCTCCGGAGCCCTGCCCGTCGATGTGAGCGAGACCGACGCCTATTATTTCTCTCCGCAGAAGGCGTTCGGCTCCGACGGCGGCCTGTGGCTCGCCGTGCTCTCGCCCGATGCGATCGAGCGCGCGGCCCGCGTGGAGGCATCCGCCGCCCTTCCGGGCGCGACGCGCTGGGTGCCGCCCTTCCTGTCGTTGACGCAGGCGCTGGCGAACTCCCGCAAGGACCAGACGCTGAACACCCCCGCCGTGGCCACGCTGATCATGCTCGCGGAGCAAGTGCGCTGGCTCAACGAGAACGGCGGCATGGACTGGGCGACCGCCCGCTGCGCCGCCTCCGCCTCGACGCTGTATGCCTGGGCCGAGCGCTCGGACTACGCCACGCCCTTCGTCGCCGACCCCGGCGCCCGCTCGAATGCGGTCGTCACCATCGACCTCGACGAATCGATCGACGCTTCGCAGGTCGTCGCGGCATTGCGCGGCAACGGCATCGTCGACACCGCCGGATACCGCAAGCTTGGCCGCAACCAGCTGCGCATCGGCGTCTTCCCCTCGGTCGAACCGTCCGATGTCAAGGCATTGACCGGCTGCATCGACTACATCGCCGAGCGCCTGTAGCCTTCCGGATGACGCGGGCCGGTCGGCACGATGGGTAGGATGGGGCCTATGAGATTCGCCCCGATCATCGATCCGGCCCTGCGCCGGCCCGCGCCCAAGCCTGTGCGCGTCGACCTGCGCAAGGTGTTCGGCATCGGCACCGCGCTGTGGGGCATCGCTTTGGTCGTATGCCTGGCGCTGGTGGCCCTGGGCTGCGGATGGGCCGAGCCCCTGATCATCGTCACCGCCTCGGGCATCATCATCGGCGTGCTGATGCTGATCTGGGAGTACTACGACCGCTGGGATTACCGGCGTCTGGGCGCATAACCCATACATACACACGCACTTCCTTCCACATACCAACCCCACGGTGACGCAATCTCCACGGTGATGTAATCTCCACCGTGCGGCAAACGCAATTTCGGCGGAATTCCGCCATTTCGTGATTTACCGCACCGTGGGGTTTACCGCACCGTGGAGATCATGGCACCGTGGAGATCATGGCACCGTGGGCGGCGACGATGGGGGTACGGCTTCGCCGCGCGGATGGGAAAGTGGAAAGTGGATTGTGTCTCACTGGGCGAGCGGCAGGGTCAGGGTGAAGGTGCTTCCCTGCCCCGGCGCGCTCCACAGGCCCACGGTGCCATGGTGCGTCAGGGCGACGTGCTTGACGATGGCCAGCCCCAGCCCCACGCCGTCCATGCTGCGATTGCTTTGGTCGGCACCACGGTAGAAACGTTCGAAGACACGGGATTGCTCGGCTTTGGCGATGCCCTTGCCTTGGTCGATGACGCGGATGAGCGCATGCGCGCCATCGTCGGCGATCGCGGCGGACAGCGAGACCGCGGCACCACGCGGAGAATATGCGATCGCGTTCTCGACGAGCTTGGACACGGCGGCGCGGATCTGCTCGGGCTCGCCGTTGCTGACCAGTCCGTCGTCACCGGAGACCTCTATGCGCACGCCGTATTCGAGTGCGACCGGGGCCAGCTCGTCGGCGACGGCGCGCAGCTGCTCCATCACTTGGAAACGGTTCGCCGTCGCGGGCATGACCGGTTCCTGTGCCTTGATGAGCAGCAGCAGATCGGAGACCATATGGCTCAGATGTCCGCTGGTCACACGCACCTCGTGGGCGTCACGGCGCAGCCGATCCCGGTCGATATCCGGACGTTCCAATTCGACGGCGAGCCGTTCCAGCGCCTCGGTGGGCTTGAGCAGCTGCTCGGAGACGTTGACGATGAAGGAGTCGCGCATCTGGCCCAGCCGGATGGCCTCGCTCACGTCGTCGAGCAGCACGACGACGAAGCGGTCGTCGATGCGTCCGACGGTCACCTTGAGCCAGTTCGGCCGGCTGACGCCCGCGGCGGAGCCCGGCCGCCGACCGCCGGATGGGGCGTCCTCCCGTCCGACGAACCGCTCCGGTGTGCTTGTCTCCAGATCGAAGGAGCGGCGTCCACCGGCGGCGCGCACCTCATGGACGGCCTTGAGCACGGTCGGCTCGACCAATGCGTCGTCCACGACGACGCCAAGACGATACGCCCCCGGATTGGCGCGGACCACCTCGTCATGTTCGTCCACGACCACCGAGGCGACGGAGAGCATCGACATCAGAGCGGCGGTGTCGTCGCCGAGATCGTCCCCCTCGTCCTCCGTTTCGCGCCGATGCCGGCGGCGCAGTGCGGCGAATCGGGCGGACAGCCGTTCGCGCAGTGACTCGCCTCCGGAATGACGTTCGATAATCGGCAGGATGCGCTCATAGATGCTCAGGACGAGGACGACCAGCACGCCGAGCGCCATCGCGCCGAACACCATGAAGATGATGATCGAGGGAAGCGGGGAATCGGACATAGGGCCATTCTCCCACACTTGCGCCGCGATGGGAGCGCCACGGATAGCCGAAGGCGAAAGCATATATCGACCGACACACGCCGGCATATGAACGGAATATGAACGCGCCGATGAATTCTCCGCAAACGCACGGTGGCCAGTGGACGGCGCGCCCGGAAAAGACGGGTCGGCACAATAGACTTGGAGAAGGTTGCATATCGATGGATAAGGAAGGTTCAATTCGATGCGCGTTATTTTTAACGAGGAGATGAAGGCGGTCGCCGACGACCTCGACCGTATGGCGCAGGGCGTGCGCAAGGCCATCCATGGCGCGGGCGATGCGCTGCTCAAGTCCGACGTCGAGGCCGCGCAGGCCGTTATCGACGGCGATATCGAGCTCGATGCGCTGGAGGCCAGCGTCGTCGACCAGTGCGTCAAGCTGCTGGCCAAGCAGAACCCGGTGGCCACCGATCTTCGCGTGGTCGTCTCCACGATGAGGCTGGCCACCACCTTCGAACGCATGGGCGACCTCGCCAAGCATGTGGCGGAGACCTCGCGCCGCGCCTACCCCGCCTCCGCGCTGCCCGAGGAGGCGAAGGAGACCTTCACGGCCATGCAGGACTTCCTCGACGAGGCCGCAGACCGCCTGGTCAGCATGCTCGCCGACCGCGACGCCAAAACCGCCGAACGCATCATCACCGACGACGACAAACTCGACGCGCTGCATTCGAAGACCTTCGAACTGGCGCTCGACGAGAATGTGGACCTCAGCCGTCAACAGATGATCGACATCGTGCTGCTCGGGCGTTTCCTGGAGCGCCTCGGCGACCATGCCGTCTCCGCCGCGCGCCGCGTCGTCTTCATCGTCTCCGGCTTCGACCCGACCAAGGCGCCGACCCGCGACGAAGAGGGCGCCATCGACTGACGGGCGGAGATTCCGTCGGCGATATACGAAGAACCCCGGTCTCCATATGGAACCGGGGTTCTTCGTATATGTTCACTGTTTTTCGTTGAATACCGCCCAATGCGGCGGCAGCTCGCCCAATATGCGGCGGTCGTCGTCGTCGGAGCGCTGACGCTCGGTGAGCATATCGCCGGGTTCGAGTTTGACGCCGTCGGCGTCGAAACGCTCGGTGCCCTCGCGCACGACGCGCCTATGCTTGCGCGGCGTGCGGCGGTCCGGGGAATACTCGCTCACTTCGCCTCCTGATAGATCTCGCCGATGCGCGCCACGATGCGGTCGACCTCCTTGTCGGGATTGACGAAGGCGCCGACGCTCCACACGGTCATCACGGGCCAGCCGAGGAACGCCAGATCCTGTTCCATCACACGATGGCGGCGACGCGTGGACTCGATCGACATGAAGCCGGCGTCGTCGGTGAGGACGGCCAGGGCGAAGGGCCGGTCCTTGAGCCCCACGGCCAGAGGAATGCGCAGCCCCTTGTCGAAGCCATAGTCGACCGCGACCTCGAGGCCGCGCGCGCGGATGCGCTCGGCGAGATCGTTGAACAGCACGTTCTCGCCCATCGTCGAGACGGACGGACGGACAGGCTCCCCGTCCAACTGCTCCGCCCATGCGAGCACATCCTTGAGCATGCGGGGACCGGGCTGGTGCAGACGCTCGTCGTCCATATCCTCCGATCCGAAGGCGGACACGATGTCGAGGTCCCTGTTCGCCAGCGCCAGGGCGTCAAGCAGCATGCCGCGGCCGCCATCGCCCTCGAGCTCGCCGAACTGCTGAAGCAGACGTCCGTGCATGGTCTTGGCGTAGCTGAAGGACAGCACGACGTCCGTGGCGCGCGCGCCGGCCACGTCGCGGATGTCGACGAGCCGCACATGGCGCAGGAAACGCTCCATGCCCTCGTCCCTGGCGGCGATGGCCTTGAGCTCGGCGCCGAGGCGCGCGCGGAAGGTCGCGGTCAGCGTGACGACGGCCAGCTGGTAGCCGGCCGGCACGATCGTGAAACGGCCGGCGCGCTCGGTGATGATGCGCACCACCTCGTCGATCTCCTGTTGGCTGGACTCCACCAACCCACTGGCCATGACGGGCACGCCGTTGGCCTCGATGCGGTGGAAGCGCACACGGCCACAGACCGCGTCGTTGGCCACATCGTACCGCACATCGCCATATCCCTCGGTCTCGAGGAAGGCGCTCAGCCTCGGGGCGCGACGCACCGGCGCCGACACCGTGCGCACGACGGGCAGCACCTCGGCCAGCGAGAGCACGCCCTCGGAGGTGACCGTGGCCCTATGGGCCAGCACGACGATCTGGCGGGCGCGGCTGATGATCGACAGCAGCTGGACCGCGGGGATATGCGCGGCCGCGTCGACGATGGCCACATCGGCCATCGTCGACGGATCGGTGAGCGCGGCAAGCGTGGCCGGAGTGGCCATCATGATCGGCTTGGCGGCGGACAGGATCTCGGGATGGTCCCGGCGGATGCGATCCAACGGCACATCGGCGCCTCCGGCCAGCACGGTGTGCAGCTGGTTGGCCTCCTGCGTGCGGGAGAAGAGCATGTCGCACAGGCGGCGCATGGATTCCTGCGCCACCATCGGGCCGACCGAGCGCACATGCTCGACGTCGACCTGCGCGAAACGGTCGGCTGCGGCCTGCATGGCCGAGCCGTCCTGGTTGGAGATGATCGCGGAGGAACGCACGATGTCCTCGAACACCGTGGTCCACCAAGCGAGCTGCAGCTCGCCCGAGACCGCCTCCACGGGCAGTCGGCGCGAGCGGAAGTCGTCCACCAGCTCCTCGAGGCCGGCCGAGGCGAACTCCTGCTCGAGGCAGCAGCGCTCGGGCAGCGTGTCGAGGGCCTTGTGGTCGTCGAACAATGCCTTGAGCCGTTCCTCGACGGTGTTGAGGTCCACGTTCTCGAGGTTGCCTCCGGCGGGCGTCGTGGCGAGCACCGCATCGAGCGCGGTCATGTCGCTGGTCAGCGCCTCGAGCGTTTCGATGATGCCGTCGAGTTTTCCGGGCAGCACGGGCCAGCCGCTCTGCGGCACGAACATGCGCCACTGCTCGGCCTGACGGGCCACGACCTTCAACGCCTCGTGCAGGTCCTCGACCTGCGCGCCGACGCGCAGCAGCCCGCGCGCCTCCTTGACATGGCGGCGGCGCTCCCAGAACCCCATCGAGCTGCCTTCGGCCTTGCGCGCGGCCTTGGGCTTGGTCGCCTCGATCATCGAATCGATGTCGCGTTCGAAGATCTCGGGCTGGAAGACGTCGAGCACACGCCTGAGGTTCTTGAGCACGGTGACCTGCCGCGCCCACTCCTGCACGGTGTTCGGCACGGGGAAGCCGCAGGTCTCGACGGTGGACGCGACCTGCTCGCGCGTGGCCGGAAGCAGTTTCTGCAGCAGGTCCACGACGCGCTGATAGGCGGCCACGGCGTCCTCCTCGCTGGTCAGCGAGGCGCGGTACCAGGCGGTGTCGGCCGCGTCGAGCGTGAATTCGCCCAGCTCGCCGGCCCGGCGCAGCCTGGAGGCCCATTCGTCCAGATGCCCGCCGAGGGCGCGCGCGGCGCCGGCTCCAAGGCGCACATGGGTCGCCGGATGCGTCGGCAGCACGGCGATGGCCGCGAGGTTCTGGATGGTCTGATATGCGGACACGCCCCACTGCTCGTTGACGCCGTGCAGGTCGCCCAGATAGCGGGTCAGTCGCGAGCGCACGCCCACCAGCTCGTCGGCGAGCTGGTCAAAGCGCTGGGTGGCGACGCCGGGTTGGAAACCGACGGCTGCGATGAGCTGACGGTCGATGGCCGCGTCGAGATGCTCGTCGGCCACGTCGAGCGTCTGTTCGCTCAGCTCGTTGGCTTTGATGGCCTGCGAGAATCGACGCTTCTGCTCGGTGACGCAGGGCACGTAGAGCACCGAACGCCCGTTCATCACGCAGCGGGCGGCGATGGCGGCGGCCTGTTGCGCGCTGTCGCCGCTGCCCGCGATGTCGACGAAGACACTGTGCCCGGATGCCGCGAGGTTGGCGGCGTATCGCACCGTGTTATCGACGTCGCCGACTTCGTATTCGGTGTGCGGGTCGGCGTCGAAGGGGCTGTAGTCGGGCAGGGAGACGTCCCGCAGCGTCGCCGCGGCGGCCTCGCTGCCGGCAAGCGCGTCGAGGATCGTGTTGCCCGTCGGCCCATGCTCAAGTTGTTCGATGATGCGCCGGCTTTCGTCCAGCATCAGCGAGGAGGGGGACACGAAGCAGCCAAGCACGATATGCCGCTCGATGACGAAGTCGGCGAAGGCCTCGGCCGCCTTCTCGCTGATCGCGGCGAAGACCGCGGAGGTCTCGGGGGTGCCGCTGTCGTAGTTCGAGCCGTCGAACAACTCGGTCTCGTCGAGATCGACGCCCTGCTCGCGCATCGCGGCGACGAAGGCGCTGTTGAGGCGGACATGCCCGGTGAAGCGGATGGCGCTGCCCGATTCGACGCCGTGCGGGCCGGCGGCCACGTCGACCGGATAGAGCAGCACGGGCACCGCGTTGCCCTTCCATGTCGCCACGCCGACGACCAGCGAAAGCTCGGCCACGCCGCTGACGCGTTGTTTGACGGCCCTGTCGTCGAGCACGCGCTCAAGTCGGCGCACGGCGGCGCGCAGCATGCCGTTGTCGCGGAACAGCGAATCCAACGGAGCCTGTCCGCTGGCGAACAGCTGGGCGATGCCGGAGGGATGCGCATGGGTCAGGTCAAGTTGGGCCGCGAGTTGGTTGACGTCCTCGAGCGGCGAGGGCGCCAGACCCGCGCGGTATTGCTCGCGCCAGGTGCGGATGCGGTCCAATCCGGCGACGGTTTCGTGGGTGCGTTCGCTCATATCGCTCACTTCCCTACCGCTTGGCGGTATTCCTGATATCCC
This sequence comes from Bifidobacterium sp. LH_730, assembly GCF_056355835.1. Lineage (NCBI taxonomy): Bacteria > Bacillati > Actinomycetota > Actinomycetes > Bifidobacteriales > Bifidobacteriaceae > Bifidobacterium > Bifidobacterium sp. LH_730. Next base: position 468,018 of record NZ_JBKETB010000002.1, read on the forward strand.
GTGTTGCGGGACAGCGCCTGGTCGATGTCGGGGTCGCCTTGGGCGGCCAACCAGGCATAGAGGTCGTCATACAGGGACGGGTTCATGGCCAGGAACGGCAGCAGCTGCGGATGGCGCGCCATCTCAAATTGCAGCGAGAAATCTGCGGTGCGCTTGGCCTCCTCGGAGGTCAGCCCCTCGACCTCGACGGCCGGTTCCGCCTGCTGGAACTCGCCTTTGGACACACGCTCGAAAACGGAGCCGGGTTCGAAGGCGGGGGTGTATGTCTCCTGCGCCCCGTCAGCGGTCTCGTCCGCGGAGGGCATATAGCGTTGGCAATCGACCTGGCCGTCGTCGGACACCGGGTCCTGCCCGGGGTCCTCGGTCCGCGCTCCGTCGGAGGGCGTCATATCGGTCGCATCCGTCGGGGAATCGTCTTCCGCATCCGACGCCTGCGCCGGGATATCCCGGACCTCATCGGCGTCGGACGCCGCGGCCTCGACGGGTTCGGACGGCTCCGACACCTCCGCGGCCCCGTCGTCGGCGGCTGCCGCGGACGAGCCGAACACGGCGTTCACCGATATCGTCGTTTCGATGGCGTCGGCCGCATCGGCGGCGCTCGACGCCTCGCCGGCCTCCTCCGTCCATTGACCTTCGGCGCTGATGGAATCGTCCAGCGCGTCGGAGAACAGGTCGCGCGGCTCGCTGTCCCCGGGATCGACGGACGCGCCCACATTGATCGGCATCGAATCGACCTGCGGCCCGGCGAAGGGATCGTCGTCCTGGGGCGTGCCAAGGCCCGCCGGCGGATAGACGCGGGATTCGGCCTCGTTGAGGTCGGCGGCGCGGCGCTGCACCTGCGCGGCGTCGAACATCGTGGTCGGTTCGCCGGCCCTCAGGTTGAGAATGTCGTCGACCGACATGCCCGCGGCGTCGGGCTCCTGATGGCTGCCTGCGGCCGCATATCCGAACAGATCAGGCACCGGCTCGGAGGGGCCTGTGGCGGGATGCTCGGCCCGCACGAAATCGACGGGCACATCGCCGAACTGCATGCGCATCGTCGTCGAGGGCAGCGGAAAATCCACGCCCGCCGGCAGACGCATGAGGTCCCCGTTGGGGCTGACGACGTAGGAGCCATTGGTGGAGTCGAGGTCTCGCAGCAAAGCGGCGCCGTTGGCCTCGACGCTGAAGACGGCGTGGCGCTTCGACATCGAACGGGTGCCGTCGACGACTTCGAGGCGGGGAATGCCGTCATCGGGCAGGGGGCGCATGGGTTTGCGCCCGATCTCGATGCGCTCGCCCGGCGCCACATTGGCCCGCTCCGCCCCGTTGACCTTCACCATCCATGTCGTCTGATCAGCACCCACGGTGTCGGCCTTCCTTTCCCTCTTATACACAACTAGTGCTTATTGTGTCATGGTCCGTTGGATTTTCGGGGATTCAAGGGCGAGGAATTGCATAATCCTCGTATTAGCGCCCCCTTTGGGGCCAGAACGGCGGAACCCCGCCGCCCAATGGGCGAACGGGGTTCCTGTGAAGCGATGTATGCGGGATATCCCGCTGAAATCACTTGACCTCGACGGTGGCGCCGGCCTCTTCCAGAGCGGCCTTGGCCTTGTCGGCGTCGTCCTTCTTGGCCTTCTCGAGGACCGGCTTCGGAGCGCCGTCCACGAGGGCCTTGGCCTCGGCCAGGCCGAGGTTGGTGATGGCACGCACGGCCTTGATGACCTGGATCTTCTTGTCGCCAACGGCGGACAGGATGACGTCGAACTCATCCTTCTCCTCCTCGGCGGCGGCAGCGGCGCCCGGAGCGGCGGCCACGGCCACGGCGGCCGGAGCGGCGGCCTCGACGTCGAACTTCTCCTCGAAGGCCTTCACGAACTCAGAGAGCTCGACGAGGGTCATCTCGCCGAAGGCTTCCAGCAGCTCATCGTTGGTGTACTTAGCCATAATGGCTTCCTTTCTTATGCTGGCGGCGGACGAAGTGGTGAAATCCGCAGCCGATAAACCTTGTGTTTAATTTATATGCGAAGCGCACTGCTTCTCGCGGCGGGCCAGGTGGCCTGCCGAAGTGAATCAGGCGGCCTTCTCCTGCTTTTCGCGCAGCGCATCGATCGTGCGCACAGCCTTGGTCGGCAGGGCGTTGAACAGATACGCGGCCTTCGCCATCGACGCCTTGACGTCGCCGGCGAACTCGGCAAGCAGCTGCGGGCGGGACTTGAGATCCGCCAGCTTCTTGGCGCCCTCGGCATCGTAGACAGTGCCGTCAGCGGCGGCACCCTTGATGACCAGAGCCTTGTTGTCCTTGGCGAAGTCACGGATGACCTTCGCAGCCTCGATGAAGTCACCCTTCACGAAGGTGACGGCGGTCGGGCCGGCGAGGAGCTCGTCCAAGCCTTCCACGCCCGCTTCTTTGGCGGCGATGCGAGCCAGCGTGTTCTTTGCCACGGTGTAGGAAGTATCGCGGCCTAGCTTTTCGCGCAGATCGGAGATCTGCGGAACGGTAAGCCCGCGGTACTCGGTCAGGTAGACAGCGTCAGCGTTACGGAACTGCTCCGTAAGCTGAGCGACCACCGCTTCCTTTTCGGGCCTCTTCATGGCGTTCCTTCCTTGAACGGCCGTCGGCACTCGGGTTCGGCCGCTTTGCCGGGCGATGCCCCAGGGCAATAAAAAAGCCCTGCGCACAGGCAGAGCAACATAACCTCGCAAGTTCACTTGCGCGCCCTCGCGGGCTTATATCTCTCAACCTGCGCTGGCTTGGCGAACCAAACTTCGGAAGGCTTCTTGCGTCACCTTCAACCAACGGTCTGTGGTTTACGAGTGGCTAAGATACGCGCTGGTCTTGACCGGTGCGGATTTCGGGCGTGTCGCTTTTATGCTTCTGCCTCATCGGCGGGTTAATCTGCCTCATTTTCACCCAAAATGAGGCAGATAGTTACAGAATGAGGCAGATTCATCACGGATTATCGTCGCTAATGCTATATCTCGGAACTTTCTAATGACAGATTATTGAAATTATTAATGTATGATTTCGGTAATTTCTAATGTAAAATCAGGGACCATAAACCCGTGACTCGCAGAAGGAAGCATCATGATTCCACGCGTTCTCTCCGAACAGGCCAGACAGATGGCCTCATGGTTTCCCGTAGTGTCTGTGACGGGCCCGCGGCAGAGTGGCAAGTCGACGCTGGTGCGCGACGTGTTCCCGGACTACAGGTACGTCAATCTGGAGGACCCGCAGATCCGCGCGGCAGCGGCGGACGACCC